>CAXTFG010000014.1:0-35108 GCA_964243415.1 uncultured Beijerinckiaceae bacterium | reverse complement strand
CCCGACCGCGGCTTTCATCCTCGATCAGCGCATCGGGGCTTTCGCGACGCTCAACGCAGCGCTGACGATCGCGCCCGACTCGCATGAATACGCGATCAACGCCTCGAACTACCGGCATTGGGACCCCGCGGTCCGCGCCTTCATCGACGATGTCACGCAGGGCGAGGAAGGCCGGCTGTCGCGCAACCACAACATGCGCTGGGTCGCCTCCATGGTCGCTGACGCCTATCGCATCTTCACGCGAGGCGGGGTGTTCCTCTACCCCGGGGACCAGCGCAAGGGGTACGGGGCGGGGCGTCTCCGGCTGCTCTACGAGGTCAGCCCGATCGCCTTTCTCGTGGAGCACGCCGGCGGCAAGGCGACGGATGGCGCTAGGCGCATCCTCGACCTCGTGCCGACCGAGATCCATCAGCGCTCGCCCCTCGTGTTCGGGTCGGCGCAGGTCGTCGACACCATCGCCGAGTACCACACCGACCCGAAGCTGGTGGCGAATCAATCGCCGTTGTTCAAGCCGCGCGGCTTGATGATGGGTTGACCGTGTGACGGCACGGCATCCCATCATCTCCGTGACGGGATCGTCGGGCTCCGGCACGACATCCGTCCGCCAGACCTTCGAGCAGATCTTTCGCCGCGAGAACGTGGAGGCGCTCTTCATCGAGGGCGATGCCTTCCACAGGTACGATCGCGTCGAGATGCAGGACGAGATGCTGGCGCAGTCGGCGCGGGGAAATCGCGAGTTCAGCCATTTCGGTCCGGACGCCAACCTGCTTGAGAAGCTCGAAACGGTCTTCAAGGACTACGGCCACCGTGGCAGGATCACGACACGCCACTACGTGCACGACATCGTCGAGGCCGAGCGCTATCGCGCGGCGCCGGGAACCTTCACCGCGTGGGAAACGATCGCGGAGCCGTCCGACATCCTCCTTTACGAAGGGCTGCACGGCGCCGTCGTCACCGACACGATCAACACCGCGCGTTTCGGCGACCTCAAGATCGGCGTCGTGCCGGTCATCAACCTCGAATGGATCCAGAAAATCCATCGCGACCGCTCGATCCGCGGCTATTCCACCGAGGCCGTCATCGACGTCATCCTCGGCCGCATGCCCGATTACGCGCGATACATCTGCCCGCAGTTCACCGAGACAGACATCAACTTCCAGCGCGTGCCAACCGTCGACACCTCGAACCCTTTCGCAGCACGGTGGATCCCGACGGCGGACGAATCGATGGTCATCATCCGCTTCGCCAACCCGCACGGCATCGACTTCCGCTATCTCCTGTCCATGGTGCACGACAGTTTCATGTCGCGCGCGAACTCGATCGTGATCCCCGGCGCCAAGCTCGATCTCGCCATGCAGCTCATCCTGACGCCGTTTATCATGAAGCTGGTCGAACGCCGACGCCGGCTCATTGCATGAAGCTCCAGGCGATCATCTTCGATGTCGATGGCACGCTCGCCGAGACCGAGGAACTGCACCGCCAATCCTTCAACCTGACCTTCCAGCAGTTCAAGCTCGATTGGCATTGGGATCCGCAGCTTTACACCGAGCTGCTGCAGACGACCGGCGGCAAGGAACGCATCATCCGTTACATCGAGACACATCGGCCCGACGAGAAGATCGTGCTCGCGCGTCTGCCGCAGCTCCACAAGACGAAGACGCGGTGTTACCTCGACCTTCTCGCAAGGGGAGCCCTGCAGCTGCGGCCCGGCGTCGAGCGGCTGATCGACGAGGCGGTGGAGCGCGACGTCAAGCTCGGCATCGCGACGACGTCGACGCCGCAAAACGTCAAGGCCCTGCTTCGCTCGACCCTGGGCGAGGACGCGCCGAGCTGGTTCGCGATCGCCGCGGGCGACGTCGTCGACCGCAAGAAGCCGCATCCCGACGTTTACTTCGCGGCTCTCGAAACGATGGGCGTCGGGCCGGGGCACGCCATCGCGATCGAAGACTCGGCCAATGGCCTCCGCGCCGCCCTGCAGGCCGGGATCGCCGTCGTCGCGACGCCGAGCCTCTATCTGACGAACGAGGATTACGCCGGCGCCCTGGCGGTGGTCAGCAACCTCGGCGAGCCGGAGAAGCCCTTCCGGCACCTGTCAGGGGCCGCCTTTCCCCAGTCCTGGGTCACCGTCGACGGCCTCGAGGCCTTGCTGGACTGATCGCCCTGAAGGCGGCCCTCAGGCCGCCGGCCGGTTCTGCGGGAACATGTGGCGGCGCGCGTCGGCAGCGTAGTCCGTCTTGAAAGCATGGCGGGTCCGCAGCTCTTCCGCTGTCTTGGCAGCAGGGCGGCCGGAAACCTCGTCGAGGAAACGTTTGACGTTCGGAAGCCTCGCGAACCCGTCGTCGCCGATCGCCCGCGGGATCATCCGCGCCCAGCCCCACAACGCCATGTCCACGATCGTGTAGACGTCGCCCAGAACGAAACGGTGATCGGCGAGGCGCTCATCGAGTATGGCGTAATGCCGTTCAATCTCGCGCGTGTAGCGGTTGACGGCATAGTCCTTCGGCTCCGGCGCGAAGAGCCGGAAATGCACGGACTGTCCCGAATAGGGGCCGATGCCGGTGGCCACGAACATCAGCCACGACAGCATCTCGCCGCGGGCCGCCGATCCGCCCGCCGGCAGGAACTTGCCCGTTTTCTCGGCGAGATAGAGCAAGATCGCGTTCGAGTCGAAGACCGTAGCGTCGCCGTCGACGATCGCGGGGAGCTTGGCGTTCGGATTGATCGCGGTGAAGGCCGGGTCGAACTGTTCGCCCTTCAGCGTGTCGACCGGATGAGCCTCGTAAGGCAAGCCGGTCTCCTCGAGGCAGAGAGCGACCTTCATCGGGTTAGGGCCGGCATTGTAGTAGAACTTGATCATGAAGCGCGGTCCATTCGAGACTGAGCCGACGATGTCTGCTCAAAACGAAACATAGTCCACCTGCCCATTCGAGACAGACGAAACCAGGTTACATCCGGCGAATTCGAGGCCATAGGACGTCTCTGGACGCCCCGCATGTCGGGATGAAGCGGCTGGCCGCTCCTGCTCGCACGTCAGCCCCGAGGGACTCCGCCTTGTCGGAAGGCAAAGAATACGAGCTCAAGTTCACGGTCGACGCGGCGGCGCTCAGGCACCTGATCGAACATCCTCTGCTGCAAGCGGCGGCCGAGAAGCGTCATAATAGCCGGCTGCAGTCGACGTACTACGACACACCCGAGGCCGCCCTGCGTCGCGCGCGCATCTCGCTCCGTGTCCGAGCATCGAACGGCTCGACGGTGACCCAGACGCTCAAGGATGCAGGCCACTCGCTGGTCGACCGCGGTGAATGGGAACGCGAAAGCGAAAGCGATCGTCCCGACGTCGAGTGGCTCCGTTCGACTCCGCTCGCGCATGTGTTCGCGGACGAAGCCGTCGTCGAGTCGCTTGCCCCTCGGTTCACCGTGGACGTGTCCCGCACCGTGCTCCCGGTCGTCTTCGGCACGAGTGTCATCGAGGGAGCGATCGATTGCGGCATGATCAGCGCCGGCGGCCGCTTTCTCGACATCAGCGAGTTCGAACTCGAGTTGAAAAGCGGATCGGGCGAGGACGTTCTCGCCCTTGCCCGCGAGCTCGCCCGTGACCTGCCCCTGGTGGTCAGCCTGGCCGCCAAGTCCGAGCGCGGCTACGCCGTCGCAGAGAGGGCATGGGGCGCGCCGACGAAGCACTTGGCACTGGACCTCTCGGCGTCGATGTCAATCGAGCAGTCCTTTGCCGCGATCGTCCAGGCCTGCCTGCAGCTGGTCTGCCGCAACGCGGCCTTGATCGGTCCGGGCGGCGAAGAGGCCGTCCACAAAACCCGAATCGCACTCCGGCATTTGCAAGCCGGCTTGGCCCTTTTCTGGCCGGTCCTGAAGAGCCGCAGCGCCAAGCCCCTGATGGTGGACCTGAAGTGGATGGCTCAAAAGCTCGGCGCCGCCCGCGATGCCGATGTCTTCCAGCACGGCACCCTCGACGCGGCGGCGCAACAGAGTCCGCTGCCGGGAGTGGCGACCGTCGCCGATTACATGCGCGACTTGCGACATCGCGCGCACGATGACCTGCGGGAAGCGCTGGCCTCCCCGCGATGGCGCGTGCTGCTGCTTGATCTGCTTTCCATGTCGATGGAGGGCGTCAAGCGCGGAAGGCGGGCCGCCTCGGCGGCGCGGTTCATCAAGCTCCGCCTCGCCGGGGATCTTGCACGCCTGGCGCGGAGCACGCGCGGTTGGTCGAGGTTCCGCCCAGAAGAGCTGCATGAGATCCGCAAGCGCGCAAAAAGGCTGCGCTACCAGCTCGACCTGACCACATCCTTGGCAGAGGTTCATAAAAAGTTCTGGCTCGTCAAAGAGCTACAAGACCAGCTTCAGATCTTGCAGCAAACGCTTGGCGAGGTGCATGACGCCCATGCCTTCCGCGAGCAGCTGAGCCAGACCATCCTCCGGCAGAGCGCGCCATTCGGGACATCGGAGGAGGACTGGAGGCGGGTTCAGGGCGCCGCGGCGCGGCTGGCCGAACCCGATTGTCGGACCGACGAACTCGTGAAGAGGGCGCACAAGGCAGCCAGGCGAGTGCGCGACAGCGAGGCGTTCTGATGAGAGTCGTGCGCGGCGGTTCGCGCCACCCTCGACAGGGTCGGCGCCCTCGGGTATAGGCGCGCATCAAATCAAAACAGCGTCCCGAAACGCTCGCCCTGTAGTATCGTGGGCGGAACGGCCAGGATTACCGATGAACATTATTCAAGAGCTTGAGGCCGCTCAGGTCGAGAAGCTCGCCGCCCAGCGCGCCATTCCCGAGTTCCAGCCCGGCGATACGCTTATCGTCAGCGTCAAGGTCAAGGAAGGCGAGCGCACGCGCGTCCAGGCCTACGAGGGCGTCTGCATCGCGCGCACCGGCGGCGGCATCAACGAGAGCTTCACCGTTCGCAAGATATCCTACGGTGAAGGCGTCGAACGCGTCTTCCCGGTCTATTCGCCCAACATCGACTCGATCAAGGTCATCCGGCGCGGACGCGTACGTCGCGCCAAGCTGTATTACCTACGCGACCGACGCGGCAAATCTGCCCGGATCGCCGAGCGGATGGAGACGCCGGCGGCGAAGGCGGCGCGCGAGGCCGCCAAGAAGCAGGCGAAAGCGTCGGCCAAGGCCTCGAAGGGCAAGCCGGCCGCGGCCGAATAGCCAGTCGGCCGCGAGGTTGCCTGCGGCATCGCGGAGCTCAGAACTCGATGCCCTGCTGCGCCTTCACGCCCGCCGCGAAATGATGCTTCACGACGGTCATCTCCGTGACGAGATCGGCGGCTTCGATCAGCGCCGGTTTCGCGTTGCGGCCCGTCGCGATGACGTGCAGGTCCGGCCGTCGGGCGGCGAGACGGGTTACAACGGCATCGAGCGGAAGGTAGTCGTAGCGCAAGGCGATGTTGATCTCGTCGAGCACGAGAAGCCGCACGGCGGGATCGTCCATCAGGGCCTGCGCCGCAGACCAGGCCCGCTCTGCGGCGGCGACATCGCGCGCCCGATCCTGGGTCTCCCAGGTGAAGCCTTCACCCATGGTATGCCAGGACACGAGATCGCCGAACCGGGCGAGCGCGTGCTTTTCGCCCGTGTCCCACGCTCCCTTGATGAACTGCACGATCCCGACCCGCCAGCCGTAGCCGAGCGCTCGTATCGCCAGGCCCATCGCGGCGGTGGTTTTCCCCTTGCCCGGCCCGGTGTGCACGACGAGCAGGCCCTTTTTCGTGATCGCCTTCGAGGCGACCTCGTTGTCCTGAACCAGCTTGCGGGCGGCCATCTTTCGCCGGTGGCGGTCGCTCTCTTCGATAGCTGTCTCGTGCGGCGTCGTCCCGTCGGTCGCGTCTTGCATCGCTGCTCTCCCGGTCGGTTGGTGGTCGCAGGCCTGCCAGCCTTCGCACGCGGAGGCACCGGCGGCCATCTCTTGAACTGCGCCGTGTTCGCGGCGGGTCTGCGCCGGCGCGGGGTTGGCACGCGGCAGGTGAGCTGGCGTTGATCCTGGCCGTCGCCGATTGGATCATTCTTTCGAGCGGCTGGACCCGTCGGCTGATCGCGATCCTGGCAGGAGCCTTCGGAGCCCTGGCGCTGGCGCCGCTGAATGTCGGGCCGGCGCTCATCGTCACCATGACCGTCGGGGTCTGGCTTCTCGACGGCGTAACCGCGCGCGTGCCGTCATCGTCGTGGATCGATACGCCAGCCCTGCGGCTCGCTTTCGGAGCCGGCTGGTGGCTCGGCTTCGGTTACTTCCTGGCGGGCTTCTGGTGGCTCGGAGCCGCCTTCATCATCGATCCCGAGTTCACCTGGGCTCTGCCCATAGGCGTGATCGGCGTTCCCGCCGGGCTCGCCCTGTTCCCCGCGGTCGGCTTCGCGATCGCGCGCCTGCTCTGGGTGCCGGGCGCTCTCCGCGTGCTCGCCCTTGCGGTGGGGATCAGCGTGGCGGAGTGGGCGCGCGGACATCTCTTCACCGGTTTTCCCTGGAACGAGTTCGGCATGGGCCTCGGCGGCACGCTGCTCACGGCGCAGATTGCCTCGCTCGTCGGTGCGGACGGCCTCACCTTCCTCACGGTCGCCCTCGCGGCCACGCCGGCGACTCTGACCGGGAGTCGGTCCGATCCTAGACGCTGGACTCCTTTAGCTGTTGCCGGAGCGACGCTCGTCTTCATCGTCGGCTTCGGCGCCTTGCGTCTCTGGCAGGGGGATCCGGGCGTCGTTCCGCACGTCACCATCCGCATCATGCAGCCCGGTTTGCGTCCGGACGTCAATTTCTCGCCGGAAAACAAGCACGAGATCGTGTCGCGCTACATTGAGCTGTCGCAGCGGGACGATGTTGCCAAGGGGCTCAAGCTGTCCGACGTCACCATGCTGGTCTGGCCCGAATCGGCCTTCCCGTTCATCTTGGCTCGAGACGCCGACGAACTCGCGCGGATCGGCGCGGCTCTTCCCTCGAACACGACCCTTGTGACCGGAGCCGCTCGCGAGGAAGACGTGCCTGCCGGAAAAGACAGGCCCGCGCACAGCGAATATTTCAACGACATCGAGGTGATCTCGCCGGGCGGCGACATCATCGGCAGCTACGACAAGGTGCATCTCGTTCCCTTCGGCGAATACCTGCCGTTCAGCGCTCTTCTCAGCCGTCTCGGCCTGCGCCGGTTCGTATCGGTGCCCGGCGGGTTCGAGCCGGGCCACATCCGGCGACCTCTCCCTGTACCGGGCATGCCGCTGGCCTCGCCGCTGATCTGTTACGAGGCGATCTTTCCCGGCGAGGTGATGGTGCGCGGCGACGCGGTCGCCCGTCCCAGATACCTGCTAAATGTCACCAACGACGGCTGGTTCGGCCTGACCAGCGGACCGTCGCAGCACTTCGCGCAAGCCCGGCTGCGAACGATCGAGGAAGGCGTGCCGATGGTGCGTGGCGCCGCGACGGGCATCTCGGCGGTGCTTGACCCCTACGGACGCACGTTGGGGTCTCTCCCGCTCGGAGCGGAAGGCATCCTCGATGCTTCGCTGCCGCAACCGATCAGTCCGCCCCTCTTTACGCAGACGGGCGACTGGCCGCTGGTGATCATCTGGGTCGCGATATGCTTACTATTGCGTGCACTCAAGACAAATAAACACTCTTAACGAGTGTTTTTGTATTTGCCTTGTCAGCTAAGCATTGGGATTGCAGGTTGCGTTCTTGCGGCGTCTGTTTTCCAAGGCGTCAGCTTGCTGCTGAGACCTGAACGTTGGATCAAAAAACGACCCCCGCGGTGAAGATACCCAACCCGATAGACAAGCATGTCGGAAGCCGTGTCCGTATGCGGCGAATGTTGTTGGGAATGAGCCAGGAAAGACTCGGCGAAGCTCTCGGTTTGACGTTTCAGCAAGTCCAGAAATATGAGAAAGGCACCAATCGGATCGGTGCCAGCCGCCTGCAGCAGATATCCGAAACGCTCAAGGCGCCTCCCGCCTACTTCTTCGAAGGGGCGCCCAGCGAACGCTCGGGCGAGCACGCCGTCGCGCGGAGTGGTGTGGCGGAGGATGGATCGGCTTACGTCGTCGACTTCTTGTCGACGACCGAGGGTCTGCTGCTCAACCGCGCGTTCACGCGGATCGGCGACGCCAAGATCCGCAGGCGGATCGTCGATTTGGTCACGGCTCTCGCCGACAGTGGCGAAAGCGCCCCGCCGAGCGACTCCTAGCACCATTTCCCGTTCGGCCGGTTTGCCTTAGAAGCTGCCAAACGATCGCTGCAAAGAGCGATTGTCGGGAGGCGCTCTTGTTGGCGACGGACACGGCAGAGTTGGAGCAGTTGCTCGTCGCGGTGGCCGGTCATGACGCGACCGCGTTCCGGCAGCTTTATGGGCTCGCGGCTCCGAAACTACTCGGGATCGTTCTCCGTATCATGAGGAGCAAGCCAGCTGCGGAAGAGGTGCTTCAGGACGTGTTTCTCCGCATCTGGCAGAACGCAGCGAGCTTTTCCCCCCAAGCCGGCACCGCCCGGGCCTGGCTGAACACGATCGCTCGCAACCGGGCCATCGACGTGTTGCGGCAAAAGGGTTTCTCGACCGTGTCGGATTTGAGCGACGAGGTCGACTGGTACGAACGCGTCGCTGAAGACCGGGATCGCGAGAACGACATCATCACTGCCGCCAGCCTCCGAAGATGCCTCGGCAAGTTGGACATCCAGGCGCGCACCTGCGTTCTTCTCGCCTACTACGAAGGCTACACGCGCGAGGAATTGGCGCAACGCTACGACCGGCCGGTCAACACGATCAAGACGTGGCTGCACCGCTCTCTGGCGACACTCCGGACCTGCCTCGATGGAGCCGCGAGTTGATCGGCACCGGCGATCCAGATGACGGCACGGACTTGGAGGCTGGCGAATACGTCCTCGGGACGCTCGATGCCGACGAGCGGGCGGCGTTCGTGGCGCGGCTTCGCCAAGACGACACCGCATGCCGAGCGGTCGCTGAGTGGGAGCGTCGCTTGGCCGGTCTGGCCATGCAGTCCGAGCCTGTTTCGCCCTCGCCCGAACTGTACTCGCGCATCGAGCGGGCGATCCGCTCGACGGGCAGCAGGCCGCTTCCGTTCCGCGTCATCGAGGGCGGCAACCGAGCAGGTCGCGGCGCATCGACCAGCCTGGACTACCGCAAGTCTCGCGATCGCTGGCGCGTCGGCGCGCTGATGAGCTGCGGACTGGCTGCGGTGCTCGCTTTCGTCGCGGTCCGGGACCCTTCGGCATCGAGCGGCTCGAGCCCTCACGGGACGTTTGTCGCCGCTGTGAATCGCGGCGGCGATAAGCCCGCCCTGATCGTCAAAGTCGATCTCAAGACGCGTCAGGTCCTGGTGCGCCCGATCGCGGCGGAGACGCCCGCGGGCCGAAGCCTCGAGCTGTGGTACCTCGGAGGAACCAGCGCACCGCTCTCGATGGGCGTCTTGAAGAACACGCCCGCGACACTGGTCATGCCGCAGGACGCGAGCACGACGGGCGAGATGACGTTTGCCGTATCGCTCGAACCGGCGGGCGGATCTAAAACGGGCCGCCCGACAGGGCCAGTCGTTTACTCGGGCCAACTCGTGGAGGATTAGGCCGGCCGGCTTGCCGTCGGCGCGGCGGCGCGCGAGAACGGGGCCGGCTCTCCTTGAAGATACGATTGCGAAGCTCCGATTTGGCCGCCTTCACTGCTCTCCCCAACCAGCAGACCGGCAACGTGCGCGAGACCACGGTCGGCGAATTGTCGAGCGCGCTCAAGCGTACGATCGAGGACCGTTTCGGCCTCGTGCGGGTCCGCGGCGAGATCTCGAACTACCGCGGTCCGCATTCTTCCGGCCACGCCTATTTCTGCCTCAAGGACGACGTCGCCCGCATCGATGCCGTGATCTGGAAGATGGCGTTCGCGCGACTCAAGACGAAGCCGCAGGAAGGTCTCGAAGTCATCGCGACGGGACGGGTCACGACCTTTCCCGGGAAGTCGAGCTATCAGATCGTCATCGAAAGCATCGAGCCGGCAGGCATCGGTGCGCTGATGGCCCTCCTCGACCAGCGTCGGAAGGCGCTCGCCGCCGAGGGTTTGTTCGACGTGGCGCGGAAGCGACGCCTGCCGTTTCTTCCCCGGACGATCGGCGTCGTCACGTCGCCGACCGGCGCCGTGATCCGTGACATCCTGCATCGCATCGCCGACCGTTTTCCGCGCGACGTGATCGTCTGGCCCGTCCGCGTCCAGGGCGACACGGCGGCAAGCGAGGTCGCGGCAGCGATCGCCGGGCTCAATGCGCTGCCGTCGGGATTGCCGGACGCTGGTGGCGCGATCCGGCGGCCCGACGTGCTGATCGTCGCCCGCGGCGGCGGCTCGCTCGAAGACCTTTGGGCCTTCAACGAGGAAATCGTCGTTCGCGCCGCAGCGGCCAGCGCTATCCCTTTGATCTCTGCGGTCGGTCACGAGACCGACACGACCCTCCTCGATCACGTCGCCGACTTGCGCGCGCCGACCCCGTCTGGCGCGGCCGAGAAGCCGGTCCCCGTCCGCTCCGACCTCCTCGTCGCTTTGGGAGATGTCGCGCGGCGGCATCGCGCGGCCGTGGTGCGCCTCGGCGAACGGCGGCGCGCCGATCTTCGGTCCGTAGTGCGCACACTCATGACGCCCGAGAGCGTGACGGCCGTCCCTCGTCAAAAGCTCGACCGCGCGGAGGGCCGGAGCAGAGCGGCGATCGCCGGCGGCATGGACCGCCGCCACCTCGACCTGTCCCGCTTAGCGCACCGGCTATCGAAACAGGCGCCGCGAACGCGACTGGTTCAACGCCTGCGGGAAGTGGGCGACCTCGAGCAGCGGCTGCGCTTCTGCATCGAGCGCGCGGGCGAGCGGCGACGCCTTCGGTTCGGGCAAGGGGAGCAGCGGCTCGCGAGCGCGCACATGGGGCTCGCCAGAGAGCTGGATCGCGCTGCGCATCGCGGCGAACACGTCGCAACGGGCCTCGCTAGAGCCTGGGACGTCCTCGTGACAACGCGTCACGGTCGACTTGGAAACCTGGCGAAACTCCTCGAGACCCTCGGCTACCGCCAAGTGCTGTCGCGTGGCTTCGCTCTCGTGCGCGATGGGGAAGGCAAACCGCTGCGCAGCGCGCGAGGCACGCCCGCGACGACTTTCCTCGACATCGAATTCGTCGATGGCCATATTGATGTCATGACGACGGGGTCGGCGCGACCGCGACGGAGTCGAGCGAAGCCCAGGTTCGAGCAGGACTCCCTGTTCTAGGTAACGGTGGGGCGTGGTCGGTGGTGCGGGGATGAATCGTTTCGATCGACGCCAGACAGCCGCCAACGAAGCCGTTCTCGAGTATCTCGACGGCGACTACAAGGTCATTCAGGCTGGTGCTTACGTTCGCTGCGCCGCGACTGGGCAGCCGATCCCCATCGAAGAGCTTCGCTATTGGAATGTCGACCTCCAGGAAGCCTACGCCAACCCGAGCGCGAAACTCGTTCGGCTCGGGCTTTGCAAGCTGGGCTGAGGCAAGGCCCAGCTCCAGACCAGCCTTGTCACACGACCGATCTCGTCAGCCGGCGCTCCGCCTCAGCGGGGAGCGCGCTTGGCCAGGATGCGCTGCAGCGTTCGCCGGTGCATGTTGAGCCGCCGCGCCGTTTCGGACACGTTGCGGCTGCAGAGCTCATAGACACGCTGGATGTGCTCCCACCGCACCCGGTCGGCGGACATCGGATTCTCCGGCAGGACGGCTTTGTCGTGCTGGGTCGCCATGAGAGCGCTGTAGATCTCGTCGGCGTCCGCAGGCTTCGCGAGATAATCGAAGGCGCCGAGTTTGACCGCCGTCACGGCAGTGACGATGTTGCCATAGCCGGTCAAGATGATCGCGCGGGCATCGGGGCGGCGCGCCTTGAGTTCCGACATGACGTCGAGACCGTTGCCATCGGCAAGACGCATGTCGATGACGGCGAATGCCGGCGCTCCGCTGGCGATCGCCGCCAGCCCTTCAGTCACAGAGGAAACGGCATTCACTTCGAAGCCGCGCGATTCCATCGCGCGGGCAAGCCGAAGGCAAAACGCCCGGTCATCGTCGACGATGAGGAGGGTTTTATCTGCTGCCGCACTCAGGTTGAGGACGGAGGGATCGACCGCCGATCGGCCGTGGGCACCGGACACGCTTTCCATCGTTCGCTTCCTTCATTTCGCCTAGGCAGGCTCGATAACCATGGGACGACGGTCGTCCGAGCCAAGCAGGTTGCTCACCGTCCGGCCGCGTTCGAACTCGATCCGTTGCCAAAGCACCGTTACGCGTGCCCCCGTTCCGGGGGCCTGCGCATTCGCGGTCGTGACGCTCGCGCCCGATCGCTCAAGCAACGTCTTCGCGATGAAAAGGCCCAATCCCAATCCCGCATTGTCATCGTTTTTTGCGCGACGGTTCTTCTTCGTGGTCAGATAAGGTTCGCCGAGGGACATCACAACGTCTGCCGCGAACCCCGGCCCGTCGTCCTCGATTGCGACGACCGTCACCGATTCGCTCCACCTGGCGATGATCCGCACCTCGTTGGTCGCGAAGTCGATCGCGTTCTCCACGATGTTGCCGAGGCCATACAGCATGCCGGGATTGCGCACGCACGTGGGTTCCGGCCCGACGCCTTCCTTGATGATCTTGATCGCGATCCCGAAATCGCGTTGCGGTTGCACCACCTCCTCGAGAAGGTGACTGAGCGTGAGCGTTCCGATGATGTCACCCTGCTCGACGGTGCCGAGGGACGTCAGCGTGCCGAGGATTTTTCGGCAGCGCTCGGCCTCCTGCATCAGAAGGGTCAAGTCCTCGCCGATCACGCCCTCCGTCGGGAACTGCTTTTGCAGATCTCTGACGACAAGCTTGATGGTCGCCAACGGGGTCCCGAGCTCGTGCGCGGCGGCGGCCGCGAGGCCGTCGAGTTGGGTCAGATGTTGTTCCCGAACGAGGACGAGCTCCGTCGCGGCGAGGGCGTCGGAGAGGCGGCGCGCTTCCTCGGCCACGCGCCACGTGTAAGCGGCCGCGAAGCTCGCGCCGAGCACGATCGCCCCCCAAAACCCGATCCGATAAAGGAAAGGCAGATGCAGCGCCTCTCCGGGAAACCAGGGGACCGGACGATGGTAGAAGGTGAGCGTCGTCGCACAGGCGATGAGAAGGAGCGTAAGGACGGCCGTCGACCTCGCCGAAAGCGTCACGGCCGTGATCATCAGCGGCGCGAGGAAGAGCATGGAAAACGGGTTCTCCAGTCCCCCGGTGAGATAGAGGAGAGCCGCGAGCTGCAGCAGATCGTAAGCGCCGAGCGCGGCCGCCGACCTCTCGGCCAGACGATCATTGTGACTGAAGCGAACGCGAAGGGCGAGATTCACCCAGAGGGAAGCTAGAACAACGACGAGGCATAATACGATCGGCATCGGGAAGCCGAGCAGGAAGCGCGTCGCCAGCACGGCCGCCATCTGACCGGAGACGGCAAGCCACCGCAGTCGCACCAGTGTATCGACGCGCGGCCGCCGCGAGCGCAAACCGAGGTCGAGCGGTTTGTGGACCGGGTCTGACACGCAGCTGTTCCTCCAAGCGTTGTCGGGCCGAGCGCAAATGCGGCCGCTGGAGACGGAACGCGCGAAAGCCGTTTCGGCTCGCCTCAAACATCGAACGCGATGACGCGGCGTATAGGAGGCGGCGGCTCGCGTGCTCTACGGGATCTCATATCGACAACAGGCGGCCGATGTTGTCGAAAAAGCACACGCTTCCTACATGCGACATCGTGCAATTCCGGATCGCACCAAGTCCGCGTAGTCGATTACCAGCGCGCGTCCAGGAAGATCGTTCGATGAACCAGCTTTCTTATCAGGCTCACGAGATGGCCTATCTCGCCGTGGCGCCGGCGCGGGCCGTTTCGGACGTCGTTCGCTTCTGGGCTCGCAATCCGCTCAACCCGCTCTCCACGACGTATCTCGGTCGCACAATCGTGGCGTCGACCGAGATGTTCGAGCGGATGACGCGGCGCTATGGGAAACCCCGCTTTGATCTCGACGGCGTCACGATCGATGGCCGTACGATCGCGGTCGAGGAGGAGACCGTTTGGCAGAAGCCGTTCTGTCGCGTGGTCCGGTTCAAGCGAAATCTACCGGCGAGCGATCTTCAACCGAAACTGCTCATCGTCGCGCCGATGTCCGGGCACTACGCGACGCTGCTTCGCGGCACCGTTTCGGCTTTCCTGCCGCACTATGATGTCTACATCACCGACTGGACGAACGCGCGGATGGTCCCGAAGGGCGACCGTTTCGACCTCGACGACTACATCGATTATGTCGTCGAGATATGCCAAGCGCTGAAGAGCGATGGCCTGCCCCTCCACACTCTCGGCGTGTGCCAGCCATCCGTCCCGTTGATCGCTGCCGTCGCCCTCATGGAGGCCGACAAGGACCCTGCGGTGCCGACCAGCATGACGTTGATGGGCGGCCCGATCGACACGCGACGGTCTCCGACCGCGGTCAACGAGCTTGCGGAGAAGCGCGGCAGCAAATGGTTTGCCGACAATTGTATCTACACCGTGCCCTATCCCTATCCGGGCTTCGGTCGCAAAGTATATCCTGGGTTTCTGCAACTATCGGGCTTCATGGCCATGAACATGGACCGTCACGTCGATGCGCACCTCGAGATGTACAATCATCTCGTGCGCGGTGACGGGGAATCAGGCGAGAAGCAACGCGAGTTCTACGACGAGTACCTCTCGGTCATGGATCTCACCGCCGAGTTTTACCTGCAGACGATCGACGCCGTATTCGTCGAGCATCAGCTGCCGCGAGGCACGATGACGCATCGCAATAAGTGCGTCGATCTCTCGGCCATCCACAGCGTCGGACTGATGACGGTTGAGGGCGAACACGACGACATCTCGGGGATCGGACAGACCTACGCCGCCCACGACCTTTGCTCGGGCCTGCCAAAGGAGCGCAAGGCGCACCGATTGCAAAAGGATGTCGGGCATTACGGCGTCTTCAACGGTTCTCGCTTCCGACGCGATATTGTCCCGAGCATCGTCGAGTTTCAGCAGAAGATCGCGGCGCTAGCCTAGCCTGAAGACTTGGCGGAGCCATCGCGTTCCCCAACGCGCGACACGTCGAGAACCGCTTTGAGAAGGATGGCCAGTTCTGCTTCGTCTGCTCGACGCGACATCGTAACCAACTGTCTGACCATCGCGAGGACGTAAATTCGAACTGAGCTGCTCCGTTTGGGAAGTGAACGCTCGCCGCCGAAATTCATGCGCATCTACCATCTATGGTTGTGCGGCGTTGATCTTGCAACCTAAAGCTTTAATCAAGCGATTTCTGCTGCTGCTCGGGTCAGTGAACGGCCTTGATGCGCCGCCGTTCGACGGAAGACGGAATGCGCATGCTTTCGCGGTATTTCGCGACGGTTCGGCGCGCGATGTCGACATTGGCGGACTTGAGTTTTTCCACAATGGCGTCATCCGAAAGTATTTCATTCGCGACTTCGCGATCGATCATCTGCCTGATGCGAAAGCGGACCGATTCCGCCGAGTGCGCCTCGCTGCCCGTCTTCGACGCGATGGACGCGGTGAAGAAATACTTCAGTTCGAACAGGCCGCGGGGGCTCGAGAGATACTTGTTCGATGTCACGCGTGACACAGTCGACTCGTGCATGCCGGTGGCCTCGGCAATCGCTTTCAGGTTGAGCGGACGCAGGTGCTCGACGCCGTAGGCGAAGAAGGCGTCCTGCTGTCGCACGATCTCGCTGGCCACCTTCAGGATGGTGCGGGCGCGCTGCTCGAGGCTTTTCGTCAGCCAGTTGGCCGTTTGCAGACACCCCGACATGAAGGTGCGGTCGGCCTCGCTTCCCTTGGTGCGCGAGATCTTGGCCGCGTAAGTCTGGTTGACCAGGAGGCGCGGGAGAACTTCGGTGTTGAGCTCGACGATCCACGACCCGTCCGGGGCCGAACGCACGTTGACGTCGGGCACCACCGGCTGGATCGGGGTGGAGCCGAACGCCCGCCCCGGCTTCGGATCGAGTCGTTTCACCTCGGCGATCATGTCGACCACGTCCTCCTCGTCGACGCCGCAGAGGCGACGCAAGGCGGCGATGTCGCGCCGGGCCACGAGATCGAGATGAGCGACGAGGGCTCGCATCGCGGGGTCGAGCCGGTCGAGGTCGCGCAGCTGGATGGAAAGGCATTCGGCGAGGTTGCGCGCGCAGATTCCGGACGGATCCAAAGTCTGGACGATGCCGAGCACGTTTTCGGTGCGGGCGAGCTGTGCCCCAAGCCGCCCGGCGATGTCCTCCAGCGGATCGACGAGATAGCCCGACTCGTCGATGGCGTCGATCAAGGCATGCCCGATGATCCGGTCGGCGGGATCGGGGATCGCCAGAGGCAATTGCGCTAGCAGATGCTCCTTGAGCGAGACTTTCGCTGCCAGGTAAGATTCGAGATTCGAGGTTTCGCCCTCGACGCCGCCCCCGGACGAACCCGACCACGACGATGCCGAGAGCCCGATGTCGGCAGGCATCTCGTGCTGTTCGGCCGGGGTCGGGGCGCGATCATCGTCGAACGTGTTGGTCAGCTCCGTCCCAAGACTTGTTTCCAAGGCGGCACGATCGGTCGCGAAACTCTCCGAACTCCAGTCGGCCTCATGGCCATCGTTCAGTTCAGTACTCAAGGCGGCTTCCGTCTCGCCGCGCCGGTCCCTGTCGGAGGACGCCGTGTCGGGCACGTCATCCTGCCGCGCGTCCTCGGCCCGTTCGAGCAGCGGATTTTTCTCGAGTTCCTCCTGCACGAAGGAAGCGAGCTCGAGATTGGAAAACTGAAGAAGCTTGATGGCTTGGAGAAGCTGAGGGGTCATCACCAGGGACTGGCCCTGGCGCATCATTAGCCTAGTGGTTAATGCCATTTCTCACGCCACGTCACGCTCGATGGCCCGTTCCGGCCCGCTTCTTGCGTATAGCAGAAGCTGTTCTGCCTGTCTCGACGTAGGGAAGAGAAGCGATCGTTTAATTCGCGGCGTGTCCTTTTCAGAGCCGAAAGTTATCTCCGAGGTAAAGTCGCCGGACGTCCGGATTATCGACGATCGCATCCGGTTCGCCGGACGTCAGCACGTTTCCGGAGTGGATGATGTAGGCGCGGTCGATCAGACCGAGAGTCTCACGGACGTTGTGGTCCGTGATGAGGACGCCGATGCCGCGTCGTTTCAGGTGCTGGACCAGCACGCGAATATCGCCGACGGCGATCGGGTCGATGCCGGCGAATGGCTCGTCGAGAAGCATGAAGCTCGGCTTGTTGGCGAGCGCGCGTGCGATCTCGCAGCGTCGCCGCTCGCCGCCGGACAAAGCGATCGACGGCGCCTTCCGCAATCGCGTCAGGTCGAATTCGTCGAGCAGGCCGTCGAGTTCGCGTTCGCGTTTGGCCTTGTCCTTCTCGGCCATCTCCAGAACGGCGCGGATATTGTCCTCGACGCTGAGCCCGCGAAAGATGGAGGCTTCCTGGGGCAGATAGCCGATACCCAGGCGCGCCCGGCGGTACATCGGCAGGGTGGTCACGTCGTTTCCGTCGAGGACGATATGGCCCGCGTCGGGGCGCACGAGACCGGTGATCATGTAAAACGTCGTGGTCTTGCCAGCGCCGTTCGGCCCGAGAAGCCCAACGGCTTCCCCCCGACGCACCGTCATGCTGACGTCAGCGACGACGCGGCGCGCCTTGTACGCCTTCGCAACATGCTGAATCGACAGCACGCCGTCGCCTGCCTCCGATGCAACGCTGAAGCGCATTGCACCTCTGCCCAACGTCTCGGCGGGCACCTTCGCAACCGGCTCGGGCGAGGCGAGGGTAAGCGCGGCCGACCCGTCCGCGGCTCCCGCGACGGAACGGTGCTCAGGCAGGAACGCGCGAAGCCACCTCACCACATTCATCGGTCGCGTGCCTTCGAAAGCAAGCTTGCAGCCCCCGTCACCTTTCGGGTCGGCCTATCAGATCGAGACTGACCTGAATGCAAGCACATGTCGCAAGCAACCCAGGCTGTGATAACCGAACTGAATGGTTCGGTCACCTGAGTGTTCTGTCACAATCCGCGTGACCCTGCCGACGACACCGCGGCGCCTTTTCTGCTGGCGCGCTTCGGCGGCGCCTCATCTTTGCTCGCTGCGTCATTGTCGCTCGGAAGGAACATGCTTTTCACGCGGCCCGTAACCACCGCCTGCCCCGTCTTCAAGTCGTAGGTGAGCTTGTCGCCCTTCGTAACATCCGTGCCTTGGGTCAGCGTGACATTGCCGGTGAGAACGACCGAGTTCGTCGCCTTTTCGTAGACGCCGTTGTCGCCCGTTCCGACCTGGTCGCGCTGAAGAAGCGTCACGGGTCCGGCCGCGAGCATCCGCTGCACTTTGCCCGTCGACGATCCGGCGGGAGCCGGATCCGCCGTCTTCGGCGTGAGAAAGATGGTCAGCACGCTGGCTTTCAGCGTCGAGTCGCCCTGCACCGCCACGACGCTGCCGGTGTAGATGAGCTTCTGTTCCTTATCGAAATAGTCGAGCTTCACCGCCTCGATGTTGATGGGCTGCTTGGAATTTCCGCCGGGCAGGATCGCACCCGTGCCGCGTTCGGCGGCCTCGACGCGACCCGCGGCAGCCGACAGGATCAGCGGCACCGCGGCGCGCATGATCAATCTGCCGATGCCGATCATCGAACGTCCGCCTCGACCTGTCGGGTCGGCTCGTCGTCGAGTGAGCCGGACTCGAAACGGGACGCGACGTTGCCGCGGAAATTGATGACGTGGCCGTTGTTCGCGATGACGATGTCGTCGGACGAAACCTCGCCCCCCTTGATGTCGACCCTGAGCCGTTCGTGCGAGGTCAGCATACCGGCCCGGAAATCCATGAGGGCCGTCTGCAGGTTGAGGGTGTAGCCGCTGGTGTTGGCGATCGTCACGTTCCCGGCCAAGTTCATCATGTCCGCGCGCGAATCGTAGGTTCCGTGGTTCGACGTGACATGAGTGGTCGTCGCATCTGCCATTCCGATCAGCGCATCGACGCCGAGGAGTTCCATGATGCTCGGCGTCGTGATGTCCTGGATGCCGGTCTTGGCCCTGACCTCATAGGGGCCGCCGCCCTGTTGGATACCCGAGATCTTCGGCAACTCCATGGTGATCTTGGTTCCGCTCACGCCCACGCTCGCCAGGCTGATCCCGCCAGGGAGATGTCGAAACGGGTTACACAGAACGATGAGTGCGATTCCAGTCACGCCGACGAGTGAGCCGAGCACGATGGAGCGCTTCAGAAATCTAACGCGGGCGCTATGTCGATCGGCGGCATTGAAGGCGCCGGCGCGAACAGGCGGCGTGTAATCCATGCCGAGCCGGGCGCCATCGGTCCGGGCACGACCAAGTATACCCTCGCGATCGGGCTCGCCATGCGAAGAGGAAGAGCTCAGGGTCCCGCCGCTCACTAACTCAGCCATGCTGCCCGGCGACGTCCCTCGTTGACACCTCTTTTCTGCGCTGCGACAGCGGCGAAGACAAGGCAACCGCCACCTCGCCCTCGCCGAACGCGATCAGGCGTGGCTAAAAAGATCCGTCTCCGCCCAGCCGTCGAGGTCGAGCCTCGCCCGCGTTGGCAGGAAGGCGAAGGCCGCGTCCGCATACCCGTCGCGACCCTCGCGGCGTAGCATGGCGTCGAGTCTGTCGCGCAAGGCATGGAGATGCAGCACGTCGGAGGCGGCATAGGCCAGTTGCGCTTCACTCAGTTGCTCGGCGCCCCAATCGGACGATTGCTGCACCTTGGACATCTCAAGCCCGAGCAACTCGCGCGTCAGGTCCTTAAGCCCGTGGCGGTCCGTGTAAGTGCGGGCCAGTTTCGAGGCGATCTTCGTACAGTATATCGGGTGGGCCATGACCCCGAAGGTCTTGAACATTGTGGCGATATCGAACCGAGCGTAGTGGAAGAGCTTGACGACGGCGCTGTCGGCGAGGAGACGCTCGAGCACCGGCGCGTGGGTCTGGCCGCGCGCAATCTGAACGACGTCGGCCGTACCGTCACCTGTCGATAATTGCACGACGCAAAGGCGATCACGCGCCGGATTGAGTCCGAGCGTTTCCGTATCGATCGCGACAGCGGAGCCCGAGCTATAGGTCGCGGGCAGATCGCCCCTATGCAGTCGAATTGTCATCGGTCGAGGTCTAACCCAATATCATCGAGAAATAGCGCCGAAATCCAGCAATGCGGCAAGTTTGCGGCAGTTTTAGGGGTCGTAGGCTATTAGCCTATGACATGAGGAACCTGAACTAGACGGCACCGTTCGTCTTTCGAACAGACGTTGGAGTGAACAATGCCGAAGAAAATGGGTATCATGGTAGTCGCAGCTCTGTTGTCGACGCCGCTGGCGGCGCAAGCGCAGGGACTTGTCGGTGGCGCGGCACGCGGAGCCGACGATGGCGCGGCAGCGGCCGGGCCCGTCGGCGCGATCGTCGGTGGTGCCGTGGGCGCCGCGACGGGAACGGTCGGGGGCATCCTCGGCGTGCAGGATCGACCGCGGTTCCGCACCTATGTCGAAAGCGAGCACGTGCGGTCCTACGATTACGATCAGCCGGTGCGCGCGGGCGTGGTCCTCCCAGAGAGCTATTCGTATTACGATGTGCCTGAAAGCTATCATGTCCGCCGGGACTATCGGTACACTGTCATCAATCACCGCCCGGTGATCGTCGACCCGACGACCCGACGCGTCGTCGAAGTCATCGAGTAACGTCCGGCGAACAGTGCGATGGAGGGCCATGCGCCAGCGCGGCCCTCTTCCGTTGGAGATCCGTGCTATCATTGCAGGTTCCGATTGGCGGGAAAAGTTTCCACTTTTTCATCGACCTTCACCAGCAGATCGCGACACCGGCGGATCGCTCAGGTCATGAAGGCGTAGGGCCGCCGTCTGAGCGAACCGCAGCGTCATCATGCGGCGTGTGGCCGTTGACAACCGGTGCTCAGGCGCTTCGCGGATCAGGGCGGCGCCGTAGGCGTCGGCGACAATGAGGCCAGCATCGTCCGGCATGATGCCGATCGGCATCGCTTCCGTCACCGCGAAGTAGAGCCGATCGCAATGCTGGCGGTAGTCCCGCCATTTCGTATCCGCCCGGAAATCGGCAACCGAGGATTTGACCTCGACGATGTGGATCATGCCGTTGCCGCCGAGCGCGACGAGGTCGGCGCGACGTCCGGAGCGTAGCGACATCTCCGTCACGGAGGCAAAGCCGAGAGTGCGAAGATAGCGACGCGCGCCGCGGCAGACGAAGAGCGCGGTCTCGGACTGGCGGCCGTCGACTGGCGCCGAAGGTTCGACGAGGCGGGGCGGCATGGATGAGATTTAGCATATCCCGGCAACCCACACAGCGCCTTTCGCGCGATGGTCGCCGCAGCTAGTCTGTCGCCCGTTTTGCTCGGACAACGACAATGCTACGCACGTACTGTTTGGGGCTACGCACGTACTGTTTGGGGGCCGCACTCGCGGTCGCAGGGATCGCCAGCGCGTCTGCCCAGGGCGAAAGCCGGTCGCTCGCCGATGCTTTCGCCCTGATTCGATCAAAGCCGAAGATCGATCTCACGCATGCGTTCAGCTCGACGACTCCGGTATGGTCGGGCTTCGGCCAAGCCAAGACGACGCCCGCCGTCGACCCGCATACGTTGGAGGCGTATACGATCGCGAGGGACGGCTTCCGCGCGACCTATTTCTCGCTGATCGGCCAGTACGGCACACATGTCGATCCGCCGGCCCATTTCGCTCCGGCTGGCAGATACCTCGACGAGATCCCCCTCGACGAGATGATTCTTCCGCTCGTCGTTCTCGACGATACACCCTACCTCGCCGCGGACCCGGCGCACGCCTTTTCCCTTGAGGACTTGAAGGCGTGGGAACAGGCGCACGGGCGCGTTCCCGCCGGTGCTTTCGTCGCGTTGCGCACGGATATGTCGAAGGACTGGTCCGCCGATCCCGAGCGCTTCAAGCGAGACCCCTTCCCGGCTTGGTCACTGCCGGTCTTGAAGCTGCTTTTCGAGGAGCGTGGGGTGACGGCAATCGGCCACGAAAGCCTCGATACGGACGCGACCAAGAACATGGAGAGCGAAACATACGTGCTTGGCCGCGATCACTGGCAGATCGAGGCGATGGACAACTTGGACAAGGTGCCCGCGACGGGCGCTTTCATCGTGGCGACTTGGCCCAAGCCGAACCACGGCCTCGGTTTTCCCGCCCGCGTCTTCGCTGTGCTGCCGTGACGGGCTTCGCCTTGGTGTCGACAACGGTCGGAACGGCCGAGAAAGCACAGGAACTCGCGCGCGCGCTCGTCGAAGTCAACCTCGCCGCTTGCGTCCAGATCATGCCGGTGCGCAGCGTCTATCGCTGGGAGGGCGCCATCGAGGCGGCGTTGGAGCACCTTCTTGTCTGCAAAATTTCGACAGGAGCTTACGCCGCCGTGGAACGAGCGATCCGCGCGAACCACGATTACGATATCCCAGAGATCGTGATGGTGCCGATTGCGGCCGGTTCGCGTGCTTATCTCGCGTGGATGGCCGACGCGGTGGGGACGGCAACTGAGACCTGAAAGGCGCCTATCCTCTCGGACCGGAGCCTGCCTTCAATGAAGCTTGGCGAGACCGGCCGCGCTTGAAGCCGCAACGACGGGGCAATGGGTCGTCGGCCTCGCCAGTCGCGTCGCTGGCGGCGCGACGCTTCCCTGATCGAGCACTTGGTTAAGAGCCATCGTCGCGGAGTTGCAGCGCTGCAGAATCAGGACCTCTCGTTCCAACTTCCTCGAGTCCACGCCCATCTCCGCTCAGGACCGGTCATGGCAAACCAGTACAGCACGCCACCAAACAGAACAGCTGTCGATTTTGGACAACTCTATTTAATGTTAACGCTGGTTGTGGTGGTGACTCGGTCGAAGCTGTCCTTTGGTCGAACTGGCGTGACGAAGTGCAGAGGCCACAAAGCGGCGCCCTTTTGTCCATCGCATGTCGAGAGTTGCTGATCGGTCCACCCGACCATGCCTCCTTGTCCGGCTCGTTCGAGTGGTTGGTGGCGTTCGTGCCATGACCCGTCGAAAGCGGGACTGCGAACGACAGCGCGCGTGACGCGCGAGTCCGACTTTGTTCAAACCTGCGCGACAGGCTGAATGTGCAAGTAGTTCGCTCTGAACCCGCTGATCTGCTGGAGCTGGATGACATCTCTGATCGTCACCCGGCTCCGGTTGACGGTGATCAGTCCCTGATTTCGAAGGTTTTGCAGCGATCGATTTACGTGGACGGCTGAAAGGCCGACCGTATCGCCGAGTTCGACCTGCGTGATCGGCAATTCGAAGTGGCCGTCGCTCGCCAGACCCACCGTCGTCAGGCGAAGGTAAAGCTCGCAGAAAAGGTGGGCGATGCGGTGCTCGGCGGATCTCTGCCCCAGGTTGACCAACCATTCCCGCAAGATCGCTTCGTCGACCAAGGTCGCCATGAGCAACGCCCGCGACAGCGAGGGACGATCGAGCATCTCGAGAATCGTCGCCCTTGGGATCCGCGCGATCTCGGCAGAACACAGCGTCGCGATGCTGTGGTCCATCGACTTGAGGACGAAGACGTTGAGATCGCAAAAGTCGCCGGGCACCAGATAGGCGACGATCTGCCGGCGCCCGTCGTCCAGTAACTTGTAGCGGCAGGCGAAGCCGCTCATGACGAGCAGCACGTCGCTGGGCGCCTCCTCCTCCTTGATCAGGTCGACGTGAGCCTCGACGCGCTGCTTGTTGGCCACCACGCGGTCGAGAAAGAGCCTGTCCGCGTCGAGAAGGGTTCCGAACGCTTCGAGTTTTCTCGTGAGGACATTGACCAAAGTAGCGATGACCAGGCTTAGCGCGCAGGCGCTTCAATCGCCTGAGTACGGCGTCAAAACAATCATATCATAGTTTCTCTGACCGCAGTCGACGATTTCACGGGCTTTTCGCCGGGCGGCTAACATACGTAAGGAATGCCATCGCTTCGATGAGTTACTGCGATCCGTCATTCGCGATCGTACCGGCCGGCGAATGTTTGAGCGAAACGAACGCTCTCGCCTCGCTCGAACAGCCCGCGGCAGAGCCTCTGATGCAAAATCGCCTCCTCGCGCGGCTTCCGCCGCACGATTTTGCTTTGCTCAAGGAGCATCTCGAGCCGCTCGATTGCCCGCGCGGCATGATGATCGCCGAAAGCGGCGAGCCGATCCCTTTCGCGTACTTCCCCGAAAGCGGGGTGGTGTCGGTCGTCGCGGAATCACCGGAAGGTCAAAGGGTGGAGGCCGGCATCGTCGGTCGGGAGGGCTTCGTTCACCCGGCCCTGGTTCTCGGATCCGATCGCGTTCCCAACGACATTCAAGTGCAACTAGCCGGTGCGGGACACCGGATCGGCTACAAGAAGCTGCTGAAGGCCGTCGACGACAGCGCGGCGCTACAAGAAACGCTGCTGCTCTTTAGTCAGGCCAACACTGTCCAGATCTCCTTTACGACGCTGTCCAACGCGGTGCATCAGATCGACGAGCGGCTCGCTCGATGGCTCCTCATGTGCCACGATCGCAGCGAGAGTGATGATCTGGCCCTGACGCACGAGTTCATGGGCGTGATGCTGGCGGTGCGGCGACCTAGCGTGACCAGCACATTGCACATCCTGGAAGGCAACGGCCTGATCGAACTCGCGCGCGGCTTCGTCATCATCAAGAACAGGACGGCGCTCGAAGACTTCGCCGGGGATGCCTACGGCAAAGCCGAGGCTGAATACAGGCGGCTTCTGGGGCCGATCTGATCGATCGACGGATTTGACAAGGACGCACTTCAAGACGAGGGCGCTGTCGCGATGCCGGCTGATTGACGGGTGCGGCCGATGCCGATGAAGGGCACGAGCGCGCTCGCCAGCAAGCAGAGCAGCCCCGCCGCGATGAACGCGCTGAGGTAGGTGCCGGTCGCGGTGCGGAGATAGCCGGCGCCCCAGGCTGCAGAGGCGGCGCCGACCTGGTGCGTCGCCGCGATCCAGCCGAACATGATCGCAGCGTTCTGCTTGCCGAAGGACTGTTCGGCAAGTCGCACGGTCGGCGGCACGGTCGCGATCCAGTCGAGGCCGTAGAACATGGCAAACAGCGACAGCCCGTAGAAGCTCGTGTCGAACGAGAACGGAAGATAGAGCAGCGAGAGGCCGCGCAGCCCGTAGTACCAGAACAGCAATTTGCGGCTGTCGATACGATCGGTCAGCCAGCCGGACCCCGTCGTTCCCACGAAATCGAAGATGCCCATCAGGGCAAGAAGCCCGGCGGCGCGAACCTCGGGGATGCCATGGTCGATGCAGGCGGTGATGAGGTGCGTGCCGACAAGACCATTGGTGGAGGCGCCGCACACGAAGAACGTGCCGGCCAACAGCCAGAAGTCGCGCGAACGCAAGCCGTCGCGGAGCGCAAGGACCGCGCGCACGGCCGGGTTCCGCCCGTGCGCCGGTGCCGGCTCGATCGCGGTGGCGCCGTAGGGCGCGAGGCCAAGGTCGGCAGGGCGGTCGCGCATCAGCCAGGTGACGAACGGCATCAGGGCGAGCGCGGCGGCGGCGACCGTCAGTGACACCGCGCGCCAGCCCCAGGCCTCCTGCAAGCGCGCCAGAAGGGGCAGGAACACCAGCTGACCGGTCGCGCTGCTCGCGGTCAGGATGCCGAGCACCAGCCCGCGGCTTTTCGCGAACCAGCGATTGGCGACGGTGGCGCCGAGAACGAGGGCAATCATGCCCGTGCCGGAGCCGACAACAACGCCCCACAGCAACATCAACTGCCAAGGTGCGCGCATCGCGACCGTGGACGACACGCCGGTGGCCAACAGGAGCAGGGCGCCGAGCACGGTGCGGCGCAGGCCGAAGCGCTCCATGACCGCCACGGCGAACGGCCCGAGGAGCCCGTAAAGCAGGATGTTGATCGCCACTGCCGCGCTGATGGTGGCGGTTGACCAGCCGAACTCGTGCTGCAGCGGGACGATAAGGATGCCCGGCGTCGCGCGCACCCCCGCCCCGACGAGGAGGACGAAGAAGGTCACGCCGGCGACGATCCAGCCATAATAGATCGGGCGCACGGTCACCGGATGGAGTCCTGCGACCCGGCACCGTGGTTGAACGGCGTCGTGACGAGGCGTTCGAGAACATCGCGCAGCTTCGCGGCGTCGGGGGAGCCGAAAGACTGTTCGAAGCGGCTTTGCGCCCGAGCCCAATGCGGTTGAGCAAGCCTCAGGAGGGCCGCGCCCTCCTCTGTCAGCATGATGAGGCGCCGGCGTTTGTCGCGCGGCGAGGCCTCGAGCGAGAGCAATCCGCGCGCCTGCAACGGACGCAGCAAATGCCCCAGCGTCGAGCGATCCATGACGAGAGGCTTGGCGAGATCCTGGAGGTTGCTGGGACCGAAGCGGTCGATCCGGGCGAGGATGGAGAATTGATTGACGCCCAATCCCGAAGGAGCGAGCGCCTCATCATACATGCGCGTTGTGTGGCGGGCCGCCTGCCTGAGCGCCGAACAATTGCAGGCCTTTTCCGCATCCGTCTGCATCTCGATCTCCCGTGCAAGATCGGTTACGGGCAATTGCCCATGTTTGTCAACAATGGCGGCCAAGGTGACGGCGATGGTTGCCGTTCGTCGATCGACGGCCCGCGATACATTGTGCATTGCAGCCGCCGCGCCGTTGCTGCCGACCAAGGCCGGACCTAGGCTATGACGGTGTCGAGCGCGCGGAGTCATGCCCTGACCAGATCCAACGACGAGCGCCGTGCCGGCTTCGTGCATCTGCACGTCCACACCTCCTATTCGCTGCGGGAAGGTGCGATTCCCGTTGGCAAGCTCATCGCGTTCGCCGCCGCCGACGCCCAGCCCGCGCTCGCCGTCACCGACACCAACAACCTGTTCGGCGCGCTCGAATTTTCCGAGAAGGCGGCCAAGGCCGGGCTGCAGCCGATCATCGGCATCCAGCTCGACATCGGCTTCGGTGACGGGGCGCAGCTCGCCTCTCGCGGCGGCGAGGAGGCAGCGGGGCGCGCCCCGCTCGTCCTCCTTGCCAAGGACGAGACCGGTTACCGCAGCCTCATGCACCTCGCGTCACGCGCGTTCCTCGATTCCGAATCGGGCGAAGCAGCGCATCTCAAGCTCGATCGGCTCCAGGGCCGCACTGAAGGATTGATCGCGTTGACTGGCGGCCCAAGCGGCCCGCTCGATAAGTGCTGCGGCATCGGCCGCGCCGATGTGGCGCTGGCGCGAGCTGCCAAGCTGGAGCTGCTCTTCGACGGGCGTCTCTACGTCGAGCTGCAACGTCACGGCCTCGCTAAGGAGCGGGAGGTCGAGGGCGCCTTGATTGACCTCGCCTACGACCGCGGCTTGCCGCTCGTCGCCACCAACGAACCATTCTTCGCCGCCCTCTCCGATTACGAAGCGCACGATGCGCTGATCTGCATCGCGGAAGGCGCCGTGGTCGGACAAACCGAACGACGGCAACTGTCGCCCGAGCACCGCTTTAAGACGCGGGCCGAGATGCTGATGCTGTTCGCCGATCTGCCGGAGGCGACCGACAATACGCTCGAAATCGCCAAGCGCTGCGCCTACCGCCCGCGCACCCGCAAGCCGATCCTCCCCGCCTTTACGACCGGCGCCGCCGAGGACGAGGCGACCGAACTAATACGTCAGGCAGAGGACGGACTGGCCGCCCGCCTCGGCGCTCGCGGGACGGCGCCCGGACTCGACGAGCAAGTCTACCGTGAGCGGCTCGCCTTCGAGCTCGACGTGATCCAGCGCATGAAGTTTCCCGGCTATTTCCTGATCGTCGCCGACTTCATCAAGTGGGCGAAAGACCAGGGCATTCCGGTCGGACCGGGGCGTGGGTCGGGCGCCGGCTCCCTTGTCGCCTACGCCCTCACCATCACCGACCTCGACCCGCTGCGGTTCGGACTGCTGTTCGAGCGATTCCTCAACCCCGAACGCATCTCGATGCCGGACTTCGACATCGATTTCTGCCAGGACCGCCGCGACGAGGTGATCCGCTACGTGCGCGACCGCTACGGCGCCGACAAGGTCGCGCAGATCATCACCTTCGGCTCGTTCCTGGCGCGAGGCGTGCTGCGCAATGTCGGCCGCGTGCTCGAGATGCCGCTCGGCCAGGTCGACAAGCTTGCCAAGCTGGTGCCGCAAAACCCGGCCGCGCCGGTCAGCCTCAAGCAGGCGATCGACGGCGAGGCGCGCCTGCGCGAGGCGGCAGAGGCCGAGCCGAAGGTGGCCCGGCTTCTCGCCATCTCGCAAACGCTCGAAGGTTTGTACTCCAACGCCTCGACGCACGCCGCCGGGATCGTGATCGGCGACCGTCCACTGGACCAGCTGGTCCCGCTCTACCGCGACCCGAAGTCGGACATGCCGGCGACGCAATTCAACATGAAGTGGGTCGAGCCCGCGGGCCTCGTCAAATTCGACTTCCTCGGCCTGAAGACGCTGACCACGCTGGCCATCGCCGTGAAGCTGCTGGCGCGGCGCGACGTCGAGGTCGACATCGAGCGGATTCCGCTCGACGACAAGCAGACCTATGAGATGCTCGGGCGCGGCGAGACGGTCGGGGTGTTCCAGCTGGAAAGCGCGGGCATGCGCAAGGCGCTCGTCGAGATGCGCGCCGACCGGTTCGAGGACATCATCGCCCTCGTCGCGCTGTACCGCCCCGGCCCGATGGCGAATATCCCGAAGTACTGCGCGGTGAAGCTCGGGGAGGAGCCGGCAAACTATATCCACCCCAAGATCGAGGTGGTTCTGAAGGAAACCTTCGGGGTCATCATCTACCAGGAGCAGGTGATGCAAATCGCGCAGATCCTGTCGGGCTACTCGCTCGGCGAGGCCGACATGCTGCGCCGCGCGATGGGCAAAAAGATCAAGGCCGAGATGGACGCCCAGCGCGAGCGCTTCGTTGGCGGCGCCGTGAAGGGCGGGTTGGAGAAGAAGCAGGCGACCGAGATCTTCGACCTGCTCGCGAAATTCGCCGATTACGGCTTCAACAAGAGCCACGCCGCCGCCTACGCGCTCATCGCCTACCAAACGGCATGGTTCAAAGCCAACCATCCCGTCGAATTCCTCGCGGCGTCGATGACCCTCGACAAGCCCAACACCGATAAGCTCGCCGAGTTCGCCAACGAGGCACGACGCATGGGCGTCTCCGTCGAGCCGCCCAGCGTCGTCCACGGTTGTCCCGACTTCGAGGTTTATCGTTCGAGGACAAACGGCGGAGAGGGCAACCTCGCGATCCGGTATGCCCTCTCGGCCGTCAAAGGCGTCGGCGACGGCCAGGCGTCGGGCATCGTCGCCGCGCGAGGCAATCGCCCGTTCAGGGATCTCGCCGATTTCGCGAGCCGGCTCAATCCGCGGGACGCCAACAAGCGGGTGCTCGAGAGCCTGTGCGCAGCGGGCGCCTTCGATGAACTCGACCCCGACCGCGCCAAAGTGTTCGCCGGCGTCGAGACCCTGCTCGCGGTCGCCAACCGCCGCGCCGCCGAGCGCGCCGACGGCCAGAGCGCGCTTTTCGGCGCCGATACGGCGGATACCCTCGCCCTGCCGAAGGTGCCGGGCTGGCCATTGACGGAGCGGCTGCAGCGCGAGTTCAATGCGGTCGGTTTCTTCCTGTCCGGTCACCCGCTCGACGCCTACGCCGGCGTGCTGCAGAGGCTCGGCATCCAGCGCTGGACCGACTTCTGCCGCTCGGTCAAGGCGGGTCACGAAGCGGGCCGCCTCGCCGCCACCGTGCTCGACCGCTACGAGCGGCGCACCCGGTCCGGCTCCAAGATGGGCATCGTGCAGCTCTCCGACCAATCCGGACAGTACGAAGCCATCCTGTTCCAGGAGGGGCTGAACCAGTTCCGCGACCAGCTCTTTAAGGGCGCTTCGGTACTTCTCGGCATCCAGGCGCAGCTCGAGGGGGAGGACGTGCGTGCCCGCATCGTGTCCGTCGAACCGCTGGCGCAAGCGGCCGCCCGCGTCCAGAAAGGCCTCCAAATCTTCGTGCGCTCGACCGAACCCCTGGGCTCCATCGGCCGGCACCTCGGCGAGCGCGGCCAATCCGACACCGGTTTGGGCGAGGTCTCGATCATCGCCATGACCCTCGATCGTGCCGAGACCGAGATCAAACTGCCGGGCCGCTATCGAGTCTCGGCGGAGATCGCCAGCGCCATCAAGGCCATTCCCGGCATCGTCTCCGTCGAGCACGTGTAAGCCGTCGGCTCCTCGACAGCTGCATGTCTATCGCGGATTCGAGTTGCGCAGACCGTCACTATCTGCATCCATGCAGACGTGTGCATGAATGGACTTGGTGACCGACCTTCGACTCACGCGATCGAAGAATCGACCGACACGTTCCGCTTGCTCGGCGAACCGAACCGGCTGCGCTTGGTTCTCGCCTGCCTGAACGGACCTCGAACCGTCGGTGAGCTCACCGGCCGGCTCGGGATCTCGCAGACCCTAGCATCGCAGCATCTCAGGCTGTTGCGAACGGCCCGCATCCTGCGCGCCGAGAGGACGGGCCGGAACGTCGCGTACGTCATCGATGACATGCATGTCCGCGAGGTGCTGCGGAACATGGTCGCCCATCTGACTGAACCTCACGAGCACGCCAACGCCGTTCCATAGGAGAAGAACATGATCGACGACATCAAGTGCGCCTGCAGCGACTGCATGTGCATGGTTTCGACCGACAAGGCCGTCGTGAAGGACGGCAAGTCGTTCTGCTGCGAGGAATGCGCGGCCGGCCACGTTCATCACGCCGGTTGCGAGCATGAAGGATGCAACTGCCGCGGCTGAGGTCGATCGAGCAGGATGGCAGGAGTGCCGGGCCGGGCCGCAAGCTCGTCCCGCGACATCTTTCGCCGATTAGCTTTCTGCCGTTAAGGCTGATCGCGGGAGGAGGTTGGTGTGGTCCCGGTTTGTCGTCATGAACCGGAGCGCGACAGGTTGGTCAGCGTCCGTTCAACTCGGCGCTCGTAAAACGCCGACAGTCGCACGATGCGATCCAGCCAACGGAGTTCATATGAAAATCGCTTCTCCCGCCCTCGCCGTCTTCGGCGTGCTCGCCATTGCTGTTCCCACGCTCGTCACGTCGGCCAATGCCGAAGTGATCCGCAAGTCCGAAACGATCCATCGCGGCGGCTTCGGCCACGGCTGCAAAACGATCCGCACCGTCAAGCAGGGCCCCGGCGGTCGTCGCGTCGTCGTTCGCAAGGTTTGTGGCTGACATCAGCCTGTTTCACTGACATGAAGAGCGGCGGCTGTGCCTGCAACGGCGGTCGCCGGCTCCTGCCGATCCCCACGCCTTCAGGCCGAGCTTGGCGGGATATCTGAGACCGAAGATGGGCGACGCCTTGCAGCTCACCGGCTTCCACCATCTCACGGCCATTACTGCCGACGCGAGCGGCAACCACGATTTCTACACGCGCGTGCTCGGCATGCGGCTCGTCAAGAAGACGGTCAATCAGGACGATGTCTCGGCCTATCACCTCTTCTACGCCGACGGGCTAGCCTCGCCAGGAAGCGATCTGACGTTCTTCGACTGGCCGGCGTTGTCGGCGCGCCGCGGCACCGGCGCCGTCGTCGAGACAGGACTGCGCGTTGCAGGTGCGGACGCTTTGGCATGGTGGCGCAATCATCTGCTGGCGCAGGGCGTCGCCTGCGGCTCGGTCCTCGAGCGGAACGGGCGCGCCGTCCTCCCGTTCGAAGACGCCGAGGGCCAACGCCTGTCCCTCCTCGATGACGGCGTTGCCGGTGAGGCCCATGCCTGGCATCGCAGTCCCGTTCCGGTCGCGCATCAGATCCGAGGACTCGGCCCGGTCACGATCAGCGTGCCGGACCTGCGGCGGACCGAGCCGGTGCTCACCGGCCTGCTCGCCATGCGGCCGGTGCGCACCTTTGCGGCGGACGGGGGCGCGACGACGCACGTCTTCGAGATGGGCGCCGGGGGCCCCGCGGCCGAGCTTCACGTCATCGTCGAACCCGACGCGCCCGTCGCCTCGCAAGGCGCGGGCGGCGTGCACCACGTCGCTTTCCGCATTCCGGATCGCGACTACGAAGGTTGGGCCGAACGACTGCGCGCGGCCCGCGTCCCATCGAGCGGCCCGGTCGACCGCTTCTATTTCCGCAGTCTGTATTTTCGCGACCCGTCCGGCGTCCTCTTCGAAATCGCAACCGACGGTCCCGGTTTCACCGCGGACGAGCCGCTCGAAGCCCTCGGCGAGAGGCTCGCGCTGCCGCCGTTCCTCGAGCCACGACGGAACGAGATCGAAGCCGGCCTGAGGCCGCTGGATCATCTCTGAGGAGCGCATCTTTGCCGAAAGGCGTTCGCAAGAGTGACTTGCCGACCAAAGTCTGCCCGGTCTGCCGGCGCCCCTTCGCCTGGCGCAAGAAGTGGGAGCGGAGCTGGACGGAGGTCGTCTACTGCTCGGACAGGTGTCGCCGCGCCGGCAGCCCGGCCGCGCCCCCGGAAGCCGGCCAAGTCTAAGGCGACGCGGGGCGAAGCGGCAGGGCCGGCGAAGCAAGCACGAAGCTTGCACCTTGCCCGTCTCGGATCAGATGAGGATCAGGCTTTGGACCACGTCGCACAAGAGCAGGCTCTGGAACGTCCGCTGGTCGAGCTGAGGGAAGCATCCGCCGCGGTGGCAAGCCTTTACCGCTACCCCGTCAAGGGGTTGTCGCCGCAGCCCGAAGCCTCGCTCGATCTGGTCGCGGGCGAAGGTCTGCCCCTCGACCGGCGCTTCGCCCTCGCCCTGGGGTCGACGATTTTCGACCCGGCCGCACCGGAGCCTCTCGACAAGGGTCATTTCCTGATGCTCCGCCGCGACGACAAGCTCGCTGCCCTGAGGACCGATCTGGACGGGAGAACCGGACACCTGACCATCGTCGACCCAGGCGGTCCGACGATCACAGCCGATATCGAGACGAGCGAAGGCCGCGCAACGATCGAGGATTTCTTCCTCGACTACATCGGCGACGCCTGCAACGGCAGACCCGCGCTCGTCTCGGCCGAAGGACACAAGTTCACGGACGTCAGCGTCATCTCACCGGCGATGATGCGGGCGGTGTCGCTGATCAATCTTGCCTCGGTCGAGGATCTCGCGATGCGCTGCGGCCAGCCGCTCCACCCGCTGCGATTCCGCGCCAACATCTACATTCGCGGCCTGGCGCCGTGGGAAGAGCTCGACTGGGTCGGGCGCGAGGTGATGGTCGGCGCCGCCGCGTGTCGCGGGGTCCGCCGCACGAAGCGGTGCGCCGCCGTCGACGTCGATCCCGAAACTGGCCTGCGCGACACCAATCTCACCAAAGCGCTGGTCAGCCATTATGGGCATCCCGATTGCGGCATCTACCTCGAGGTGCTCGAGGGCGGAACGGTCAGGCTCGACGATGCCGTGATCTGTCGCTGATCGCCCCGGTGCGGACGACAATGTCGGCTGCCCTGTTCCCTAAAGGCGCGTGATGCGCTATGGCATGCTGCAAAGCGGTAAGCCGCTGCAGCCTCTCGCGTTGCGCGCCCGCGTCTCCAAATCTCGGCCGGTCCCATGAAGCTGCGAAACATCGCCATCATCGCACACGTCGATCATGGCAAGACCACTCTCGTAGATCGCCTTCTCCAGCAGTCCGGCGCCTTCCGCGAAAACCAGCGGGTCGCCGAGCGCGTGATGGACTCGAACGACCTCGAAAAAGAGCGCGGCATCACGATCATGGCGAAGGCGACCTCGATCGCCTGGAAGGACACCCGCATCAACATCGTCGACACGCCCGGCCATGCCGACTTTGGCGGCGAGGTCGAGCGCATCCTGTCGATGGTCGATGGCGCCATCGTGCTGGTCGACGCATCCGAGGGTCCGATGCCGCAGACCAAATTCGTCGTCGGCAAGGCGCTGAAGATCGGCCTGAAGCCGATCGTTGCCGTCAACAAGGTCGACAAGCCGGACGCCCGCGTCACCGAAGTCGTCAACGAAGTCTTCGATCTCTTCGCCGCGCTCGACGCGACCGACGAGCAGCTCGACTTTCCCATCCTCTACGGCTCCGCCAAGCAGGGCTGGATGGCGAACGAGCCGGAAGGGCCGCAGGACGGCATGGGGCCGCTATTCGACCTCGTGCTGAAGCACGTGCCCGCACCCAAGGTCGAGGATGGCGGGTTCCGCATGTTGGGCACGCTGCTCGAAGCCAACCCTTACCTCGGCCGCATTGTGACCGGACGCGTCTTCGCCGGCTCGGTGAAGCCGAATCAGGCGGTCAAAGTGCTCGACCGCCTGGGCAAGGTCGTCGAGCAAGGCCGCGTCTCGAAGATCCTCGCGTTTCGCGGGATCGAGAGAGCCCCGATCGAAGAAGCGGAGGCCGGCGACATCGTCGCCATCGCCGGGCTCGAAAAGTTTAACGTCGCCGACACGCTGTGCGCGATGGAAGTCAGCGAGCCGCTGCAGGCACAGCCCATCGATCCGCCGACGCTGTCCATGACCTTCCTCGTCAACGATTCGCCGCTCGCCGGCACCGAAGGCGACAAGGTCACGACGCGCGTGATCCGGGCCCGGCTGATGAAGGAAGCCGAGGGCAATGTTGCGCTGAAGATCGAGGATGCGTCGGGAAGCGACGGCTACGTCGTGTCCGGCCGCGGCGAGCTGCAACTTGCCATCCTGATCGAGGTCATGCGCCGCGAAGGTTTCGAACTGTCGGTCTCACGCCCCAAGGTCGTCTTCCAGAAGGGCGACGACGGCAGCCTGCTCGAACCCATCGAGGAGGTCGTCATCGACGTCGACGAGGAGCATTCCGGCGTCGTTGTGCAGAAGATGTCGGAGCGCAAGGCCGAGATGATCGAGATGCGCCCGTCGGGCGGCAACCGGCAGCGCCTCGTGTTCTATGCCCCGACGCGGGGACTGATCGGCTACCAGGGCGAGCTGCTGACCGACACGAAGGGCACGGCGATCATGAACCGCCTTTTCCACGAATACGCTCCCTTCAAGGGCGAGATCACCGGTCGCCGCAATGGCGTGCTCATCTCCAACGACGCCGGCGAGAGCGTCGCCTACGCGATGTGGAAGCTCGAAGACCGCGGGCCGATGATGATCGACCCCGGCATCAAGGTCTACCGCGGCATGATCATCG
>CAXTFG010000013.1:0-39089 GCA_964243415.1 uncultured Beijerinckiaceae bacterium | reverse complement strand
TTGATGCCCATGCATGCGCCGCGCGATGGCAGATCGGCAGAGCCGACTGAGGCGCAAACCGCTTGATGGCGGACGCGATGAGCCAATGAACCCTGGACATATCCTGGTAGCCGACGACGACGCGGCGATACGTACAGTTCTGAGCCAAGCGCTTTCGAGGGCGGGCTACGACGTCCGCACGACCGGAACGGCCTCCACCCTTTGGAGCTGGGTCAAGTCGGGCGACGGAGATCTCGTCATCACCGATGTCGTGATGCCAGACGAGAACGCATTCGAACTACTGCCGCGCATCCAGAAGCTCCGGCCCGAGCTGCCGATCATCGTGAGAAGTGCCCAGAACACGTTCATGACGGCGATCAAGGCCTCTGAACGCGGGGCCTACGATTACCTTCCGAAGCCGTTCGATCTTCGCGAGCTGGTTTCCATCGTCGGCCGCGCCATGGCTGAGCCGAAGAACCGCGTCAAGGCGGCGCTGCCCGAAGATCTCGACAACATGCCGCTCGTCGGGCGCTCGCCGGCGATGCAGGAGATCTATCGATCGCTCGCGCGGCTCATGCAGACCGATCTCACGGTGATGATCACCGGCGAGTCCGGCACCGGAAAAGAGCTCGTCGCGCGGGCCCTGCACGATTACGGCAAGCGCAAGAAGGGTCCGTTCGTCGCCGTAAACATGGCCGCGATCCCGCGCGACCTGATCGAAAGCGAACTGTTCGGCCACGAGAAAGGGGCCTTCACCGGCGCAAACCAGCGATCAGCCGGGCGGTTCGAGCAAGCCGAGGGAGGGACGCTGTTCCTTGACGAAATCGGCGATATGCCGATGGAGGCACAAACGCGTCTGCTTCGCGTGCTCCAGCAGGGCGAGTACACGACCGTCGGGGGGCGCACTCCGATCAAGACCAATGTCCGCATCATCGCCGCGACCAACAAGGATCTAAGGATCCTGATCGGGCAGGGGCTTTTTCGCGAAGATCTCTTCTTCCGCCTCAATGTCGTCCCGCTCAGGCTCCCGCCGTTGCGTGAGCGGATCGAGGATGTCGCCGACCTCGCGACGCACTTCTTCACGCAGGCGGCAAACGAAGGACTTCCGGCCAAATACCTCGAGTCGGGCGCGCTTGAGCGCATGAAGAAGTATCGTTGGCCGGGAAACATTCGCGAGCTCGAAAACTTGGTCCGTCGGCTCGCAGCGCTCTACCCGCAGGAGATGATCAGCGAACAGCTCGTCGACATGGAGCTGTCCGAAGCGACGTTCCACATTCCCAACATGTCGGTGAAGGCTGCTTCGCCTTCCGCATCTCTCGCCAACGGGGAAACGCTCCCACTCTCGACCGCGGTGGAACGTCACCTGTCCAAGCTTTTCGGCGCTCACGGCGACGGTCTTCCGCCGCCGGGCCTCTATCATCGTATCCTGCGCGAGCTTGAGCAGCCGTTGATCTCCGCGACGCTCGCAGCGACCCGCGGGAACCAGATCAAGGCAGCTGAACTGCTTGGCTTGAACCGCAACACCTTACGCAAGAAGATCCGAGACCTCGACATCAGGTTGATGCGCTCGCCGCGCTAGCTCGACCAGCCGTCGGTCTCGCCAACGAATAGTCGCAATTCTGCAACACACGTTACGCCGTCCCTGCGCGGAGACATGCGAGCCTAGCGGGGGCTCGCGTCGCGCGGTGACGAGTTCGCCTGAACGGCGCACAGGTGTGTCGGCACGAATGACAACACAAAGAAGCGAGGCCGTAAGCGGGTCGCGTCGTCTCCTGACTCGGTTCGGGCCGGTCGCCGTTGTCCTCGCTTTGCTGGTCGCCACGACGAGCTTTCTGATCTTCGCCGATTACACCCCGGTGCGCGCGACCTCGTCCGTCGTGCTCGGGCTCTTCATCGCCAACACTGTCACCATCCTCACCTTGCTCGTCCTCGTCGTTCTCGAGGGGTGGTCGCTGCTGGCGGCATGGCGCGCCGGAGCCGCCGGTGCGCGCCTGCATCTTCGCATCGTCGGGCTGTTCTCGATCATCGCCGCCGCCCCGGTCATTCTGATGGCGCTCGTCGGGTCGATCGCTCTCGATCGCAGTTTGAACCCGGCCTTTCTGCAGGACGTCCGTGGCTTCGTGCAGAACACGATCGAGGCGGCGAGCCGCTACCGTGAAGCCCAATGCCGGTCGCTGCTGCAGGAAAACCGCCTCACCGCCCAGGACCTGGATAGCGCGCGCGCTTTCCTGACGGCGGATCGAGCGATTCTGCGCGATTACTTCGCGTCCCGCGCCAAGTTCCTCGGTTTCAGCGCCGCGGCCCTGCTGAAGCCGGACGGAACGATGATCGAGCGCGCGAACGTGGGCGGGGGCTTCGGCGCACTCGGCACGGCGATCGTGAGACCATCGCCGCAAGACTTCGTGTCCGCGAAACAGAACGAGCCGGTCTGTCTTCTGCTCGACGGCGAGCAGACTTTCGTCGCCTTGCGCCCAGTCGGCTTGTTTCCCGACACATACCTCTACACGGCGCGTCCGGTCGACAGCTTCAGCGTGGAGTTTCCGAAGCAGGCCCGCCAGATCGTCGTGCGGTATGACGCCTTCGACCGCCACCGCACCTCGATTTCGATCGCTTTCGCGACGATGTACGTCTCGATCGCTCTCATCATGCTCCTGTCGGCGACATGGCTCGGTCTCTCGTTTGCCAACCGCCTCGTCGATCCGATCCGCAGGTTGATCAGCGCGACGGACCAGGTCGCCTCGGGCAATCTCTTCACCCAGGTGCGCATCGATCGATCGGAAGGCGATCTGGCGCACCTCGGCGAGACGTTCAACAAGATGACGTCGGAGCTGCGTTTGCAGCAGAACCGTCTGGTCGCGGCGAGCAACCTTATCGATGAGCGGCGCATCTTCACGGAGGCGGTCCTGTCCGGCGTGCCGGTCGCCGTGATCGGCGTCGATCCTTCGGGACGGATCACGACGCTCAATCCCTCGGCGGAGCACCTGATCGTTGCCGATGGGGAAGGTGCCGGTTCCCTGATCGGACAAGCCGCAGAGAAGATCATTCCCGAGATCGCCGGCATCCTGGCCGACGCCCGCGATAATCAGCACAAACTCGTTCAGGGACAGACTCAATTCTCGCGCGATGGCCGCGATCGCCTTTTCAACGTCAGGGTCACGAGCGAGTCCTCGACCAAAGCGGACAAGAGCGTCGTCGTCACGCTCGACGACATCACCGACGTGCTCGACGCCCAAAGATCGGCCGCGTGGGGCGACGTGGCGCGCCGCATCGCCCACGAGATCAAGAATCCGCTGACGCCGATCCAATTGTCGGCCGAGCGCATCAAGCGCAAGTACGGCAAGCTGATCACGGTCGACCGCGAGATCTTCGATCAATGTACGGATACGATCGTGCGTCAGGTCGAAGACATCAAGCGCATGGTCGACGAGTTCTCGTCCTTCGCCCGCATGCCGAAAGCGTCGTTGGAGCGGGACGACTTGTCTGAGTGCGTGCGCCGGGTGGTTTTCCTAATGCGGGTCGCCCATCCGGAAATCAGTTTCGAAGAACACCTGCCGCGCTCTTCGATCGCGATGCGGTTCGATCGTCGCCTGCTGTCCCAGGCTTTGACCAACATCATCAAGAACGCGACCGAGGGGATCGCAGCCCGGGAGCCCGGCCTGAAGGGACGCATCCTGATCGAGCTGAGATTGGGCGCGGAGGTGGTCCTCGACATCACCGACAACGGCAAAGGCTTCCCTAAGGAGGGGCGTCAAAGGCTGCTCGAGCCCTATATGACCACGCGCGCAGAAGGGACCGGCCTCGGTCTGCCGATCGTCGCGAAGATCCTGGAAGACCACGGCGGCGGACTCGACCTTCTAGACGCACCGGAAGGCCAGGGAGCCCGCGTCCGACTGCATTTCCCGAACCGCGAGGCTGCCCAGGCCATCGCGCCATCCCCCGAAGACACCGCCTTGGCGGTCAACGAAACGGCTTGAGCGACCTATGGCCAGCGACATTCTCATCGTCGACGACGAAATGGACATCCGGGAAATCGTCTCGGGAATCCTCTCAGACGAAGGACACGGGACCCGGACCGCGAAGAACTCCGACGAAGCGTTGAACGCCATTCAGGCGCGCCGGCCAAACCTGGTCTTCCTCGATATCTGGCTGCAGGGCTCGAAGCTCGACGGCCTGCAAGTGCTCGAGGTGGTCAAGCAGCAGAACCCGCACCTCCCCGTGGTGATGATTTCCGGCCACGGCAACATCGAGACAGCGGTGTCGGCGATCAAGCTGGGCGCCTACGACTTCATCGAAAAGCCGTTCAAGGCCGACCGCCTGGTGCTCATCGCGGAACGGGCGCTGGAAAACTCGCGACTGAAGCGGGAGGTGTCCGAGCTGAAGGTCCGCAGCGGCACCGTGTCGAAGATGGTCGGGAAATCGACTTCGGTTAACCAGCTTCGCCAGGTGATCGACCGCGTCGCGCCCGCCAACTCGCGGATCATGGTCACCGGCCAGTCCGGTTCCGGCAAGGAGCTCACGGCGCGCATGATCCACGACGCATCGGCCCGGTCGAGCGGCCCGTTCGTGGCGATCAACGCGGCGGCGATCACGCCCGAGAACATGGAGCACGAGCTTTTCGGTTCGGAGGGCGGGGAAGGGCGCTACGTGGGCAAGCTCGAGGAGGCCCACGGCGGAACCCTCTACATGGACGAGATCGCCGACATGCCCCGCGAAACGCAGGGCAAGATCCTCCGCGTCCTCGTGGAGCAGAACTTCACCCGCGTCGGCGGCACGACGCGCGTCAATGTCGACGTGAGGATCATCTCATCGAGTTCGCGCGACCTTGCCGGCGCCATCGCGGAAGGCACCTTCCGGGAAGACCTGTTTCACAGGCTGTCGGTGGTCCCCATACGCGTTCCCTCGCTGGCCGAGCGGCGCGACGACATCCCGGAGCTGATCACCTTCTTCATGGATCAGCTTACGACGAACGCCGGCCTGCCGAAACGGCGCATCGCCGAAGACGCTATGGCGATCCTCCAGTCTCATGACTGGCCCGGCAACATCCGCCAACTCCGCAACAACGTCGAACGGCTGATGATCCTGGCCGCCGGCGACCCTGACTCTGAAATCACCGCCGACATGCTTCCCTCGGAGGTCGGCGCTCTCGTTCCGGCGACGCCGACGGGCGCAGGCGGGGAAAAGTTGATGAGCCTGCCGCTGCGTGACGCGCGTGAAGTCTTCGAGCGCGAGTACCTGATGGCTCAGGTCAGTCGCTTCGGCGGCAATATCTCACGAACCGCCGAATTCATTGGGATGGAGCGCTCCGCCCTGCATAGGAAGCTCAAGTCTTTGGGGATCGATTGACGCTCGAACCGGCGCCGCCGCTGACGCCCCCGTCGCGGCGCGCGCTGTTCGCCGCCTTTTTCAAAATCGGGGCGCTCGGCTTCGGCGGCGTCGCGGCAGTGGCCCGCCATGTTCTCGTCGTCGAGCGTAAGATGCTGGACGAACGCGGCTTTGCCGAACTGTTCGGGCTCGCGAGCACCTTGCCCGGTGCGAACACCGTCAATCTCGCGACGATGCTCGGGGACAAGTCTCGTGGCGCCACCGGGGCTGCCGCGGCCGTCATCGGCCTCATGGGCGCGCCGCTGGCCATTCTGGTCGGAGCCGCCGTTCTTTACGATCGGTTCAGCGCCTACCCGGATGTGCGGGCCGGATTGGCGGGAGCAGCGGCAGCGGCGGCCGGCCTCGTCGGCGGAACTAGCTTGCGGATCCTGAAAGGATTGGAGCCGGACCTCGCGGCCGTGCTGGTCGCAGCTGGGGTATGCCTCGCGGCGGCGTTCCTCAAACTTCCCCTGCTGCTCATTCTTGGCGTTTCCTTGCCGCTCTCGATCGGCGTCGGCCTTTTCCGGGCCAAGCGGACAGCTCGCTGAACATGTTGTCGCAACTCGCGCTGACCTTCGGGCTTCTGTCGCTGCTATCGATCGGAGGTGCCAACGCCACGCTCCCCGAGATCCACCGCCAAGTCGTCTCCGTTCATCACTGGATGACGGACGAGACCTTCGCGACGCTCGTCGCCATCGGACAGACGGCACCGGGACCGAACGTCATCATCGTCAGCATCATCGGTTGGCATCTCGCGGGGCTCGCCGGGCTGCTCGTCAACAGTGCCGCGATCGTGCTGCCGTCTTCCGTTGTGGCCGTGGGCCTGGGTCGTGTCGTGACCCGGCATGAAACGAACGAGTTCGTCGCCTCGTCGCGCCGCGCCCTGGCGCCGGTCGCGGTCGGCCTCATGCTGGCGAGCGGCATCGTCATGACGCGGGCCTCGTACCAGAACGTCTTGAGCCTACTGATCACCGCGACGGTCGCCGCCCTGATCTACAGAACGCGCCTGGCGCCGATCTGGACTATCCTCGGCGGGGCTGCATTCGGCGTCGTCGGCCACCGCCTTCACCTATTCTCGTAGAGTCGTCCGCCGAGCGGCCAAGCTCGTCCACTCGCTCATCAAGGTGTTGCGGCAGACTGCGCAAAGGCTCTAAGAAAACGACCGTACCGTCGTCACCTCGACGGGACGCGAGTTTGCGACGGCAAAACTCCAAAGCCAATAAGAGTTGGACACGCAATCCATGGCTATCGAACGCCCGCAAAACCTGCAGGACACGTTCCTCAATTATTTGCGAAAGAACAAAGTCCCCCTCACGATCTTTCTGGTGAACGGCGTCAAGCTGCAAGGCGTCGTGACCTGGTTCGACAACTTCTGCGTCCTGCTCCGACGCGATGGCCATTCCCAGCTCGTGTACAAGCACGCCATCTCGACAATCATGCCCGGACACCCCATTCAAATGTTCGAGCCCGGGGAGGATACGGCAGTCGCGGGCTGACTCGCTCGCCGTGCCGGGATTTCGATTGATCGAAAGCACACTTTCTGTTCCAGACCGGGCCGAAGCGGAACGAGCGTCCGCAACGCGGGCCCTTGTTCTCGGCCCCTACCTCGACGGACGCGCGCGACGTCTCGGGCCCGAAGCGAGCATGCGATCGCACGACGCTCGGGTCGCCGAAGCGGGAGGTCTGGCACGAGCCATCGAACTCGATGTCGTGGCGGAACAGATCATCCATCTCTCCAAGCTGCGTCCGGCAACCTATCTCGGAAAAGGCAAGGTCGACGAGGTCGCGGCGATCGTGGCAGCGGACGACATCGCGTTGGTTTACATGGATTGCGCGTTGTCACCGGTCCAACAACGCAACCTGGAAAAAGCCTTCGCCGCTAAAGTCATCGATCGCACCGGCCTCATCCTCGAGATTTTCGGGCGCCGTGCCCGCACGAGGGAGGGTTCGCTGCAGGTCGAACTCGCGCACCTCGGCTATCAGAAATCGCGTCTTGTCCGCTCCTGGACCCACCTGGAACGACAGCGGGGCGGCTTCGGCTTCCTCGGTGGTCCGGGAGAAACGCAGATCGAGACCGATCGCCGGCTTATTTCCGAGCGGATGGTCCGGATCGAAGCCGAGCTGGACAAAGTCAAGCGCACCCGTGCTCTGCACCGAAAGACACGCCGCGATGTCCCCTACCCGATTGTCGCGCTGGTCGGCTACACCAACGCCGGCAAGTCGACGCTCTTTAATCGCCTCACCCGCGCGAGCGTGGTTGCCGAGGACATGCTGTTCGCGACGCTCGATCCGACCCTCCGCAACCTCGACTTGCCGCACGGGTCTCGTATCATTCTCTCTGATACCGTCGGCTTCATTTCGGACCTGCCGACCATGCTCGTCTCGGCGTTCCGCGCCACTCTCGAGGAGGTGATCGAGGCGGATGTCATCCTGCACGTGCGAGATGTCGCCCACGAAGATACTGATGCGCAATCGGCCGATGTCGAAGCTGTTTTAGGCGAGCTGGGCATCGATCCCAACGATCATCGACGTTTTCTGGAAGTTTGGAACAAGCTCGATCTGCTCGACGCCGAAGAGGCAGCGTCTGTTGCCAACAGCGCTCGACGTCGCGGCGCGAACGCACGTCCCATCCTGCTCTCGGCCAGGACAGGGCAGGGAAGCGACGAGCTGCTCGCCGAAATCGAAGCTCGCACTGCCGAAGGAAAGCCCGTCCTTCAGCTCGCTCTGAGTTCGTCAGACGGACAGGGACTTCACTGGCTGTACGAACATGCCGAAGTGCTTCAGCGTCACGACCTTGAGTCTGGCACGATCCATCTCGTCGTCCGCGTCGCGCATGAGCGTGCCGAGCAAATCCGCGCGCGCTTTGATAGCGACGGCGCGCGACGGGCGACCCACTGAGCGGCAGGCTGCGTCAAAGCCCGTCTTGTTTCGCCAAATCCCAGAGGTTGTCCATCTGCTCGAGCGTTGCCTTGGTCGGCGACAAGCCCTGCGTCGCCAGATGCTTTTCGATGTAGGCAAAACGCCTTTCGAACTTTCGGTTGGTCGTCCGGGTCGCCGCTTCGGGATCGATCTCGAGGTGCCGGGCCAGGTTCGCGACCGCGAAGAAAAGGTCGCCGATTTCCCCTTGCAGAGCCTGAGGATCCCGGCCCTCGTCGAACTCATGCTCGATCTCGTCGACTTCTTCGCGGATAGCTGCCAGGACGAGGCGGCGATCGTCCCAATCGAAGCCGACCGAAGCGGCTTTCTTCTGCAGTTTGACGGCGCGCGTCAGAGCGGGCAGGGCGGTCGGGACGCTCGAAAGGACGCCGTCCGACTGTCCTTTCGCCTTTCGCTCTTCTGCCTTGATGCGTTCCCACGGCGCGATCTGGTCAGCACCCAACGTTGGTACGCCCAGTTCCGGCGTCGCGACGTCCGAGAAAACGTGAGGATGACGCCGGACCATCTTTTCGGTGATGCTTGCGACAACGTCACCGAAGGAGAACCGTCCAGACTCCTCGGCGACACGGGCGTGAAAAACGACCTGGAGCAGAAGATCGCCAAGTTCATCGCGAAGATCGAGAAAATCTCCGCGCTCGATCGCATCGACGACCTCATAGGCCTCCTCGATCGCATAAGGCGCGAGTGTCTCATGCGTCTGGAGAAGGTCCCATGCGCATCCGGTCGATGGGGCGCGGAGAGCCGCCATGATCTCAAGAAGGCGGGCGAGTTCTCGCGACGCGTGCATCTTCCCTCGAAACGAAGCAGGGCGGCTCGTTGCCAGGAGGGCGCGCTGGTCGGCGCGCGGCTCCAACCGCCCAGTCTGCTCAGGCGAGCGAGATAGACAGCGCCTCGCGGCCCTTCGGCGTATCGACGACACGCATGTTTACCGCCTGTCCTTCGGCAAGATGCTGGATGCCGGAGGGCGCAAGGACCGAGATGTGAACGAAGACATCCTTGCCGCCGTCATTCGATTGCACGAAGCCGAAGCCCTTGTTCTCGTCGAACCATTTCACGGCTCCACTCACCGACACGGCAGTGGAAGGATCGGGCATGACACGACGCGGCGGCCGCGGCGCGTCACCGAACGACCGTTGCGGCATTCGCTCCTGCGCGCCTGCCGTATCGACCTCGAAGACGCGCGTCACCTGGGCGCCCTTCATCCCGTTTCCGACAGAGACCTTCAGCTTCGCGCCCGGGGGAACCGTCTCGTACCCGGCGGACTGCAGCGCGCCGATATGGAGAAAGGCATCGCCGGCACCGTTCGCCAGCTCGACGAAGCCAAACCCCTTGTCGCTCTTGAACCATTTGACGACTGCATCGACCGTCTGCGCCGAACCGGCGTCCGGCGGCGGACCGCCGAAAGTGCTGCCGCCGAAAGCCGGCCGGGGCGTCCGCGGCAACCGCGGCGCGTCGTAAGGGGAGGGACCGTCGTCGTCGAATCCGCGCTTCTTTGGCCCGCGAAAATCTCTACCTTTGCTCATGGTAAACCTGCTCGTCTCCGCCTTCTTCCCACCGCGTTCCTGCCGTCAACGCGACCCCGATCGGACCCTGAACTTCCGGGAGAAGCGCCCAGAACGAAAGAAGGCCGACAGCGCAGCTGCCGACCCATCCGAACCGTGGTTTTGCCCGATAGAAATGGAAGTAAGCCCCGCGCAGGATATTGCTATCAGCAGTCAGGAATGTTGGCTACCAGAATCCGAGGACAGCAAACCGCTTCGGAGCCGAAAACCTACTTGGCCGGCCAAGCCTTAACTCGCATAATCGATATTATGGAACGCTTTACGCTAATCAGCCCGCGATGGTGAGGCCGTCGTAGGCCGGGCTCACGTGCGCAGGAAGGAGCGCAGCTAATGTTTCGAAATCCATGTCGGTGTGAAGGTTCGTCAGGATCGCCCGTTTTGGCTGAGCCTTGTCGATCCAATCGAGTGTATCCTCAAGTGAGAAGTGGCTGGGATGGGGTGAGTAGCGCAGAGCGTCGATGATCCAGAGGTCGAGATCACGCACGTACGGGACATTCTGTGGTGGGATCCCGTTGAGGTCGGGGCTGTAGACGGTCCGTCCGAACCGAAACGCGAGAGCGTCGATCTCGCCGTGGTTCACGGTGAACGGGGTCGCCTCGAGCAAACCACCCGGCCCTTCTACGGCGATGGGCGCGCCGCTGATCAGACGACGTTCGTCGAGCAGTGGCGGATACAGGCTTCCCGAGGGCTGCTCGAAGATGTAGCCGAAGGTGCCGCGAACCCTCGCGGACGTGGTTTCATCCATGTACATGCCGATGCGGTTCTTCGACTTCATGACGAGAGGTCGGACGTCGTCGATGCCGTGCGTATGGTCAGCGTGCGCGTGAGTCATGAGGATACCGTCTACGCGGTCTATCGCGAGGTCGAGCAGCTGCTCGCGGAGGTCAGGCGACGTATCCACGAGGACTTGCGTGCAGCCGCTCGGCCCCTGCTGTTGCACGAAAATGGAACATCGGCGGCGGCGGTTGCGCGGGTTGGTCGGGTCGCAGGCTCCCCAGCCCTGCCCAACCCGCGGAACGCCGCCGGACGATCCACAGCCGAGTATGGTGATGGTGTAGCTCACGCCACCTCCGCAGTAGGCAGCGCAGGGAGCTTGTCGAAAAGGCGATGAGCGTTGGCCGTGGTGACGGCTGCCATCGTTCGGGACGTCACTTGTTTGACCGTCGCCAGGACCTCGGCCGTGTGCACCACGTAGGATGGCTCATTTCGTCGACCACGATGCGGTGCCGGGGCCAGGAACGGCGAGTCCGTTTCGACGAGAAGACGGTCGAGAGGCACACTGGCCGCGATAGCGCGAAGCCCGTCAGACTTCTTGAACGTGAGGACGCCCGAAAACGACAGGCTCAAGCCGAGGTCGAGCGCCGTGCGGGCCAGATCGGCCCCCGCGGTGAAACAATGGAGCAGGGCCTTGAAGACGCCCTGCCGCATCTCGTCCCGGAGCATGGTCGCGGTGTCCTCGTCGGCGTCGCGGGTATGGATCACAAGAGGCAGCTTCGCGCGTCGAGCTGCCGCAATGTGGGTCCGGAAGACGCGGGCGGCGACGTCGCGGGGCGCCCTATCGTAGTGGTAATCGAGACCGGCCTCACCAATACCGACGCATTTGGGGTGTTGTGCCAGCTGGCAGAGTTCATCGGCCGAGACCTCGGGATCGAGATGCGCTTCGTGCGGGTGCGTGCCGATCGTGAAGAAGACATTGTCATACGTTTCGGCGATTGCCCTGACCTGCTCATACCGGTCGACTCTGGTCGAGATCGTGATGAGGCGCCCTACTCCCGCGGCGCGGGCCCGCGCGACCACGGCGTCGCGTTCCGCCGCAAAGTCAGGGAAGTCGAGATGGCAATGGCTGTCGACGATCATGATGCGGCGCTGACGGGTTCCTTGTCGACGAAACGAGGGAACACGGCTTTCGGGGACGGCAAAACGATGCCTGGCGTCAAACGCCGCGCCTCGATCGCCGCCAGCGCCCGCAGCTCCGGCGCGACGCTTAGGGCATCGAGCAGACTGGACATCGCCGACGGCATGAACGGCTGAATCAGGATCGCACAAACGCGCACGACTTCCGCCGTCACGTACAGCACGGTCGCCATCCGCGCCGGGTCGGTCTTCTTTTTCGCCCAGGGTTCCTCGGCCGCGAAGTAGCGGTTCGCGTCCGCGACGATCTTCCAGACCTGCGCCAGGGCGAGATGCGGCGCGAACGCATCCATCGATGCGCGAAGAGCATCAGGGAGGGTCGAAGCCTCGGCCAGCAGCGCTTCGTCGGCGGCTGTCAGCTCGCCGGGCTCTGGCACCCTGCCCTCGCAATTCTTGGCGATCATCGACAGGGACCGCTGGGCGAGATTGCCGAGATCGTTGGCGAGATCGGCGTTGATCCTGCTGACGATCGCCTCGTGTGAGTAGTTGCCGTCCTGACCGAACGGAACCTCGCGAAGGAGAAAGTAGCGGAGCGGATCGACGCCGTAGATGGTTGCGAGGGATGTCGGATCGATGACATTGCCGACCGACTTCGACATCTTCTCCCCCTTGTTGAAGAGGAAGCCGTGCACGACGATCTGCTTCGGCAAGGGCAGGTGGGCCGACATCAGGAACGCCGGCCAGAACACGGCATGGAAACGCGTGATGTCCTTGCCGATGACGTGTACGTCGGCCGGCCAGTACTTCGGCGCCGGATCGGCCGGCCAACCCGTGCCGGTGAGGTAGTTCGTCAGCGCGTCGACCCAGACGTACATCACATGCTTGGGGTCGTCCGGCACAGGTATGCCCCAGTCGAAAGTCGAGCGGCTGATCGAAAGGTCGTGCAAACCCCTCTCGACGAACGCGACGACTTCGTTGCGGTATTTGTCGGGGACGATGAAATCGGGATGAGTGCGAAAATGCGCCAGCAAACGTTCGGCATAGGCTGACAGCCGGAAATAGTAACTCGCTTCCTCGACCCACTCGACTGGTGCGCCGCCGGGAGCTCGCTTGGCGCCGTCGGGCGCCACGGACAGCTCCGACTCGTCGAAGAATGCCTCGTCGCGTACGGAATACCAGCCGGAATACGTGGCGAGATAGACGTCGCCGGCTTCCTTCATGCGCGCCCAGATCGCCTGTGCCGCGCCGTAGTGACGAGGCTGCGTGGTGCGGACACGCTCGTCGACATCGGCGTGGAGCAGCTCCGCCATGGCTTCGAATTCGATCGCTGTGCGGTCGGCCAACGCCTGCGGCGTGAGGTTAAGCTTCGCTGCTGTCTGTTGCATCTTCTGGCCGTGCTCGTCCATGCCGGTCACGAGGTGCACGTCGTAGCCATCGATCGTCTTGAAGCGAGCGAAGGCGTCGGCTGCGATCAGCTCGTAGGCATGCCCGATGTGCGGCGAGCCATTGGCGTAGGGGATTGCGGTCGAAATCGAGAATGTGGGCCGGTCGGGCATGCAACTCGCGGTCAGCGCAACAAAGGTTTCGGGCTGGGGCCGGCGTGCCGGGAGGCGCCTCTCAGGCTGGCGTAGCGCTTTCTCTCATGTCTCGTCAGACCCGGCAAGGCGGGGGCGGTCCCGGCGGGAGGTTGTTTGCACAGCTTCGGCGAGTTCGGCGAAGATGGACAGCGCGAGCGGGCGGCGATCGAGGTTGAGCGCATCGACTTCCCGAACCTGCAGCGTGATCCTCTCCCAGACCTCGGCGAGAACGATCAGCTGCCGAGAGTCCCGGTTGCCGCGCTCGTGTACCGTGGCTGAAAGCCATTCGAAGACGATGTTGATCATCACTTCAAAAGCAGCCTCGCCGGTGCGGGCACCGACTTGGTCGGCCAGCCTGTGCACGTCGAGCCAATCGACCAAAGGTAGTCGGTCGAGGAGCCGGCGGAGCGTTTGCTCGAAGTCGCCACCACCCTGCCCGAGCCGGCGAAGCGCCGGCTGCACGGAGCCCTGTGCCTTCGCTGAAGCTGCAACGATATCGGCCGCTGGGAGATCCGCCCACGGCGGTCCGAGCGTGCGGACGACCTGTTCGATCTCCGGCGCGCTCAGAACGTCCATCCGGACAAATTGCGCCCGCGAGCGAATGGTCGGCAGGATCATTCCCGGCCGATGCGCGATGAGCAGGAACAGTGACAGGGGCGGCGGTTCCTCGATCAGCTTAAGGAGCGCGTTGGCGCTCGAACGATTGAGATCTTCGGCACTGTCGACGATGCAGATCCGATACCCCCCTGCCCCGGCAGCCCGTTGAAAAAGGCCGATCGCGCGGCGGACGTCGTCGGCACGGATTTCAGTGAAGAAGCGCCGCGTCTTGTCGTTGACCTCGCGACGCAGCAGGCTGACGTCGGGGTGAGCCAATGCCGAGAGCGCCGCCGCGGCCTTGCTGTCGAGCGACACCGACAGATCATCTGCTGTCGTGACGACCGGCGAGGAATTGACTGGATTTGCAACCAGGAAGCGAGTGAGCCGCCACGCGAGGGTAGCTTTACCTACGCCCAGTGGCCCACCCAGAATGAGTGCGTGCGGCAAACGGTTTTGCCGATAGGCGTCGAGAAGTTGCCGCTCTTGGTCGACATGTCCGATGAGCTTGGACGCATGCCGAGGATGAGGCGCCGCTTGGAAGCGGTCGGCCTCGTCATCCTCCCCGATCGGTCGCGGCGCCTTCAAGGTGCCTGACGCGGTTCGACGGGCAGGCGGTGCGCGACCGCGTCCCAAATGGCCTGCTCGACATCATCCGGGTGCAGCGTGGCGTCGACGACCACACACCTGTTCGGCTCGCGCGCGGCGATGCTCAGAAAGGCGGCGCGAAGGTGCTGGTGAAAATCGAGAGACTGCTTTTCGAACCGGTCGGGCATCGCGTGACCGGCCCGCCGCTTGGCCACGCGAGACAGACCTGTCTGTGCTGGAAGATCGAGGATCAAAGTGAGATCCGGTAAGGTGCCAGCGAGTGAAATCCGCTCCAACGCCGCCATGAAGCCGTCATCGCTGCCGCCATGCGCGCCCTGGTAGGCACGGGTCGAATCGTGGAAGCGGTCGCAGACCACCCATTCGCCGGCTTCGAGCGCCGGCTTGATCTTGAGATCAAGATGATCGATCCGCGCGGCGGCAAACAGAAGCGCCTCCGCCTTCAATCCCAAGAGTTCGAATTGTCCATCGAGCAACGCCGTGCGGATCGACTCCGCGGCTTCGGAACCGCCGGGTTCGCGCGTGGCGACCGCCTCGACGCCACTTCGCATCAATCGTGCAACGAGCGCTTTGGTCTGTGTGGACTTGCCGCCGCCCTCTCCACCTTCGATCGTGATGAAGGCACCGCGCCGCCGCTCGGCACTCATTACGATCGCGTCACGTATTTCCGGAACAGGCCGCCGACGTATTCGAGGCCGGCATCGAGGGCGCGTTTGGGGAGCGATCCGACGGGAACGGCACTCGCCGTGAGCAAGGGCACGCTCAAGACCTCTTTCTCTCCGCGAAAAAGCTTCAGTTCGGCGAGCGGCTTGTCGGCCTCGACGGGCGCCATCAGGGGACCCCGGTAAGCGATGCGAGCCGACAAGCGCTCGCCGCCTTCGCGGGGTATCAGGACGTTGATCGCCTTATCGGTAACCAGGGAAACATCGCGGCTTTCGCCGCCGTAGACCTGCGCGTAGCCGACCTTGTCTCCGGCGGCGAAGACGCGTTTCGTTTCGAACGATCTGAAGCCCCATTGCAGAATCTTGCGAGCCTCGTCGGCGCGCTCCCGCGCGCTCGTGGCGCCGTAGATGGCGACGATCAGGCGTTGGTTGTTTTGAATCGCTGAGCCGACGATGGAAAAGCCGCTTCGGTCGATGTTGCCGGTCTTGAGGCCGTCGGCCCCGATGTCCATGCCGATGAGGGGATTGCGGTTCGGCTGCCTGATCTTGTTCCAGGTGAAATCGCGCTCGCCGAAGAGCTTGTAGAGATCCGGATAGGATTGGATGATGTCGTCGGCGAGCATCGCCATCTCCCGCGCCGTGACCTTCTGTTCGGGATTGGCATCGCCCCAGGAATCGGTGAACGAGAGGTGCGTTAGGCCGAGTTCGCGGGCCCGCTCCGTCATCTTCGTGGCGAAGGCGCCCTGCGAGCCGGCGATGCCTTCCGCAAGCACGATCGCCGCGTCGTTGGCGGAATCGACGAGTAGGCCATGAAGGAGATCGTCGACCGAGATTTGGCTGTGGAGTTTCGCAAACATGGTGGAGCCGCGCGAGGGCGCTCCGCCCTGCCGCCATGCGGTCTCGCTGACATAGAACGTCTGGTCACGCCGCAGCCTGCCCGATTTCAAGAGGCTGAAGACCAGTTCGGCCGTCATCAGCTTGGTGGTCGAAGCGGGCGTCATCTGATCGTCGGCACCGCGTTCGAACAGAACGGTCCTCGTTGCCGCGTCTATGAGGATAGCGTGGGCCACGCCTATCTGCAGCCCCTCAGCCCAGGCTGAGGAGACGATTGCCAGCGTTAGGGGAGCGACGACCAACGCAGCTAGCGTCCGACGACACCGCAAGGTCACTCTCCTCGAGAACGATTACAGCACGGGCCTGCCGATACCATGCCGCTTTTCGATTGTCGTTTTCAATCGTCTCGCGCTCGCGTGAAACGCAATCCACCTGCGCCGTGATGGTGCGCCGTCGACGGTAAGGCCGCGGCGGCCATCCGCAGCGGTCGAGCCGGCGGCATAACGGACTCCCGCGCGGTTTTCGCGGCGGAATGCGTCGGGGCTTTGGATACCCCTGCCCTCGGCGTCGCCGCAACGGCGTGATCGGACCGGATCAAAGCGGCAAGCTGGCGTGAGCCGATCGCGCGACCCTCGACGACATCGTGCACGAGCGGAGTCCTACCTGTGATCCGTTCATCCTGACCGAAGGACGACAACTGCGATGCCTTGATCGGGCTGTCGCGGCCTTTCAGAGGCGCAGAGCGATGGGCCGACCGGTCGACAGCTGCCTCGACATCGGCATGACGGAGGCGAACGTCCTCGCCCGGCGCATGGCGAGGCGCGTGGTGAGGCTCGATCTCCGCCGACCCTGCCTCTTCGGCGACAGGCCGCCGCCGATACGTCGGCTGCGCTATATCGGAGGCGAGGGACGCGACATGTGCCGGGGCTGGTGCAACGATCTCCGCGACAGCGGTGGCCTCTTCGAGGCCTTGCGCGCGAGCCGGTCCGTCCGTTCGCAGCGTCGCATACAGTCTGGAATTGTCCGACCCGGCGAGGCTCGCGCGGCCGACGTATTCCACCTTCACCTTTGACGTCCCGCCGCGTTGGAAGTCGAGCGCGTCGGCGACGCGTTTCGAAACATCCATGACGCGGTTCGCATGGTACGGGCCGCGATCGTTGACGCGCACGATCATGGAGTAGTTGTTGCGGAGATTGGTGACGCGCGCATAGCTCGGCAAAGGCATCGTCGGGTGCGCTGCTGTGAAGCCGTCACGGTCGTAGATCTCGCCGTTCGCCGTCAGTCGCCCATGAAAAGCGTCTCCGTACCAGGATGCGAGGCCGACCTGGGTGACCTTGCGTTCGCTGGGATAGTAGGTTTGGCCGGCAACCGTGTAAGGTTTGCCCACGAGGTACTGGCCGCCGCCGGGCGGAATAGGTTGACCGTCAGCGATGACGCGGCGGCTCGCTGGTCCGTAGATCGATGCCGGGAAATACTCCTTGGAATGCTGCACCGCAGCGACTTGTTGCGGGCTTTGCGCGCAACCGCCCAGGCCGAGAAGGGCGAGGACGAGACCCGCGGTCGACAGGCGCGCCGTCGAGAGAGCCCCGCTCGATCGCGTGCGGTCGTCGAAGGTCGACCGGATCCAACATGGAAGCAACACGCAAGCACTCCGCAGCGCCAGCGCAGCCCGCGTGGCACGAAGAAGCTGACATGTGTCGGATTGCCAAAAGGCTAATGGAACGGCTGTGCGATCCAGAAAACTGGAGCAATTACCAAGATTTAGCTCTCGTTAGCCATGCTCGGAGGAGGTCGGCGCCACGGGCGCGATCCTTGCTGCTGTCGGAACACATCCAAGCGGTGCCCCAAAAAGGGCCTCGACTGACACTAACGCCGACCAGCGAAGATCCACTACGCGAGCGACTCGACGGCTTGCAACGTACAAGGGTATTGTGTGCGCAAACGAGGCATCGCTTGAATGAGTGACGAGATCGTCAGTCAGGTCCCGGCCATCTTTTCTTCCAAGGAGCGGGCTGCCCTTGTCGCGCGCGCCCTGAGCGAAGCCGCGCGGCGCGCCCGGTTCTCGACGAAGCGACGACAGAGCCTGACGACCGGCAGCTTGCGGGAACGCCGGGGAGCTCAGCTTCTTCGCCTGTTCAAGATCTGCTCGTTCATCGGGATCGTCGCGGTTCCGAGCCTGCTTTACGCGGGCTACATCACCAGGATCGCGTCCTCGCAATATACGGCGGAAGCGCGCTTCACCGTCCGCGGCGGCCTGCCGACTTCGATTGATCAGATCGGCAAGAGCACGGGTGCGCCGAACCTGCTGATCATTCAGGATACGCAGGTGATCCTAAATTTCATGCAAAGCCGCGCGATGGTCGAAAGCCTGAACAAGGCGGTCGATTACGAAAGCCTGTTCGAGGAACCCTCAATCGATTGGCTCTCGCGCCTCAAACCGAACCAGGCAATCGAGCAGGTTCTGAAATACTGGAAAAAGCACATCGCCGTCTCCGTGCAGATGCCCTCCGGCATTGTGGTTTTCACCGTGCGCGCCTTTTCACCAGACGAGGCCGTCAGGATCTCTCATGCGGCTCTCGACGCGAGTGAACTCCTCGTCAATCAGATGAACGACAAGATGCGCACGGATGCTGTTGCGCTTGCCGATACGGAGCGGAAACGTGCCGCGGCCAATATGGCCACGACCCGCGCCAACCTCGAACGAGCCCGCAACGAAGAAGGCATCTTAAGCGCTACGGACGAGTCGAAGGGCGTCAACACCCTTATTGAGCAGGTTCAGGCGCAAACACTCAAGCTGCAGCAGGAATACGACTCACAACGCCGCTACGTGCGCGCGGATGCTCCGCAGTTGAAAAACCTGCAGACGAAAATCGACGCTTCGGACAAAGAGGTCGAGGCTCTGAGGGCGCGGTTGACGCGTTCGGGCCCGACCACCGGAAAAGGCGGGAAATCCGTCCTGTCGGGCTCGATGTCTCGTCTTGACCTGGCCAACCTCGAAAACAGCATCGCCGAGAAGATTTACGCCACGTCGTTGTCCGCGCTCGAACAGGCGCGTCTCGCGGGCGAAAGCAAACTCATGTACCTCAACGCCTTCGTGGAGCCCGTTGCGGCAGAGCAGGCTGAGTACCCGAAGCGCGGACTCGACCTCTCGATCTTCGTCTTGGCAGCCATCAGCGCGTGGATCGTCATCGTTGGCGGATTGCTGCTCGCCAGAAACAGTTTTCGATGAGCGCGGGCCAGCCTCCGCCGCGCAACAGGTGTTGAGGAGGAGACATGACTGACGTTCGCGACGGTGAACCGCAGCTTGAGCTGAAAGAGAAGGACGCAGCCGGACTTCCGGCGCGCCGGTCCCTGGTTTCTCGCGCTTTCACGCCGATGCGGCGACGAGCCGAGCAGGAGACCGCTTTCTCCGGTGGCGTTCTCGAGCTACGCGCCGATGGTCAGATCGATATCCTGCCCAAGCGAAGGAGCAAGAGGGTCGTCATCCTCTCGCTCATCGCGGTCGTGTTCTTTCCGGTCGTGGCGAGCGGCGTCTACCTGTTCGCCTACGCCACCGACCAGTACGTCGCAGAAACGCGCTTCGCTGTCCGCAAGTCGGAGGCGCCCCGCGGCTCCGACGGGGTCGACGCGCCCGGTGGAGGCAGCACAACCGTTGCGACCAGTTCTCTGCTCTCGGGAGGCCTCAACCTGGCCGGCGAGGATGCCGAGATCGTCGCGAGCTACATCCATAGCCGTGCCGCCGTGGACGATGTGTCCCGCATGCTGGATCTCAGGGGAATTTTCCAGCGGCCCGAAGCTGACTTCTGGGCGCGCCTTCCGGACAACGCCACGGCGGAAAGTCTGACCAAATACTGGAACGGCATGGTCAGCGTCTACGTCGAGTCGTCTTCGGGGATCGTCATCGTGTCGGCAAACGCGTTCCGCAGGGAAGATGCGCTCGCCCTCGCCAGAGCCATCCTGACCTCGGCCGAGAACCTCGCGAACTCCCTGACGCTGAAGATGCGCGCCGATCAGACCAGACTCGCTGAGAACGAGGTGCGCCGCAGCGAGGGTGGAGTGCGATTCGCGTTGGCGAACCTGACCTCGTTTCGCAATACACAAGGGTTGATCGACCCCGTCGAGTCCTCGCAATCGACGGGCAAACTCCTGTTACAACTGATGTCGGACAAGATCACGACCGAGGGGCAGCTCTTCGTCACCCAGCGCTCGCAAGGGCCCGACGCGCCAGGGATCTCCGGCACCAAGGCCCGCCTCGACAGCATCAACAAGCATATCGCGGATTTGCAGAGCCAACTTGCCGGGAACAAGCAAGCCTCCAAGAACATGGCCGCGACCTTGTCCAAGTTCGAAGAACTCGAGATCGCGAAGGAGTTTGCCGAGAAGCTGTTCGATTTCTCGCGCCTGGGTCTGGAGCGCGCCCAACTGACCGCCATGACTCAATCGATCTATCTCGCTGTATTCATGCAGCCCTCTCTGCCGCAGGACTTCACGTATCCCGAGCGTTTCACGGACTTCTTCCTCGTCGCGCTCGCGGCGCTCATGGCATGGGTGTCCGGCGCCACGATCACCGCCTCCATCCTCGATCACCGTCTCTGACCGACGCGTGAGGGACGGCGGCGCCCATCGCCTGATGCCCGGCCGTCACGTGCGTGTGGAAGATGGCCGGTTTTTCGCCACCTCGGAAGAGCCCTGGCTGGATCTGCCCGGCATCGATGCGGTCCGACTGGCCGGCTCGTTCCTTGAAGTGACCTACAGGGCAAGCCTGCTCGACGAACCCTGCCGACCGCTCCTTCGCTTCTACCGAGCCGATGGGAGCTTCGCGGATCGCATCGGTCCTGCCCCGATCGTCGGGGCAGCCATATGGATCGGTCGCGTTCCGCCGAATACAGTTTCGCTTTCGATCAGTCCGACCAACAGGCACGGTTCGTTCGCCTTCACGATCGAGAACGTGCGCACACGCTGGTGGCCGTGGCTTCTGCTCCAGGGATCGCGCCGCAATTTTCGTCGCGCCCGCAATGCGGCGCTCGCCCGGCTCATCGGCTGGCGTCCCGAGTCCGACAACGACCTGACCTGGGCCATCGGCGCCATCCCTCTTGGCGACTTCGAAGAATGGCTTTGCCAACGCCACCGCGCGATGGATTCCGCACACCTCGACAGGCCCCGTCACGATTGGGCCGGTGCTGCCGAGATCACCCTCGTTGTCACCGGTTGCGCCGACGCGGGCGCCTTGGCTCGCACGGTCGGGAGCTTGCAGCGGCAGGCGTTTCCGCGATGGCAAGCGCTGCTCGTCGATACCGCCGAAGATGATGGCGACGGCCGCCTCGTGCCGACCGATCTTCCGGGCGCCATCGAGCGCCTCGGCAAGCTCGACCGCGACGGACTGGTCGGCACCGTTGTCGCTGGCGACATCTTGCCGGCCCATGCTCTCGCCTACCTTGCCGAGCAGCATCACCAAGACCCGGACATCCTGGCCTTTTACGGCGACGAACTCGCGGCTGGTCGCCCGATCCTGCAGCCAGGATTGTCGCCCCGCCTGATGGCATCGCGACCCTACCTTGGCCGGGCGGTATTCGCGTCGGGATTTGCCGCCTGGACGTCCGACGAGCGGCGGCGCTTTATCCTCGCCAACGGCCTTCCCGCCCGCCGGACCGACTTGGCCCGTGCAGTGAAGCCGCTACGCCGTGTCCTGATCGAGACGGCCCGCTCCGCGCCAGCCGAGACCGCAACACGGGCCGATCCATTGCCGCCCGGAGAGGTCAACGCTGCGCTCATCGTGCCGACCTGCGACCACCCTGCCCTCCTCGATCGATTGGTCGCCAGCGTTCGCGCGAAGACTCGGCCCGGACACTACCGGCTGGTGATCGTCGACAACGGCGCCTCGGACGGGCCAGGGAAAGAGCTCCTGGTAGACCTGGAACGCGCCCCGGATGTGCTGGTACTGCGGCGGCGCGATCCCTTCAACTTCTCCGAATTCTGCAACGATGCCGTCGCTGCCTGCGACGAGGACCTACTCGTATTCCTCAACGACGACACCGAAATACTCAGCGAGGGTTGGCTTGAGCGCCTCGCCGCCCACGCGGCTGATCCCGCGATCGGTGCCGTGGGAGCCAAGCTGACCTTTCCCGACGGTCGCCTGCAGCATGTCGGCGTGCTTGTCGGAATGGGCGGCGGTGCCGGTCACTTCGGCGCGGGCGCCCCGGGCGACGATCCCGGCTGGGCCGGTCGTAACGGCGTCGTGCACGACGTGTCCGCCGTAACTGGCGCGTGCCTCGCCGTCATGCGCGAGAAATTCAGCGCGGTCGGCGGGTTCGACGCCGTGCACCTTCCCGTCGAGCTCAGCGATATCGACCTCTGCCTCAAGCTGAACGCGCGCGGCTGGCAGACGATCGTCGACCCGCACGTCCACCTCTTGCACGAGGAGTCGGCCAGCCGCGGCGGCGCCACGTTCCGCCGATTGCAGGTCTACGACGAACAGCGTGCCGTCTTCATCGAGCGCTGGCGCCACGTGCTGCGCGATGATCCTACTTTTCATCCCGGCCTCAGCCTGTACAGCATGGAGGCGGCGTTGGGTTAGGAGCCGCTGGTGCAGATCGCGACCTGGAATATCAATTCCGTGCGCATGCGCGTGCAAAACCTGCTCAGCTACTTGCGCGAGGTCTCGCCCGACGTCCTCTGCCTTCAGGAGATCAAGTGTACGGACGAGCAGTTTCCGCGACTTGAGATCGAGGCCGAGGGCTACAACGTCGCGGTGCACGGCCAGAAAAGCTGGAATGGAGTCGCGATCCTGTCCAAGCGGCCCATGGAGGTCCAGCGCGGCCTCGGCGACGACGACGACGACATCCAATCGCGTTATCTCGAAGCGGTGGTGACGGCGAACACCGTTCCCGTCCGCGTCGGTTGTCTCTACCTGCCAAACGGCAACCCGCCCGACAGTGAGAAATATCCCTACAAACTTGCCTGGATGGACAGGCTGATCGCCCGAGCCCGCGACCTCCTTGCGCTCGAAGAGCCGCTGGTGCTCGCCGGAGACTACAACGTCATTCCCGGGCCGAGTGATGTCTACGAGCCGCAGAACTGGGTTGGGGACGCGCTCTATCTTCCCCAGACGCGCAATCGGTTCCGCTCTCTCCTGAACCTCGGAATGACGGATGCTCTTCGCGCAACGACGGATACCGCCCAGCTCTACACGTTCTGGGATTATCAGGCCGGCGCCTGGCAGCGGAACAAGGGGATCCGCATCGATCACGTGCTGCTATCGCCGCAGGCCGCGGACCAACTGGTGACGGTCACCATCGACAAGGCTCGGCGCGGCGACGACAAGCCGTCCGACCATGTTCCGATCAGGGTCGAACTGGCATGGTAGATGTGGACTTATAAAGCCGGTTCCGGGCATCGCCCACACTGCAAAGGAAACGACAGCCGGTGACCGCCGTTCCGTCGCTGCCCAGCCGAGCAAAGGCGGGTTTGCCGTTCAGCTTGCCGGCAATCCGTTGGCCGGAAGGCACGACTTGGTTCGCCTTCCGTACCTGGGTTGCGCTCGCGGTCGGCTATTACGCCGCGTTCTGGCTTCAGCTCGAAGGCGCTTCGAGCGCCGGGGTCTGCGTGCTCATCCTCGCTCAGCCACAACAGGGCATGGTCCTCTCCAAGGCGGTCTATCGGTTCGCGGCGACGATCGTCGGCGTGGCCGTGGCGATCATCTTGACCGCGCTCTTTCCGCAGGACCGGGTCATGCTCCTCGCGAGCTTCGCGGTCGTCATGGCGATCCAGACCGCGCTCGGCAGTGTCCTGCGTGATTTTCGTTCCTACGCGTGCATCCTCGCCGGCTATACGATCGCGATCATCTCGGTCCAGAACATCGACACGCCGACACTGGCGTTCTCGGGCTCGGTGAACCGGGTCGCGGCAATCGCGGTCGGTGTCGCCGCGATCGCCGTGACCAACACCTTCCTGGCGACAGCGGAATCCTCTCGTTCGCTCATGACGAAGCTGCGGAACGTCGCGAGCGAGATCATTGCGCTCGCAGGCGCCACCATCGATCGACGGTGCCCGCCGGATGCCACGACGTGCATCGACCTCAGTGCGCGGTTGATGCCGTTACGAAGCGAGATCAGCTTCGCCACGCCGGAGAAATCGAACGGGCGCGCGCGAGCCAAGGGCGGGCGTAGCGCGTTGCTGGGATTGTTCGAGATGATCTCGGCGATCCAGGCCGTCGGCATCGGCCTTCAGCATCTCGATGGATCGACAGAAATCGTCGACGAGGCTCTGGCAATCACGCGCAAGGCGCTCCGCATTCAGAACCCGGAAAAGTGCACGCCAGCTCTCCAGGCGATCATGTTACCGGCGATCGAGGCGGGTCAGCTGTCGATGCCGGAAGCCTACCTCTTCGACCGTCTCCTGTTCATGATCGAGACGCTCGGCAACGTCCGGGACGGGTTGCGCTCCCTACGGATGGGCTGGGTGCCGTGCCGCGCCGTGAAGATCGACGTGCACCAGGACTGGTTCGCCGTCGTGCTGAACGCCGTTCGCGTGCTGGTCGCCATCGGCATCGTGGCGGTTCTCTCGGCGTGGTCGGGCATCGCCGATACGGCGACCGCCGTTCTGTTCACCGCCGTTTTCGTCTCCCTCGGTGCGGTCCAGACCGATCCGAGCGTCATGGGACGAGCGGCCTTGTTCGGCATGCCGGCCGTCGTCGTCGCCGGCTCGATCTACTCGTTCCTCATCTTCCCCAACATCGACGGCTATCCTCTCTTCATCGTATCGCTCGCCCCTTTGGTCGTCGCGATGTGCTGGCTGATCAAGATCGGAAAGCCCGGCGCAGGGCTCATCTTCGGCGTGCAGTCGATCGTGCTCATCGCGCCGGACAACGTGCAGCTGCTCGATCCGCCGACCTTCGTCAGTACGGCGACCATGCTGGCCGTGTCCGGCGTCGCGATCTTTTTGTCGTTTCTCCTGGTGCTGCCCGTAGATCCCGCCCAGCGTCGGCTTCGCCTCACGCTCGCGGTCGGCACGGCGCTTCGCCGGGCGCTCGCGGACCACGACAAGCGGGAGCAGCCGCGCGCCAGCCTGCACTACGACCGTCTCGCCCAGTTCAAGACGTGGCAGGGCGCCGAAGCGCCTACCCTGGCGCGGCAGCGAACGATGAAGCGCTTGGTCGATGTCGGCAATCTCGGCTTGGCCGTGCGGCGTGCCTGGCGCAGCCTGGATCGCGCCAGGCACGCCATCGATCCGGAAGTCGACGCGAGAGCGTGGAAGGTTCTACCGAGTCTGTCGCCTGAGGCGACAACCTCCTTGGCCGAAACCTATTTGCGATCGGCCAAGAGTACCAAGGACGGACCTGCCTTGGCACTCGTCCATGCCGCAGCGGCGCTCTATGGAACTGCTCTCGTCACGACAAGCGAAGCGCGCCTGTTGCGAAGAGTCGAGCTTCTGGGGAGGTTGGTATGAGGGAGTTCGTCGTCGCCGGGCTTCTGGTCTCGCCTTTCGTCAAATACGCCCTGCTCGCCGGCCTGCTTTTCCTGCCGATTCGGCTTGTTCTCGTGCGGCTCCGGTTCGACAAATGGTTCTGGCATCCGGTTCTGGCTGAAGTAGCCGTCTACCTCTGCCTTCTCGCTGCCCTCAACGTCATCGAGTGAGCCATGTTCAACCGCGCTCGACGGGTCATCCGCGTCATTCTTACGGGCTTGGTCATCTGCGCGGGTCTGGTCGCGGTGGCGGTCCTGTGGGAGCACTATATGGTATCGCCTTGGACCCGTGACGGGCAGGTCCGGGTCCAGGTTGCCAACATCGCACCGCAGGTCGCCGGTCAGATCACCGAGCTCCCCGTCGCCGACAACCAGTTCGTCCACAAGGGCGACCTTCTCTATGTCATCGACAAGGTCGATTACAAAATCGCGCTCGACATGGCCAACGCCGACGTCGCCAGCAAGAAAGCCGACCTCGACGTCAAGCAGCAGCAGAACGCCCGGCGCCAGCAGCTCACCACGCTCTCGACATCCGTCGAGGAGAAACAGCAGTACGCCGGCACGTTCGAGGTCGCGCAGGGCGCCTACCTCACCGCGGTCGCCAACCAGGAAAAGGCGAAGGTCAACCTGGAACGCACCGACGTCCGATCGACGGTAAACGGCTACGTCACCAACCTGCTCCTACGCATCGGCGATTATGCCAACACGGGCTCGACGAACATCGCGATCGTGGATAACGATTCCTACTGGGTCGCGGGCTACTTCGAGGAAACCAAGCTCGGCAGTTTCGATGTCGGCGATGCCGCGACGATCGAGCTGATGGGCTACGACCAGCACATCGACGGCCATGTCGAAAGCATCGCGCGCGGGATCGCGACGTCGAACGCCACGGTCAGCACGCAGGGCCTGCCGTCGGTCCAGGCGGTTTACACCTGGGTCCGCCTCGCCCAGCGCATCCCCGTCCGCATCAAGATCGACAAGGTGCCCCCGAAAGTCACCCTTTCCGCCGGCATGACGGCGACGGTCGTCGTGACTCCCCACGAGGCGGAGCGGAAGACCGTCTGGGGCGGCATGCGCGCCCACTTCGACGCGATGGTAGCGCGACGATAATGCTCAGCGCGCGAGCGCGGCGAGCAAAGCTTGGGCGGCCGCCGGATTCCGCTCTTTGGCGCCGGCGATCATGAACACGAAGCAATCGCGCGCTCGCAGCGCAGGCTCATCATGGCTGACGAGCGGCAGGCCACTCGCCACACTGCCCGCGGCGAGGTCTTGCACGCGGTCGCGCCATGTCGCGATGGATTGGCCATCATAGCCGTTCGGCTCGCCGGACAAGGTGGTTTGGAGCCTTAGATAACAGAAATCGGCGGTTGGATCGGCGATGAGGGGATAATCGTTCGATAAGGCGAGCACGATGGCGACGCCGTATTTGCGCGCCAACGCGACGAACTCCGCAACCTGGAAGCTGGGATGCCGCGGTTCGATGACGTGACGCAGACGCGCGCCGTCGTGCTCCTTCGGCAGGTTGGCGAAGAAGCCCTCGATCTCGGCCGGCGCGAACTTCTTAGTGCCGGCGAGCTGCCACAAGAGCGGGCCGAGCTTGGGACCGAGTTCGGTCATGCCGCTTTCAACGAAGCGCGTGATCGACTCGGCACCGTCCGCGAGATCCTTGCGGTTGCACGCGTAGCGACTTGCCTTGACCGCGAAAACGAAGTCGTCCGGCGCTTCTTCGGCCCATCGGCGGAAGGTCTGCGGGCTCTGCGTCCGATAGAAGGTCGCGTTGATCTCGATGGCGGTGACCTGCCGGCTGGCGTGCGCCAGCTCCTTCGCTTTCGGCAGCCCGGGCGGATAGAAAGTCTGCCGCCACGGCTCGAAGATCCAACCGCCGATGCCGACCCTGATCCGTCCCGGTTTCATGCCGCGGCTCCGCGCTGGTGCGGCACCGTAAACGAAGCCCGGCCGCTCCGCCTAACGCTTGCGATAGACGAACACGTCCTGGTGGCCGTCCACCGCGAGTTCGTGATGCGCGACGCGCTCGAGTTCCGGCACGGTCGCTGCGACGAGCCGTTCCATCTCGTCGGCCAGTATCCATGTCAGGCCGTACTCGGCATAATAGTATGGGTAGCGCTCGTAGTAGAAACCGCTGTGCTGGAGCTCGGCGAGCAGCTTCGTCTTGTCGAGCCAGTACTGGCCGTAGCGTTCCGCCATCTCGGCCGACCCTTGCCCATGCGTGGTGAAAACGAGGACACCCCCCGGCTTGAGCTTGGTCGCCACCTTCGCCAGGTTGCCCGCGATAAAGTCGCGATCGAGATGCGAATAGACCGACAGCAGGTAGACGAGGTCGAAGGCGCCGGCGTGTGCCTCTCCCATCGCTTCCACGACAGGCAGCTTGCGCGCGCCGAACTCGGCGGCGGTGAAGCGAGCGCCTTCGTCGATCACGTCGCAAACGGAAATGGCGTCAGCCGGCAACTCGCGCCGTAGCTCGCGCACGATGCGCCCGTATCCACAGCCGACTTCCAGGCATGAATTCACGTCGTCCCAGCTGCGGCCGGCTTCCGTGAGCGCGCGCCCGAGAATGTCGACGAATTCGATCGCACCGCGCTGATAGCTCTCGATATGTTCTTGCGACGTCGAGGACAGCATGAAGTCGTTGTAGTGAGCCCTGCTCCGCAACGGCCCGACATAGCGGGCGCCCATGCGCGACCCCAGCGCGAATCTCGCCTTCCGCCCGAGCTGGTATACCGGACGCGTCCGCTTGACGGTGTCGAGAAGAGATTTCGGCAGGACTTTCGTGGGCAGCAGCATCGATTGTGGCCTCCGGGGAGCCGAAGGATGCCAGATAACGCCAGAGACGAAAGCACTCCCCCGCGGAACGCTTAATGATCTCTTTGCTTGCGGATGCTCTATCCCCTTGATCGAGAGGTGACTGCGCGGCTCACACCAACCGGCTCTGCTCCTTCGCGGCGGCGATGAAGCTCGCGAACAGGGGATGCGGCTCGAACGGACGCGATTTCAGCTCTGGGTGGTACTGCACGCCGATGAACCATGGGTGGTTGCGGTACTCCACCGTCTCGGGCAGCAATCCATCGGGCGACATGCCGGCGAAGGCAAGGCCGTGTTCCTCCAGGTCGTCGCGGTAAGCCGTGTTGACTTCGTAGCGATGGCGGTGGCGTTCCGAGATCTCGGTTTTGCCGTAGATCTCCGCGATGCGCGACCCTTCCCGGAGGATGGCTCTGTACGCACCGAGCCGCATGGTGCCGCCCATGTCGCCTTCCGCCGCCCGGATCTCGAGCTCGTTGCCGCGCATCCATTCCGTCATCAGACCGACGACCGGTTCTTTGGTCGTGCCGAACTCGGTCGAGTTGGCCTCCTTGATCCGGGAAAGGGATCGCGCCGCCTCGATCACCGCCATCTGCATGCCGAAGCAGATTCCGAAATACGGGACGCGCCGCTCGCGGGCGAAGCGGGCGGCTAAAATCTTGCCCTCAGCGCCGCGCTGGCCAAAGCCGCCGGGCACGAGAATGCCGTTGACGTGCTCGAGGTGCGGCGCCGGGTCGGTTCCCTCGAAGATCTCCGACTCGATCCAGTCGAGATGCACGCTCACGCGGTTGGCTAAGCCACCGTGGGTCAGCGCCTCAATCAGCGATTTGTAGGCGTCCTTCATGCCGGTGTACTTGCCGACGATGGCGATCGTGACGTCGCCGTCGGTATTGCGCAGGCGTTCGGTGACGGCGTTCCAGCGCGTCATATTCGGCTTCGGCGCCGGCTCGATGCCGAAGGCGGCGAGCACCTCGCGGTCGAGCCCGGCCGTGTGGTAGGCCATCGGGACGTCGTAGATCGACGACACGTCGCGGGCTTCGATGACCGCGGTCTCGCGCACGTTGCAGAACAGGCCGAGCTTGCGGCGCTCTTCGACCGGGATTGGCCGGTCGCAGCGGCAGAGCAGGATGTCGGGCTGGATCCCGATCGAGCGCAGCTCCTTGACGGAGTGCTGAGTCGGCTTGGTCTTGAGCTCGCCCGCGCTCGAGATGAAGGGCAGCAGCGTCAGATGGACGAAGATCGAGTGCCCGCGGGGAAGATCGTTGCCGAGCTGGCGGATCGCTTCGAAGAACGGTAGCCCTTCGATGTCGCCGACCGTGCCGCCGATCTCGATGAGCACGAAATCGAAGGCCTCGTTGCCCGACAGCACAAACTCTTTGATGGCGTTGGTGACGTGCGGCACGACCTGGACGGTAGCGCCGAGATAGTCGCCGCGGCGCTCCTTGGCGATGATGTCCTGGTAGATGCGGCCGGTCGTGATGTTGTCGGCCTGCACGGCGGGACGCCCCGTGAAGCGCTCGTAGTGGCCGAGGTCGAGGTCGGTCTCGGCGCCGTCGTCCGTCACGAAGACTTCGCCGTGCTGGTACGGGCTCATCGTGCCCGGATCGATGTTGAGATAGGGATCGAGCTTACGGAGCCGGACCGTGTAGCCTCGCGCCTGGAGCAGAGCACCGAGGGCCGCCGAAGCCAAGCCTTTGCCCAGCGATGAGACCACGCCGCCGGTGATGAAGATGTACCGCGCCATGGGCCACGAGCGTTAGCGGCTTTCCGCGCTCTTGGGGAGCCGAAAGTGACGCCAATCCCGTCCTTCTCACAACTTCCGGTGATGTCATGCGCGCCGCTCGAACGCCGACCGCGACGTCATTTGCCGACTGGCGTCGGTCCGTTCGGTAAACCGCTCGGCTCGGATGGAGCCGGCGTGAGGGTCGATCCCGTCGATGTCGTCGGCGCTGGAGGCGCTTTCGGCGTGCTCGACGGCGCCGCCTTGGGCGGCTCGGCCGATGCCGGCGCGGGCGCGACGCCGCGCTGTTGTTCGATCTGCCGCAGCTGGTCGAGCACGCTACCCTGCTGCTTCGGCAATTCTTTCGGGGCCTGCTCCGCCGGCCCTGCCCGCGTCGCGTTGAAGTCGAGCCGGCCGCCGTGACCATAGCGCGCGAAGAGAGTCAGACCGAGGCTAGTTGCGAAGAACAGCGCCGCCAGAATCGCGGTCGCCCGGGTGAGGACGTTGGCTTGCCCCCGCCCCGTCATGAAGCCGCTGCCGCCGCCGACGCCGAGCGCGCCGCCTTCAGAGCGCTGCAGAAGCACCACTGCGACGAGGGCGATGACGATCATGAGGTGAACGGCGATCAGGATGGTTTGCATGGGAGCTGTTCAAGAGGGCCACGCTGCAGCAGCGCGGCGCGCGAGGAGACGCGTGAGATTTGGGGCCCGCGCGACGGCGTTTTAGGCGAAGTCGGCCCGCTCCGCAACGCGCGCTCCGACGCTTGGTCGGCTGCCAAGCATGCCGCCTTGCAGCGATGGAGGCACGGCCGCGTGGTGTCGGGCGGCCCGCCCCCGTTTACAGGGTGGCTTTGCACCTTCGTCGCGCTTAAAGCAAAGCGCCTCGGAGGCGCGATGACTGCTGAACTCGTTCTCTACACCAACCCGATGTCCCGGGGCCGCATCGCGCGCTGGATGCTCGAGGAAGTGGGCGTGCCTTACCGCACCGAGCTTCTCTCATACGGCGCGAGCATGAAGGAGCCGGACTACCTGGCGATCAATCCGATGGGAAAAGTCCCTGCCCTGCGGCACGGCGATGCCGTCGTCACCGAAGGTGCCGCCATTTGCGCCTACCTCGCCGATGCTTTTCCGAACGCCAAACTGGCGCCCGCCTTGGACGACCCGCGCCGCGCCGCCTATTATCGCTGGTTGTTCTTCGCAGCGGGGCCGGTCGAAGCCGCGGTGACCAACAAGATGCTCGGTGTCGAGGTTTCAGCCGAACGGAGGCGGATGGCAGGTTACGGATCGCTCGACGACGTGCTGAGGACGTTGGAGGCGGCGGTCGGTGGCGACGGCTATCTCACGGGCGACCAGTTCACGGCGGCCGACCTCTACCTTGGAGCGCAGATCGGGTGGGGGATGATGTTCGGGACGATGGAGAAGCGCCCGGCGCTCGAGCGCTTTTGGGGGCGGATCGTCAACCGTCCCGCGGCGGTCCGGGCGCGGGAACTCGACGACGCGCTGTTGCCCGTCGAGCAGCGCATGTCGGCCAGAACTTAGAGCGAGATGCGGGCGATCATCGAAGTCCGTGGCCTGACGAAAACCTACAAGTCGGGGTTTCAGGCCTTGAAGCCCATCGATCTCGACATTCAGATGGGCGAGATCTTCGCCTTGCTCGGCCCCAACGGCGCCGGCAAGACGACCCTGATCAGCATCATCTGCGGCATCGTCAAGGCCTCGACGGGGAGCGTTACCGTGGACGGGGCGGACGTCGTCGCGGACTACCGGGCCGCGCGCTCGAAGGTTGGCCTTGTGCCGCAGGAGCTGACCGTCGACGCGTTCGAGAAGGTTCAAGATACCGTCGCGTTCAGCCGCGGCCTGTTTGGCAAGCCGCGCGACCGTTCTTTTGTCGAAAAGACGCTGAAGGACCTCTCGCTGTGGGATAAGCGCGGCAGCCGGTTGATGTCGCTCTCCGGCGGCATGAAGCGGCGGGTGATGATCGCCAAGGCGCTGGCGCACGAACCGCGCATCCTGTTCCTCGACGAACCGACAGCAGGCGTCGACGTGGAGCTTCGCCGGGACATGTGGACCATGGTGCGAGGCCTGCGGGCGACCGGCGTCACCGTGATCCTGACGACCCACTACATCGAGGAGGCGGAGGAGATGGCCGACCGGGTCGGCGTCATCAACCGCGGCGAAATCATCCTTGTCGAAGACAAGGCGGCGCTGATGCGCAAGCTCGGCAAAAAGCAGCTCGTCGTCCACCTGAGGACGCCGATCGCGGCCATCCCCGCCGAACTTGTCGCCTTCGATCTCGAGCGCTCGCAGGACGGCGGCGACCTGACCTACACCTTCGACGCGCAGGCGGAGGAGACCGGCATCGCGGGACTGCTACGCCAGCTCGCCACCTCCGGCCTCGATTTCAAGGATCTGCAGACGAGCCAGAGCTCTCTGGAGGACATTTTCGTCAGCCTGGTGAGCCCGTCGCGATGAACCCAAATGCCGTTCGGACCATCTACATGTTCGAGATGGCGCGGTGGTTTCGCACCATTTCGCAAAGCCTCATCGCGCCCGTCCTCTCGACGTCGTTGTACTTCGTCGTATTCGGGTCGGCGATCGGGTCGCGCATGAGCGCGGTCGACGGCGTCAGCTACGCAGCTTTCCTCGTGCCCGGCCTGGTGATGCTTTCCATTCTGACCAACAGCATCTCGAACGCCTCGTTCGGGATCTACGTCACGAAATGGTCGGGCACGATCTATGAGTTGCTCTCCGCACCGGTGTCCTGGGTCGAAGCGGTGATCGGCTATGTCGGTGCGGCGGCCACGAAATCGATCCTGCTCGGGTTGGTGATCATCCTGACCGCCCGGTTCTTCGTGCACTACGAGATCGCCCACATCGGTTGGATGATCGCGTTTCTGCTGCTCACCGCGGTCACGTTCAGTCTTTTTGGTTTCGTGATCGGCGTCTGGGCGGACAATTTCGAGCAGCTGCAGATCATCCCGTTGCTCGTCGTCACGCCGCTCACGTTCCTCGGCGGCAGCTTTTATTCGCTGACTATGCTGCCGTCGTTCTGGCAGAAGGTTACGCTGCTCAATCCCGTCGTCTACCTCATCAGCGGGTTTCGCTGGAGCTTCTTCGGCAAGGGTGATGTCAGCGTCGGTTTGAGCCTCGGTATGTCGCTTCTTTTTCTAGCGATCTGCCTTGCCGTGGTCTGGTGGATCTTTCGGACTGGTTACAAGCTGAAGTCCTGACGGGAACGGTTCACCCTCGGCGAGGTTCGTGCGCCAACACGCGAGGAGAACCCGATGCCCTTCATCAAGACGAGCGACGGGACTGAGCTTTACTACAAGGATTGGGGCAACGGGCCGCCCGTCGTCCTTATCCACGGCTGGCCGCTCGATGCGGACATGTGGGAATACCAGGCGCCAACGCTGGCCCACGCCGGCTTTCGAGTGATCGCTTACGATCGGCGCGGGTTTGGTCGATCGGACCAGCCGTGGACGGGTTACGATTACAACACGCTGGCGGACGACCTCAAGGCGGTCATCGAGAGCTTGGCCCTGCGAACCGTCTCGCTCGTCGGGTTTTCGATGGGTGGTGGCGAGATCGCGCGTTACATGGCGAGAGCCGGCGGCGCGAATATCGCCAAGGCGGTCCTGGTTTCCTCGGTCACGCCGTACATGCTCAAGACCGAGGACAATCCGGAAGGCGTCGACCGCAGCGTGTTTACGAGCATGATCGAGGGGTTAAAGAAGGACCGCCCGAACTTCCTTGCGACATTCAGCAAGGGCTTTTTCGGGGCGGGCCTTCTGTCGTCACCCTCTTCCGCCGAACTGATCCAGTGGGCCGGCAATCTTGCCATGCTGGCTTCGCCGAAGGCGACAATCGACTGCGTCGACGCGTTCGGCCAAACGGATTTCCGCAGCGACATGGGTGCCTTGAAGGTCCCGACGCTGGTGGTGCACGGGAGCAGCGATCAGACTGTGCCGCTCGATGTATCCGGCAAGCGATCTGCGGCGATGATCGCCGGTGCCGAACTGAAGATCTACGAAGGCGCCCCGCACGCCATTCCGTTCACCCATCACGAGCGCTTGACTCAGGATCTCATCGCGTTCCTGCGCTGATCAGCGTCCGGCTGAGGGTGCCGCATCGGCATCCTGGAAAATAGGATGCTTCACCACGTCGCCGACCTTTAAACCAATGGCGCTCGCGACCCCAGCGTTGACCTCCAAGACACCGAGCGTCGGCGCGCCAGACGGGATCAACGAACGATCGAGAGGTTTGGCATCATGCTTGATGCTCACCACGCGCCCGTCCTGGGCGACGAAGATCATGTCGAGCGGGATGTAGGTGTTTTCCATCCAGAACGTCACGGTCTGCTGCGTGTGGAAGTCGAACAGCATCCCGTGATCTTCCGCCAGAGAGCGGCGATACATGAGCCCGCGCTCGCGCTCGGCATCGGTGCTCATCACCTCGACCTTGAAGACGTGCGGTCCGCTCGCCGTGTCGATCTCAAGCCGCTGCAGGGGCATTTGTGCGATCGCTGAAGCGGCGGCGGCGATCAAGAGAAAGCCCGCCAATCGAAGGCTCATACCCACTCCGAAGGTCTCACGCGCGGGACGCACGCGCGCGCCAAGAAGCCGATGCCACGCTAATGCGACGAGGGCAAGGCTGCTTCGAGCAGGCGGACTTCGGCCGCCATCAAGCCTTTCGGTCCATCGCCGAAACGGACGAGCAGGCTGTCACCGGGCTTGAGCTCCGCGATGCCGTAGCGCCGCAGCGTTTCCATGTGGATGAAGATATCGTCCGTTCCATCGCCGCGAGACACGAAGCCGAAGCCACGCACGCGATTGAACCACTTGACGACAACGATCTCGAATCCACCGCTCGGCGTCACTTGGACGTGTGTGCGCGACGGAAGCTGCGCCGGGTGGACCGACGTCGATTCGTCCATGCTCAGAATGCGGAAGGCCTGAAGTCCCTTCGACCGGACGGATGCTTCGCAAACGATGCGAGCGCCTTCGTTCGCCGTTTGAAATCCATCGCGACGGAGAATGGTGACGTGAAGCAGGACGTCCGGCCCTCCCCCGTCCTGCGCCACGAATCCGTAGCCTTTGGCGACGTCGAACCACTTGATGCGACCTGCGATCTCGACGAGCTGCAGGCTGTCGCCCGTGTCGTCGATGGCCTCCAAATCACGTGTGGAGGAAAAATGATCCTTGTTGGCCAAGGGACGAGTCCTCGAACGCTTGCTTTTCCTGCCGCTTCGGCCTGCCGCTCAGGCCGAATCACCTGCAAATCGAGCTCAAGGACGTTAGCATCGTCGAGCCGGTCCAACAGCCGCAAACGGCCGCAGGTTGTGGATGACTGCGGCGTTCTCGCCCATCAAACCGGCATAGTTGCTGTCGTGCATCGAAATCGGCGGAACCGTACTGCAGCGTAGGCAAAAAAGAAGCTCCGGCGCGAGCCGGAGCTTCGTGTTCGATCGCGCGGAGCTTGCCTTTGGCAAGACGGCGACGCAGGCAAGGTCAGCGAGAGGCCGACGTCACACAAGACCCAGTCTTGAGAGAGACTACCAGCTGGCTCGCTTCGTGACCTTGAGACACTGGATCACCTCCTTTCGGTTTGTTGAACATGAGGGATCATTACCGCCGTCGACGCGTCTGTCAGCCCCCTCGGTGCGAATTTCTCTTGTGAAGGGCAGAATTAAATTCCTTGATTTCTCGGCGGAATCGCCTCACATGCCGGACTGGCCGCAAAGAGCGGCACAGGCTCTGGCCGCGTGATCGTCTGCCGCTTCCTGAGCGCGCACGCGAACCGCCAGCGACCCTTCAGTGCAGCCGGGCACGCACGGCACTCTGCCTCCTCGCGAACCTGCTTGCGCTCCTGGCGCTCTTGGTCCGCACGACCGAAAGAAGCTCTTGTCCTCCTTTGCCGATCTCGGACTCTCCGCGCCCCTGCTCAAGGCACTCGCTGCCGCTCAGTATACGATCCCGACGCCCATCCAGGCCCAGGCCATTCCCCACGTTCTTGCCGGGCGTGACTTGCTTGGCATCGCGCAAACCGGCACGGGCAAGACCGCCGCCTTCGCCCTCCCCATTCTGCAGCGCCTTGCGGCCGATACCCGCAAGCCCGAGCGCAATACGTGTCGCGCCCTGGTCTTGTCGCCGACGCGCGAACTCGCCAGCCAGATTGCCGAAAGCTTCAAGACCTATGGCCAGCACCTGGGCTTCGGCGTTGCGACAGTTTTCGGCGGTGTTTCCATCAGGCCGCAGATCGATCGGCTCATGCGCGGCGTCGACGTCCTCGTCGCGACGCCCGGCCGGCTGATCGACCATCTCCAGCAACGCACGTTGCGTCTAGACAAGGTCGAGATCTTCGTCCTCGACGAGGCCGACCAGATGCTCGACATGGGCTTCATCCATGCCATCCGCCGCATCGTGCCGCTCCTGCCGAAAGCGCGGCAGAGCTTGTTCTTCTCCGCCACCATGCCGAAGGAAATCGGGGCACTGGCCGCCGACCTGCTGCGCAACCCCGTCGAAGTCTCCGTCACGCCGAAGGCGACGACGGCGGAGCGGATCAATCAGAGCGTCATCTTCGTCGAGACGGCGCGCAAACGCCTCGTCCTTAGCGACCTGATCCGTCGAGAGGGCATGGAGCGCGCCCTGGTCTTCACCCGCACCAAGCACGGGGCCGACAAGGTCGTGCGGCATCTCGGGGAAGACGGCATCGCGGCGATCGCTATCCATGGCAACAAGAGCCAGTCGCAGCGTGAGCGCGCGTTGGCGTCGTTCAAGAACGGCAGCACCAAGATCCTGGTGGCAACGGATATCGCCGCTCGCGGCATCGACGTCGAGGCGGTCAGCCACGTCATCAATTTCGATCTGCCCAACATCTCTGAGAGCTACGTTCATCGCATCGGCCGGACGGCACGCGCAGGTGCGGACGGGCGTGCGATCTCGCTCGTCGGCGAGGATGAGCGCCCGTTCCTTCGCGCCATCGAGAAACTGATCCGACAAAGCATTGCCTCCGAGGACCGGCGCGACCGGTCTGCCCCGGCCATAGCAGCCGCCCCCGCCGTCCACGCCCCGCGCTCCCCGGCTCCGGCGCAGAGGCGGAGCCGGCCCGGCGAAGCACGTCGCGACGATGGTCGCTCCCGCGGTCCCGGAGGTTTTCCTGCCGGCGGTCTGCGAAATGCCGGCTCTCGCGCGGCGGCCAAGCCACAGCGAAGGCCTCATCGTTCGCGACCGCCTGCTCACGATGGCCAACCCGCGCGGTAGGCGGGAAGTCCGTCGGGCTCTTGTCGGCGTCAGTTCGGTAGAGAAGGGATAGGCGATGAAGCAGGTATATGGCGCCCTGTGTGCTCTTGTCGTCGCCTCGCCTGGCTCGGCCCAGACTGCTCCGAACACGTCTCCAGCCGCTGTCGAAGCCGGCTCCTATGTCGTCGAGCCAGCTCATACCCAGGTCAGGTTCAGCGTTCTGCACATGGGCTTCACTTTTTACAATGGCGGATTCTCCGGTGCCTCTGGAGACCTCGCCCTCGATCCCAAGAGCGCCGCTGCGAGCACCGTGCGCGTCAGCGTTCCCACCGCAACCGTGGCGACGACGAGCGCGAAGCTCGACGGCGAACTCAAGAGCCCCGACTGGCTCGACGTCGCGACCTACCCGGCGATGACCTTCAAGTCGACGACCGTGACGCCGGGCGACAAGGGCGACGCGAAAGTCATGGGCGACCTGACGCTTCACGGCGTGACGAGATCTGTGACCTTCGCGGTTCGTTTCGTCGGCTCGGGCACCAACCCGTTGAGCAAGAAATACACCGCCGGATTCCTGATGACAGGCGACATCAAACGGAGCGATTTCGGCGTGTCGAAATATGTGCCGCTGATCGGCGACGACGTTCAGGTCGAGATCAACGGCGCCTTCGAAAAGCGATAGTCGCCAATCTCGACTTCGAACCGCACGCGGCGGCTTGCACAAAGCGATCGGCCGAGATCAATGGCCAAGTCGCTTCGGAAGAACTTATTACTACTCCGCAGCAACCGCGCGTGCGTCCGAAATCGTGTCCTGACCTCGCGCCGCCGACCCCGCGGGATATGCGATGTAAAGGGCGAGGCCGGTGAAGAGAAATCCTCCGACGAGGTTGCCGAGCGTCACCGGCAGCTCGTTGACTAGCAGGAACTGCCCTGTCGTCGTGCCGGCGCCGAGCATGATACCGAGCGGAAACAGTGTCATGTTGACAACCGCGTGCTCGAAGCCCTGGGCGAAGAATATTAGGATTGGCAGCCAGCACCCGATGATCTTGCCGATCGACGTCGAGGAGCACAGCGCCATGGTCACGCCGAGGCACACCATCCAATTGCAAAGCATCGCGCGCACGAAGCAGGTGATCAGGCCCTCGGCCCCCGGATTATAAAAGCCCGCGCTGCGCGCCGTAACCGCCGCGGTCAGTTTGGCGATGACGGGGTCGGTGAGGTCGTGGCCGCCTTTGGACAGCGACAGATACATCAGTCCCGCCAGGATCAAGGAGCCGACGAAATTGCCGATGAATGTGACGATCCAGTTAGTCACGAGCTGACCGAGGGTCGCCTTGCCCGCCATCATCGCCATCGGCAGCAACGCGAAGCTTCCCGTGATGAGGTCGAGGCCGAGAACGACGATCATCGAAAAACCGACGGGGAAGATCAGGGCCCCGACGATGGGAACGCCCGATTGCGTGGCGGCCGTGAACGCGAGCGTCGTCGCTACACCGAGAAAGGCGCCGGCCAGAGCGGAGCGCACGAAGAGTTCGAGGACCGTCAGCCGCGTCTTGGCAGCGCCAGCTTCGATCATCGCTTGCACGACTTGGGAAGGCCTTACTGCATCCACCATCACCCACGCTCTCCGATTTGCCGAACACGGAGCGAGCAAGTTGTGCGCCACATTCCTGCCGCGCTTCGAAGCACTGATCTGAGTGCATCACGCCGGTCGCAGAGAAGCATGGTTGGCTGAGCGCGCGCCGCTCACCATATGGCCACCCCAGGCGGTTGCAGGTGCCGAGCGCATCACCTATGCGACGGAGCGGCCCCCGCTTCGCGCCGCCGGAAGGATGAAACCTGAATGGACGTCGTCATCGTCGAGTCGCCCGCGAAGGCCAAGACGATCAACAAA
>CAXTFG010000012.1:0-39655 GCA_964243415.1 uncultured Beijerinckiaceae bacterium | reverse complement strand
CATGTTCACGGTCGCCATCATCGGCCGGCCGAACGTCGGGAAGTCGACGTTGTTCAACCGGCTCGTCGGCAAGAAGCTGGCGCTCGTGGACGATCGCCCCGGAGTCACACGGGATCGTCGCGAGGGTGAGGGCAAGCTCGGCGACCTGCGGTTCACGGTGATCGACACGGCGGGGCTGGAGGAGGGCGACCCCGCCACGCTCTCTGGCCGCACCAGGGCGCAGACGGAAGCGGCAATCGTCGGCGCCGACGCGCTCTTCTTCGTGATCGACGCCCGTGTCGGGCTGACACCGGACGACCGCGCGTTCGCCGCTCTGGTCCGCCGCGCCGGCAAGCCGCTGATCCTCCTCGCCAACAAGGCGGAAGGCCGGGTCGGCGGCGACGGCGCGCTCGAGGCTTTCGAGCTCGGCCTCGGCGATCCCATCGCGCTCTCGGCCGAACACGGCGATGGCTTCTCCGAACTCTATTCCGCCCTCCTCGAGGCGCTTCCGGAGCAGACACGCGAGCCGGAAGAGGCGGAGGCCCTCGAGATCGAGGAGTTCGACGACGAGGAGGACGGCAGCGAACTCGACCTTACGAAGCCGCTGCGCATCGCGGTTGTCGGCCGCCCCAACGCCGGCAAGTCGACGCTGCTCAATCATATTCTCGGCGAGAACCGGCTGTTGACCGGCCCGGAGGCGGGGCTGACCCGCGACGCCATCGGCGTCGACCTTACGTGGCGGGGCCGACAGTTGAAGATGTTCGACACGGCGGGGCTGCGCCGCCGCGCCAAGGTCGAGGACAAGCTCGAGAAGCTGGCGGGCGCCGACGCTCTGCGCGCGGCGAAATTCGCCGAGGTGGTGATCCTGCTCGTTGATGCCACGGCGCCGCTTGAAAAGCAGGATCTCACGCTTGCCGACCTCGTGGCACGCGAGGGCAGGGCCATCGTGATCGGGCTCAACAAATGGGACTTGATCACAGAAAAGGGCGGCGCGCTCACCCGGCTGCGCGAAGAGGCTGCGAGGCTGCTGCCGCAGATCAAGGGCGCCCCGGTCGTGCCGCTCGCCGGCGAGACCGGCTACGGCGTCGAGCGGCTGCTCGAGGCCGTGATGGCGGTCGAGCAGACCTGGAATAGGCGCATCGCCACCGCGCGGCTCAACCGTTGGCTCGGCGGCGTACTGGAGCGCCACCCGCCGCCCGCCGTTGCCGGGCGTCGCATCAAGATCCGCTACATGACGCAGCTGCGCGCGCGGCCGCCGTATTTCGTGATCTTCGGCAACCAGCTCGACGCCCTGCCGACGAGCTACGAGCGCTTCCTGCTCAATGGGCTGCGCGACACCTTCGATCTGCCCGGTGTGCCGCTGCGCTTGTCGCGCAAGACCAGCGACAATCCTTACAAGGATCGCAAGACGCGACAACGATGACCTGGCTGCCGGGGTGTATGACCCGAAAGTGAAGGATCAAGCGACACGAGCTGTCCCGTTTCGGGAAGGCCGGACCGGAACGGGCACGAAGCCAGTCCGAATCGCGGCTCGACCCTTGTTGTCGGTTGGTTCGCTTTGAGGAGTTCGCGCGGCACGATCACTCCGGCGTCCGCTGAACAATTATTCATCTGAGCGCGCGGACCGAAACGACGCCAGTGCACGTTATGTGCACGGACGCGTCGGATCGGACGCCTGCCGCGGGGGTTTCAATGCGTGCCGTAGTGCTAGTGGCCGTGGTGGCCGCATCGATGGGTTTCGCCTCGCATACGGTCGTTGCGCAAGGGGCGCCCAGCGGCAAGGATGGCAACACTGCTCACTCAAGCGGTCCCGACACCAAGGCCAAGAACGAGGGTCGCGTCGGCTCCTTGAGTCCAGACGAGGCGCGTCGAGCGGCGAGGGCACGCGAGCGTGCGGAGGTGGCAGCGCAGAAAGCCGCGGGGAGCGGCGATCGCGGGGCCGAAGCGCCTGCGGTCGCGGCCGCGAACCAAAACCGTCCGACTCAGGCGGTTGCGGTGGTGGACGGAGCGCACAAGAGAGCACCGCACGTAATGGCTCAGACGCGGGCCGCCTCCCGCTCGGTCGTTCGTCGTGTGGCGCGGGCCGACCTGAGGCGCCGCCGTGCGTTGGCAGGCAACGCCGCCAGGTCTCCCAGCATAGGGGATGTCATCCCAGGCAATGTTCCACTCTACCCGCTCCCGTTCGGTTATAACCGGCCGCCGCGCCTCGCGGATGTTGGTCCAGGCTACGGAGCCTTCGGCGGTCCGCTCGGATACCGGCCCGCGTTCTCGAACTCGTATCCTTCTAACTATCCGTAGTCGTCGCTGCGGCGTTGATCCCGGCCCTGAGCACCCCAACTTGAGAACTTTCGTGGGTCTTGCGGAGCGCCGCACGTAGGCGCGGCAGGCCTTGGGTGGGAAGGACGATGACGGTTCGATTCGAGTTCAACAACAGCTACGCCCGTCTGCCCGACAGGTTCTTCGCCCGGCTGACGCCGACGCCGGTCAGCGCGCCGCGCCTTGTCAAACTCAACATCGGCCTTGCCTCCCATCTCGGCCTCGACCCCGACGCGCTCGCGAGCTCTGACGGCGTCGAAGTGCTCGCCGGGCGCCGCGTCCCGGAGGGCGCCGACCCGCTGGCTGCGGCCTATGCCGGACACCAGTTCGGCAATTTCGTCCCGCAGCTCGGGGATGGGCGCGCCGTTCTGCTCGGCGAGGTGATTGATCGCGATGGCAATCGCCGCGATATCCAGCTTAAGGGCGCCGGACCGACGCCTTTTTCGCGCGGCGGTGACGGGCGCGCTGCGCTCGGTCCCGTGCTGCGCGAATATCTCATCAGCGAGGCGATGGCCGCTCTCGGCATTCCGACGACGCGTGCCCTCGCGGCGGTCGCGACCGGCGACGCAGTGGCGCGCGAGCGGTTGCTTCCGGGCGCGGTGCTCACCCGCGTCGCCGCAAGCCATATCCGGGTCGGCACGTTCCAGTTCTTCGCCGTGCGCGGCGATGTCGAGGCGCTCCGCAATCTCGCCGATCATGTGATCGCCCGGCACTATCCGCATCTTGGCGGCAGCGCGTCTCCCTACCGCGCCCTGATCGACGCCGTGGTCGCCAGGCAGGCGGATCTCGTGGCGCGATGGCTGCTCGTCGGCTTCGTCCACGGCGTCATGAACACCGACAACACCTCGGTCGCGGGCGAGACGATCGACTACGGCCCGTGCGCGTTTCTCGATGTCTACGATCCCGCCATCGTCTTCAGCTCCATCGACGCGCAGGGCCGCTACGCCTATGCGAACCAACCCCGGATCGCGCGGTGGAACGTGGCGCGTTTCGCGGAAACCCTGCTGCCGCTGCTGTCCGACGACAGTGACAAGGCTGTCGCAGAGGCGACCGAGGCCATCGCCGCCTTCCCGTCCTTGTTCGACGCGGCCTACAATGGTGGCCTCGGCCGCAAGCTCGGTCTGAAGGCAGATCGCGAAGGCGATGCCGCGCTCGCGGGCGATCTGCTGGAGGCCATGGCGCAGAACCGTGCCGACTACACGCTGACCTTCCGACGCCTGGGCGGCCTCGCGAGAGAGCCGGGGGATGACGAGAGCGTGCGCGAACTGTTTCTCGATCCGACCGCGTTTGACCGCTGGGCCGTCGCGTGGCGCGCGCGGCTGACCGGAGAGAGGCTCGACGACGCCGAACGTCGTACCGCGATGTCCGCGGTCAATCCCGCGTACATCCCCCGCAATCACCATGTCGAGGCGGCGCTCGCCGCGGCGTCCGAGGGCGACGATTTCGCGCCCTTCGACGATCTCCTGAGCGTTCTCTCCCACCCTTACGACGACCAGCCCGGGCGCGAACGCTACGCCTTCTCGCCCGAACCGGACGGAGGAACCTACCGGACGTTCTGCGGAACGTGACGACAGGTTAGTTCAGGTCCTCCCCCCGCGCATCGTGCGGGAGGATCGGCGGATCTGAGACCTGGTTGGCTCCCTCACGCGCTCAGCTTGTCTGGCTGCAACGTGGGTTCTTCGGCGTCGACCTGGACGTCGATGACGACCGGACCCGGCTGAGCCAAAGCCGTCCGAACCGCGGGCGTGAGTTCGGCCAGGGTCGTGACTCCGATCCCGGCAGCTCCCACCGCACGGGCGTAGGCGGCGAAGTCGATGTGGCCGAGCGCGCAGCCGTATTCCGGGTTGCCGATCTCCTTCTGCTCGAATTTCACCTCGCCGAGACTGTCGTTGTTGAGGATCATCACCTTGAGGTTCAGCTTGTGAACCACGGCCGTCGACAGCTCAGCCATCAGCATGGCGAAACCGCCGTCGCCGACGACGACCAGCGAGGGGCGATCGGGGTTTGCGAACGCCGCCGAAATGCCGAGCGGCAGGCCCGAGGCCATGCTGACCAGCATGCCCGAACCGCTCCAGCTCTGCCCCGCCTTCAGCTGGATGTGGCGCGCCGCAAAGTGGGTGTTGGCGCCGCAATCGAGGCTGTACATCGCGTTCGCCGGCGCCAGGTCGCTCAGCACCTTCATGGCGGCCTGGGGCCGGATGCCCGCCCGGGGCTGGTCGCCGGCGATCTGCGCCAACCGCGCGTGCCAGGCGCCCATTCGCGCCTGCATTTCGGTTGGAAACGACCGGTCCGCCTTGCGTCGGAGAAGCGGCAGCAGCGCCTTGAGGGTCTCTCCGACGTCTCCTTCAAGACCAATCTCGACGGGATACCGCAAACCGATCCGGTCCGCTTTGATGTCGACCTGGACGCCGCGCGCTTGGCCCGGCTTGGGATAGTAATCGATCCACGGCATGGTCGAGCCAAGGATCAACACGGTATCGCAGTTGTGCATCGCCCAGGACGACGGCGCCGTGCCGAGATGGCCGATGCCGCCGGTCGTCAAATAGTGATCATCGGGCAGCAAGGCCTTGGCGAGGTAGGATTTCGCGATCGGCGCGGCGAGGGCGTCGGCGACGCCCACGAGACTGTCTTGCGCGCCGAAGCACCCCTGTCCGGCTAGAATGGCGACGCGTTGGCCCGCGTTGAGGAGATCCGCCGCCGCGCGGATCTGGTCGGCAGCCGGCGTCGATCGCGGGCGCGTCCACACCGACGAGGTCCGGCCGCCGTGGTTCTCGCCGGACGGTTTGTCGGCCGCGAGCCGCATCGCCTGAATGTCCTTGGCGACTGTCAGATGCGCGACGCCGCGGCCCCCGAGCGCCGCGCGACATGCGCGGTTGCCGACCATCACGGCATGTGCCGGGCCGGTCACTTCCTCATCGAACAGCGCCACGTCCTGCATCAGTTTGACGGTGTTAACGCTCTGCATGAAACGCATGCCTTCGAGATCATGGAATGTAGTTCCGGTCAGCACCAGCACCGGCGCGCCGTCATAAGCCGCGTCATAGAGGCCGTTGAGCAGATGCACGGCGCCCGGACCGGTCGTCGCGACACAGAGGCCGAGCCGTCCGCCGTGCTTGCCCATGCCGCTCGCCATGAACGCGGCCGACTCTTCGTGCCGGACGCCGACGAAGGCGATTTCATTCTGCCGCTTGCGCAACGCCTCGATGATTGGATTAACCCCGTCGCCGACGATGCCGAAGGCGTGCGTCGCGCCGAAGGCGATGGCGGCGCCGACCAGGATGTCGGCCGTGGTCATGTCGGAGAGAACCGGTTCCGTGGTGGGCGGCGGCGCGTCCGGCTGCGCGACCGCCGTTCCGGCGGCTCCTGCCGCCAAGCCGGCCGCGCCGGCCATTTTCATAAAGCCGCGCCGCGCCACGCCTGCATCGCCGCGATCGTCTCGAATGCTGCGCATGGTCGAACTCCTCTGCTGCGAAGGGTCAACCGAGAGCACCGCGGCAGGTTCATCGTTGAACGAGGTGTGATGGAGGGTGCTCCCTGCCAGCGGCGTGTTGAGTGCTTCCCATCTGAAATGTCTTCCCCCACGTGGCCGGGGCCGGCATAGTCGCGCAGCTCCGTCTCGGTCACTCCATGTCCATCAGGTATCTTGTCGGCAGCCTTTTCCTCATCGCCGGCTGCTCGGCCGCCGTGCTGACCGTGGCCGCCATGGTAACGTCCATGCAGCTCGATACCGGGAAAGAGCTGCTCGCGGCGGTCGGAGCGCTGGGAGGGGCCGCGCTCTCCCTTCTGTTCGGCGTCTTCGTCCTCTTCTTTCGACGCTGACGCGTGCCTGCTCACTCCGGCTTGGCGGCCGCTCGATCCAGCTTGTAGAACACCACGAGCGACTGCCCTTGGTGGTCCTTGTAGGGTGCAACCTGGAGGTACAGGATGCCCTGACCGTCCCCCTCGTGCTTGCCGAACCCGATTTTCGCGGACGGCAGGTCGGCATCGGCCGGCATGGCCTGCGCCCATTCCGCGCCGTCCCAGGTGCCGAACGGATTGTTCGCATCCCGCTGATGGACTTCGTTGAAGATCGTGAATTTGCCATACGGCGTGATCGCGGCTGCTTCGTCGGGCGGAAAGGTCACGGCGCCGAGCGGCTTGCCAGCGTCGTCTCCCGGCTGAAAGCTGATCGTGCCGTCGGCGTCTCTCTTGACGGTAGCAGTCAAGGGAGCGCCCTGCCTCAGCTCCGGCTTGAGATGCAGCAGGCGTTCGTATTGCGGTTGCGTGATGCCCATATGCGGATCGTAGGGGAGCGGCTGACCGGGTCTGATCGACGTCACGGCCCGCTTGAAAAACTCCATGTCGTTCTGCACCGCCTGCCGGAACTGCCGGGAGATGGCCTGGTCTTCGGGCGCGATGTCGAAAGTGACGATGTGGCCGTCGATCGTGCCGCTTTGCGGCAGGTAAGGGTCAAGGGCACCCGCGCGGGCCGGCGCGGCGAAAGCGCCTCCGAGCAGCAACGCGGCGACCGCCCCGGTGGAAAAGCGGCGGAGATCGGACATGGGCGCTCCTCGAAAGGCGGGGTGCGTGCCATGGATTAAGCAGGTCCGCAACCGGTGCCTTGCCTCGGCTTGGCGCAAGCTACACTTAGGGATGTCGCGCCTCGTGCGACGATGTGCAGGAGACCACGCCGTGAAAGCTCTCATCGTCGTCGACATGCTCAACGATTTCGTCACCGGCGCGCTGAAGAACGAGGCGAAGGCGACCGCGATCGTCCCGTCCATCCGACGCTTGATCGACCATGCCCGCGCCGACGAGGAGTGGATCGTCGTGTACGCCAACGACGCTCATCGCTCGGACGATCGCGAATTCGCCGTCTGGGGGCGCTACGCGCTTGCGGGAACGCTCGGGGCGGCGGTGATCGAGGCTCTCGCGCCGGTCGGAGCGGACCGGGAGATCGTGCTGACCAAGCGCTTCTACGGTGCCTTCGACGATACCGACCTCGAGGACATCCTGTTCGACTACGAAGTCACCGACGTCATCCTAACGGGCCAGCACACCAATGGCGGCATCCGGCACACCGCCTACGGCGCTTTCCTCGCCGGCTATGACATTCACGTGCCGATGGACGCAGTGTGCGCGCTGGAAGACGTCGATCAGCAGGCCGCGCTTGGTGACCTCAAGAACATGTATGGGGCGACGCTGACGACCTCGACGGCCCTGATCGGCCGACCGGTGCTGCGGACCGCCTTCTCCAATCCGGCCAAACAATAACCCACGACGCTTAACTAGGGGCGGAGCCCAGTGCGTGATCCGCAGCCGCGCTTCACGGGACCAGTTTGCGGTAGAGGTGCCAGCTGGTATGGCCGAGAACGGGCAGGACGACCGCGAGGCCGACAAAGAGCACGACCATGCCGCCCATGAGCGCGAGGGCGACGATGGCTCCCCAGCCCGCGAGAACCAGGGGGTTGGCCGCCACGCAGCGCGCGGATGTCCTGATCGCGACGCCGACGCCGACCTTCCTGTCGATGATGAGAGGGAACGAGACGAGGCCGACGGTGAAGGCCGCGGCGGCGAAGGCGAAGCCGACGATGTTTCCGATCAGGATCATTGCCCAGCCGGGCGACGTGGTGAGCACGTCGCGCGCGAAGTCACCCAAGGTCCGCGGCATCTCGGGCCCGAGCGTCGCGCCGTAGATCGCTTGGGCAGCGCCAAGCCAAGCGACGAAGATGGCGAGGAGGATCGCGGCCATCCCGGCGATCTGGCGGATCTCGGGCGAGCGGACCAGGTCGCGGAGGTCGGTCCACGACGTGTCGGCGCCGGTCTCGCGCCGTCGGCTCACCTCGTAGGTCCCGACCGCGGCGAGGGGCCCAAGGATGGCAAAGCCCGCAACGAGCGGAAACAACAGGGGAAGCAGGTCGCCGACGACCGCGGCGCGGGCAATGACGAGACCGGCGATCGGGTAAATGATGCTGAGGAAGATCACGTGGCTCGGCTTCGCCATGAAATCTGCGAAGCCTTCGCCCAGCGCGGCACGGATCTCGTCGAACGTGATGCGTCGGACGGGTAGGGCCTCGGCACCGAAGCGGTGACGTAGAACGACGTCGGACATTGCGGCTCTCCTCGGGGCGAGGCCGATGCGGCTCACCTCGTACGAACGTCCGACGCGAGGTTTATGTCCCCGATCGAAACGCTCGCCACATTCTCCTTTCGTCGGGTGGCGCCGCCGGTTACCGCCACTTGCCGGGGAGATCCGACTACCTGCCGCTCAGTTCCTGTCCTTGTCGACGAGCTTGTTGGCGCCGATCCACGGCATCATGCCGCGCAGCTTGGCGCCGACCTCCTCGATCTGATGGCTCGCCGCCTTGGCTCGCGTCGCTTTGAACGAGGTCTGGTTGACCTTGTTCTCCAACATCCAATCGCGGGTAAACTTGCCGCTTTGGATATCGTGAAGCACGCGCTTCATCTCGATCTTCGTCTCGGGCGTGATGATGCGCGGGCCGCTGACGTACTCGCCATATTCGGCGGTATTCGAGATCGAGTAGTTCATGTTGGTGATGCCGCCCTCGTAGATGAGGTCGACGATGAGCTTCACCTCGTGCAGGCACTCGAAATAGGCCATTTCCGGCGCATAGCCGGCCTCGACCAGCGTTTCGAACCCGGCCCGGATCATCTCGACGAGGCCGCCGCACAGAACCGCCTGCTCGCCGAAGAGATCCGTTTCGCACTCTTCCCGGAAGTTCGTCTCGATGATGCCGGCGCGGCCGCCGCCGATGGCCGAGGCGTAGGAGAGCGCGAGGTCATGTGCGTTACCCGACGCGTCCTTGGCGATGGCGATGAGGCAGGGCACGCCGCCCCCGCGCTTGTATTCGGAGCGGACGGTATGGCCGGGCCCCTTGGGCGCGATCATGATGACGTCGAGGTCGGGCCGCGGCTCGATCAGGTTGAAGTGGACGTTGAGCCCGTGCGCGAAGGCGAGTGCCGCGCCCTGCTTCATGTTTTGCGCGAGGTCGGCGGCGTAGATGTCGGCCTGGAGTTCGTCGGGCGTCAGCATCATGACGAGGTCGGCCCACTTCGCCGCCTCGGCGACGGACATCACTTTCAACCCTTCGCCCTCGGCCTTTTTGGCCGAAGCGGACCCCGGGCGCAGCGCGACGGCGACGTCCTTGACGCCGGAGTCGCGCATGTTGAGGACGTGCGCATGGCCCTGGCTGGCGTAACCCACCACGGCGACCGTCTTGCCCTTGACGAGGGTCAGGTCGGCGTCCTGATCGTAGTACACGCGCATGGTTCGATCGTCCTTCAGTTTTGTCGGCGGGTTTTAGGGGGCTGGGACGGCATCGTCAAAACGGTTCGAAACGTCCCTTCTCCCGCCTGCGGGAGAAGGTGAACGCGCCTACGGCATCTTGCCCGGCCCGCGGGTGATGGCGGCGACGCCGGTACGCGACACTTCGACGAGGCCGATCGGCCGCATCAGGTCGACGAAATGATCGATCTTGGAGGCGGCGCCCGTCATCTCGAAGATGAAGCTGTCGATGGAGGCGTCGATCACGCGCCCGCGGAAGGCCTCGGCGAGGCGCAGCGCCTCCTGGCGGTCCTCGCCGCGGCCGGCGACCTTGATCATGGCGAGCTCCCGCTCGACGCTCTCGCCGCGCAATGTCAGGTCGGTGACGCTGTGCACCGGCACGAGGCGGTCGAGCTGCAGCGTCACCTGCTCGATCTCCTCCGGCGTGCCGGCGGTCACAATAGTGATGCGCGACAGGTGGTCGGCGTGGGCGACCTCGGCGACGGTGAGGCTGGTGATGTTGTACCCACGCCCCGAGAACATGCCGACGACGCGGGCGAGGACGCCCGGTTCGTCGTCGACGAGCACGCTGAGCGTGTGGCTCGACGCCGGCTGCACCGTCGGCGGCGTTGTATAGGGAGACAGCGGCGGCAGAGCGTTCATGGTGTCGGTTCCTTCGACCGGCGTGATCATGTCCTCCGGCGCCGAAAGTCGAACCGGGGAGACGGTACTCCGCTTAAACGAGCTCTCGCCCTTTCGCGTCGATCATTGCTTCCAATTCGACGTCCGCATCGTCGGGCAGGATCATCTCGTTATGCGCCTTGCCCGACGGGATCATCGGGAAGCAGTTCTCCATCTTGTCGACGAGGCAGTCGAGGATCACCGCCTTCGGTGTCTCGATCATCTCGGTGAGCGCCGCATCGAGATCGGCGGGATCCGAGACCCGGATCCCGTGGGCGCCGTAGGCTTCGGCGAGCTTCACGAAGTCCGGCAAGGAATGCGAGTAGGACTCGGAATAGCGCTTCTCGTGCAGCAACTCCTGCCATTGGCGCACCATGCCGAGATACTGATTGTTCAGGATGAGGATCTTGATCGGCAGCCGGTACTGTGCCGCCGTCGACATCTCCTGCATGTTCATCAGGATCGAGCCCTCACCGGCGACGTCGACGACGAGGGCGTTTGGGTGCGCCATCTGCACGCCGATGGCCGCGGGCAGGCCGTAGCCCATCGTTCCCAGGCCGCCCGACGTCATCCAGCGGTTCGGCTCCTCGAACCCGTAATGCTGAGCCGCCCACATCTGGTGCTGGCCGACCTCGGTCGTCATGTAGAAATCTCGGCCGCGGGTCAGCGCCTCGAGCCGGCGCACCGCCTGCTGCGGCTTGATCACGGTCGGGGACGTGCGAAACGACAGCGACTTGCGGGCGCGCCAGCCGTCGATTGCGCGCCACCAATCCGAGAGCGCCGCCGCGTCGGCCCTTAGCTTGCGCGTCGTCCACAGGTCGATCATGGCGCGCAGCACGCGCGTGCAATCGCCGATGACCGGCACCTCGACCTTCACCGTCTTGTTGATGGAGGAGGGGTCGATGTCGACGTGGATCTTGCGCGAGCCGGGCGAGAAGGCATCGAGCCGGCCAGTGATGCGGTCGTCGAAACGGGCGCCGATGTTGATCATCACGTCGCAATCGTGCATCGCGTGGTTGGCTTCGTAGGTCCCGTGCATGCCGAGCATGCCGAGCCAGTTCGGCCCGGAGGCGGGATAGCAACCGAGCCCCATCAGCGTCGACGTGATCGGGAAGCCCGTCAGTGCCACGAGTTCGCGCAGCAGCTTCGAGGCTTCCGGCCCCGAGTTGACGACGCCGCCGCCGGTGTAGAACACCGGCCGCCGCGCCGCCGCCATCAGCGCGACGGCCTGTTCCACGCGCGCCATGTCGGGATCGTATTGCGGACGATAGGTCTTGTGCTCGAAGGCGACGGATCTATCGACGTAAGTGCCGCGGGCGAACTGCACGTCCTTCGGGATATCGACGACAACGGGGCCAGGCCGTCCGCTGCGGGCGACGTGGAATGCCTCGTGGAGGATGCGCGGCAGGTCCGCGATCGAGCGGACGAGATAGTTGTGCTTGGTACAATGGCGCGTGATGCCGACCGTGTCGCATTCCTGGAAAGCGTCGGTGCCGATGAGATGGGTCGGCACCTGTCCGGTGATGCAGACGAGCGGGATCGAATCGAGCAGGGCGTCCGTCAGCCCAGTCACGGCGTTCGTCGCACCGGGCCCTGACGTGACGAGCAGCACGCCGACCTTGCCGGACGATCGGGCGTAACCCTCTGCGGCATGGGCCGCGCCCTGCTCGTGGCGCACGAGGACGTGCTTGACCCTCTCCTGCCCATAGAGCGCGTCGTAGATCGGCAGCACCGCTCCGCCGGGATACCCGAAGATCGTCGTCACGCCCTGGTCGACGAGGGCCTGAACGACCATCTGCGCGCCGGACATATGGGTGGGGTGTGCATCGATCGACTGGTGGGACATGGCCCTGTCTCGTTAGGTTTCGATAAGGCGAGTTGGAACGGCTTCGGGCAACAAAAAAGGGCCCCGAGGGCCCTGGATAAGCGCTAGCGGCGGGACTTCGAAGCCTAGCTTCGTCCCGTCTCCAGCGCTCGACGTACAATAAGTCCCAGAGCCACGATCGACACTCACACTCGATTTGATGCTTTGTCTACGCCCTCTTGGCGCCGATCGCAACCCAGTGTCCGTGGGTCGCGTCTCGTCTTGCGCCGAGCGTGGAGGCGAGGCGCGATTGGCGGCGCGAGCGTGCTAGACTGGCGAAGGCGGCAACGGAGCGGGTGTGGACTGGCGGGACGAAGGTTTCATCATCGGCGCGCGGCGGCACGGCGAGACAAGCGTCATCCTCGAAGTCATGACTCGTGGCCACGGCCGTCACCTCGGTCTCGTCAGGGGCGGGCGCAGCCGGCGCATGCAGCCGCTGCTGCAGCCGGGCAACGTGGTCGAGGTGATGTGGCGCGCCCGTCTTGAAGAGCACCTCGGCTTCTACAGCGTGGAAACGACGCGGGTGCGCGCCGCAGAGCTCCTGGCGGCGTCGACGAGCCTGCATGGGCTCAACCTCGTGGCGAGCCACCTCCGCTTGCTGGCCGAGCGCGAACCGCACCTGCTTCTCTTCGAGCGCGCACAGGCCGTTCTCGACGGGTTGAGCGCGGCGACGCATGCGCCTGCCGACCTTGTGCGCTTCGAGGTCGCGTTCCTTGCCGAAAGCGGCTTCGGTCTCGACCTCCAGAGCTGTGCGGCCACTGGGCAGCGCGACGATCTCGTCTATGTCTCGCCGCGCTCGGCACGTGCCGTCTCGCGCGACGCCGGCGCGCCGTTCCGGGACAGGCTGCTGCCGCTCCCCGACTTTTTGCGCCACGACACAGCCGACGCGCCTGCGGCCGAGATCGAGGCTGGCTTCGTCCTGACCGGCTACTTCCTGCTGCGCGACGTCTTCGGCCCGCGCGGCCTGCCGCTCCCAGCGCCGCGAGATGCTCTGATCGCGCAGCTTCGCTCTGCGAGAGCGGCGACGGATCGCGTTGATTCGTGATCGGCCGCTCGGCCGGGCATTTTCAGAAGCGCGCTATTCCGGCCGAGGAGCCGCACGGCGTGAGTGGCGGACGCGAGGATCCCGGCGTCAGTGCAGGGCTTAGCCCTTCAGCGCCGTTTCGAGCGCCAGAGCAGCGGCGAGCAGCAGCGCATCCTGCCCCGAGCGGGCGGCGAGCTGCACGCCGACGGGCAGGCCGTTGGGGCCGGTGCCGGCCGGCACGGTGAGGCAGGGCAGCTGCAGCTGCGTCCAAATGCGATTGAAGGCCGGGTCGCCGGTGGCATGGAGGCCCTTCGGCGCTTCGCCCGGTGCGGAGGGTGAGAGCAGGACGTCCGCCTGACCGAACAGAGCCTCAATCTCGCGCTGCAGTTCGCGTGTCGCCGCGATCGCGGCATCGTAGGCGCGCGAAGAGGTTTCTCTGCCTTCGTCCAGGTAGTTCTTCATGATGGACGACAGCTTGGCCTCATGCAGCCGGCGCTCGTGGCCGAGCGTTTTGTCCATGTCGTAGGCCATCACGAGCCGCTGCAGACGCGACATCGGCTGTAGCAGCGGCGGCATCGGCAGGTCGGTCACGACATGGCCGGCGCGCGCCAAGGCGTCCGCGGCATGGTCGAGCGCCCGGACCGCCTCCGGCTCGGCACCGCTGGGATAGGGCTCGCGCAGCACCGCGATCTTGAGGCCGTCCGGTACGCCGTTCAGCTTGAGGCTGGGACGTCCGGTGAGAGCGCTGACGAAGAACGAGACGTCGCCGACATCGCGCGCGAACACGCCCACCGTGTCGAGCCAGTCGGATAAAATCTTGACCCCCGGACGCGGGATCAGGCCCCAGGACGGCTTGTAACCGACGACGCCGCAATAGGCCGCCGGCCGGATGACGGAGCCGGCCGTCTGCGTCCCGAAGGCGATCGGCACCATGCCGGCCCCGACGGCGGCGGCGGATCCCTGCGACGAGCCGCCCGGCGTGTGAAGAGGATTGTGCGGGTTCACCGTCTTGCCCGGCGCGTAATAGGCGAATTCGGTCAGCACGGTCTTGCCGAGCACGATGGCTCCGGCGTTCCTGGCCTGCGCCACGCAGGCGGCGTCGGCGACCGGCCGGTGGCCGTCGTAGATCGGCGATCCATAACCGGTCGGCAGGTCCGCCGTATCGATGTTGTCCTTCACGCCGATGGGGATGCCGGCGAGCGGGGGCAGCTTGTCGCCGAGCTTCCTTGACCGATCGATCTCCTCGGCCGCGCTCAGGGCTCCGTCCCGGTCGATGGCCGTCCAGGCGCCGAGCGTCGCTTCAAGGTCGTCGATGCGGGCGAGACAGGCGCGGACCGCAGCGACCGCCGTGGTCTCGTTCGCCTTCATCGCCGCAGCGAGGGCGCGAGCGGTGGAACAGGGCGGCGGTTCGGACATGACTCACTCGCGTCAGCTGGCGTCGGCTCTTTTAGGGTGACGGCGCGGGTTGGTCGATGGCCTATTCGCCATCAGCGCAGGTCGGCGAGCGCGACGAGAGCTACGCCGGCCGCGCGCATGTCGGCATGAGCGCGATCCATGGAACCGTTCGTATCGATGCCGCGCGTCGCGTCTTCGACGAGGACCGTTTCGAACCCGCTGTGCGCCGCGTCGACAGCGGTCCAGCCGGCGCAGAAGTCAGTTGCGAGGCCGACCACGACGACACGGGTGAAGCCGCGCTCGCGCAGGTAGCCGGCGAGCCCGGTCCCGGTCCGGCGATCGGCTTCGCGGAAAGCGGAATAACTGTCGAGGCCGGGCCGGTAGCCCTTGCGGATGATCAGCTCGGCTTTCGGGATCGTCAAAGCGTCGGCGAGGTCCGCGCCGCGCGACCCCTGAAGACAATGATCCGGCCACAGGATTTGCTCGCGGCCGTCTTCGAGCGGAACGCGGTCGAGAGGCGCCTGTCCGGAATGGCTCGAGGCGAACGAGACGTGGCCGACTGGATGCCAGTCCTGCGTCAGCACCACGTGCTCGAAGCGCGCGGCGAGCGCGTTGATGGGCGCGATCACGGCGTCGCCGTCCGGCACGGCAAGCGCGCCGCCGGGCAGAAAGTCGTTCTGGATATCGACGACGACGAGGATGTCGGACGAGGTCAACGGGCGAGCCTTCGCATCAGGGCACCGTCAGGGCCGGCCGTGACGGCACACATGATAAAGTCAGGGCGCGAAACGGGCGATGGCCGCCTCGATCGGTAGCGTCTCACGCTCTCCCGTCTTCCGCGTCTTCACTTCAACCGTGCCGCCGGCCAAGCCTTTCGGCCCGACGATGATCTGGACCGGCAAGCCGATCAAGTCGAGCTTGGCGAATTTTTCGCCCGGGCGGCCTTCGGTGTCGTCGTAGAGCACGTCGACCCTGGCCGCGGCGAGCGCGTCATAGACGTGCCGGCATGCGGCATCCGTCGCCGCATCGCCGACCTTCAGATTGGCGAGGCCCACGTCGAAGGGCGCGACCGCCGCGGGCCAGACGATGCCGGCCTCGTCGTGCGAGGCCTCGATGAGCGCGCCGACGAGACGCGACACGCCGACCCCATAGGAGCCGCATTGCGCGGGCCGCTCGACCCCGTCCGGCCCGGTGATTAACGCCTTCATCGCCTTCGTGTACTTGTCGCCGAAGAAGAAAACCTGTCCGACCTCGATTCCGCGCGTCTGGACGCGCCTGTCTTCCGGCGTCTCGCGCTCGAAGCGCGCGGCGTCGTGGACGTCCTCGGTCGCCGCATAGAGCGACGTCCATTGCGCGACGATCGGTGCGAGGTCGCCGTCGTAGTCGATATCGGCGGGAGGGATCGGGAGGCCGAGCACGTCCTCGTCGACGAAGACGGCGGACTCGCCCGTCTCGGCCAGAACGATGAATTCGTGGCTGAGATCGCCGCCGATCGGTCCGGTCTCGGCGCGCATCGGGATGCCGGTCAGGCCCATGCGCGCGAAGATGCGGAGATAGGCGACGAACATCCTGTTGTAGGAGGCCCGCGCGCCCGCTTCGTCGACGTCGAAGGAGTAGGCGTCCTTCATCAGGAACTCCCGGCCGCGCATCACGCCGAAGCGCGGGCGCTGCTCGTCGCGGAACTTCCACTGGAAATGGTACAGGTTCTTCGGCAGGTCGCGGTAGGATTTCACGCCCGAGCGGACGATGGCGGTGATCATCTCCTCGTTGGTCGGGCCATAGAGCATCTCGCGCTTGTGACGATCGGTGATGCGCAGCATCTCGGGGCCGTAGGCGTCGTAGCGGCCGGATTCGCGCCAGAGGTCGGCGAGCTGAAGCGTCGGCATCAGCAGTTCGACCGCGCCGGCGCGGTCCATCTCCTCGCGGACGATCCCTTCGATTTTCTTGAGAACGCGGAAGCCGAGCGGCAGCCAGGAGTAGATGCCGGCCGCCTCCTGCCGGATCATGCCCGCGCGCAGCATCAGCCGATGGGACAGGATCTCCGCTTCCTTCGGATTGTCACGAAGGGTCGGCAGGAAGAACTTGGAGAGGCGCATGACGGCTCCGGCGCGGCGACCGGCCGGGTCTAGCCGATGGCGCGCGCCGCCGCCAACCCCGGTGCCTAAACCGTCCTGCCGTGTCAGTCCGGGCGGCGCACCGCGATCAGGCCGGCGAGGATGTCGTGCAGGCAGCGCTTGTCCGGCACGACGAGCGAGACCAGGAAGATCGGCAGGAACAGCCAGCTGAGGTACAGCATGACGCCGTGGATCGCGGCGGCGATGAAGCTCGGCCGCGTGCCGTCGAGCGAGCGGATCTGGAGATCGAACAGCCGCATGCCCGGGGTCGCCATCCGCCGGCCAGAGACGGACATGCCGTTGTAGAAGAATGCGACGAAGGGCCAAAGCGACGGCAGGAAGAAGATCGAGAGACCGAAGGTCGCGAAGAACAACACGATGGACAGGAGACCGGCCACGATCGACACGAGCACGAAATCAACCGCGAAGGCCGACATCCGACGCGTCCTGACGCCGGCGAAGGCCGCCGCGGGAAGCCGGGGGCTGTCGAAGAAGGAAACGGTGCGGGTACTGCCAAACTCGGTCATGGCACTTTTCCGGGCGACGAGACGATCGAATATGGCGAGCGCACGCCCGGCCGGCAAGCCGCCGCCGAACCCTTCTGGCTTCCCGCCATCGCCCGGCTTGTCCCGGGCCGCCGGGCGGTTCCACTTGGGCTTCATTTGTACTATGGGCCGCTCTCGACGGCGCCCGGCACGAGGCCGGGCATGACGGATTGGAGCGTACGAGGTCAAGCCGTATGCGCGTCGATCTCTTCGATTTCGATTTGCCGCCGGAGCGGATCGCACTTAGGCCGGCGACGCCCCGAGAAGCCGCGCGATTGCTCGAGGTCGATCCGACCGGCGGCCTCGCCGACCGTACCGTCGCCGACCTGCCGAGCCTGTTCCGGCCAGGCGACATCCTCGTCGTCAATGACACGCGCGTGGTTCCCGCGCGGCTCAGCGGCCGACGTATGCGCAACGGCACGGCGGCGCGCATCGAGGCCACCCTCCACAAGCGGGAAGCGGACGATCTCTGGCGCGCCTTCGTCCGGCCGGCCAAGAAGCTGGCGCGCGGCGAGGTTGTCGGCTTCGGTACGAGCGAGGCTCCATTGGATGCGGAATGCCTAGAGCACGCCGGTGAGGGCGAGGTGGTGCTGCGCTTCTCCGAGACCGGCGCCGCTCTCGACCGCGCGCTCGACCGCCACGGCGCCATGCCGCTGCCGCCCTACATCGCCGGCAAGCGGGCGGTCGACGGGCAGGACCGCGCCGATTACCAGACCATTTTCGCGCGCGCGCCCGGTGCCGTGGCGGCGCCGACGGCGAGCCTGCATTTCACGCCTGGACTCCTCGCCGCGATCGAGGCGCGCGGCGTCGCGGTGGCCCGCGTGACCCTGCACGTCGGCGCCGGCACTTTCCTCCCGGTCAAGGTTGCCGATACGGCCGATCACCCGATGCACGCGGAGTGGGGCAACATCGACGAGCCGACCGCGGCGACGGTGACGAAGGCCAAGCGGAACGGCGGCCGCGTCATCGCTGCGGGAACGACGAGCCTTCGCCTGCTCGAAAGCGCGGCGCGTGAGGATGGGTCCGTGCAGCCGTTCTCGGGCGATACCTCAATCTTCATCACCCCGGGGCGTCGCGTCCGCGCCGTCGACGCGCTGATCACCAACTTCCACCTGCCGCGCTCAACGCTGTTCATGCTGGTTGCCGCCTTCTCCGGACTCGACGCGATGCGGCACGCTTACGCCCACGCGATCGCGACGGGGTACCGCTTCTATTCCTATGGCGACGCCTGTTTTCTGCACAGAGCCGACGATCCGTGAGCGGGCGCGCGTTCGCCTTCACCAAGCTGGCTCAGGACGGCGCGGCGCGACGTGGAGAGATCGCGACCGCGCGCGGCACGATCCAGACGCCGGCCTTCATGCCGGTCGGCACGGCGGCGACGGTTAAAGCGATGCACCCGGAGGACGTGCGCGCGCTCGGCGCCGACATCGTGCTCGGCAACGTCTACCACCTCATGCTGCGTCCGGGTGCCGAGCGCATTGCTGCGCTGGGTGGCCTGCACCGATTCATGAACTGGCCGCATCCGATCCTCACCGATTCCGGCGGCTTCCAGGTCATGTCGTTGGCGAAGCTGCGCAAGCTCAACGAGACCGGCGTGACTTTCCAGTCCCACATCGACGGCTCGCGCCACGTGCTCACGCCCGAGCGGTCCATCGAGATCCAGCGACTTCTCGGCTCGGACATCCAGATGCAGTTCGACGAATGCCTCCGGTTGCCGGCGCCCGATGCCGAGGTCGACCGCGCGATGCGGCTCTCGCTACGCTGGGCCGAGCGCTCCAAGTCGGCGTTCGGCACGTCGCGCGATCACGCCCTGTTCGGCATCGTCCAAGGCGGGACGCTGGCTGCTCTGCGCCGCGCGAGTGCCGAAGCCTTGGTGGGCATCGGCTTCGACGGCTATGCGGTCGGCGGCCTCGCCGTCGGCGAGCCGCAGGATGTCATGCTGCGAACGCTCGAAGAGACAATGCCTTACCTGCCCGAAGATGCGCCCCGCTACTTGATGGGGGTCGGGACGCCGGACGATCTCGTCGAGAGCGTGGCGCGCGGCATCGACATGTTCGACTGCGTGCTGCCGACGCGGGCCGGACGCCACGGGCTCGTCTACACGCGGTTCGGACGGCTCAATCTCCGCAACGCCGCGCATGCCGACGACCCCGCCCCGGTCGATCCTCGGGCGTCCTGCGCCGCGGCGCGAGACTACTCTCGCGCCTATCTCCATCACCTCGTGAAGTCGGGCGAGATCCTCGGAATGATGCTGCTGACGGCCATCAATATCGGCTTTTATCAGGATCTGATGCGGGGAATGCGAGAGGCAATCGCCGCCCGCTCCTTCGCCGCCTTCCGCGAGAACACCAGGCGTGGCTGGGCGGATGCGGATGCCCCAAAAGCAGAAGGCGAAGCCTTTACGACTTCGCCTTCTTCGGCCCCTTGATGGTTCTTCGCCTTTTTCGACGGGCTCTCAAGAGCGCGGCAGCGATTGAACCTTCCTCCCAAGACTTGGCGCGACGCGATATGCTGAATATGCAGGTCAGCCCATGCGTTCGTGGGACAAGTAGCCGAATTTTTCCGCTCTGTCATCCTCGATGCGCATCGAAGCGCAAATTTGCTAGGCGCCACCGAGCTCCTTTGCCTCTCCTTGCGTCATGATGAGCCTGCAGTTTTGCCGAACAAATAACGGGCGGCAAAAACAGCCCAAGCCAGCATGCGGCTGTCACGCCCGCGATTTCGCTTCTCCCGAAGCGTGCCCGACTGTATCGAAATGGGATGAGTTCGCTTGCGATCCGAGCTGCGGAGCGAACTGCAGGGCGAGGTGTTTTGGCGGTCTACACCGAAGTCTCTGACGACGAACTGAATGGGTTTCTGGCCGCCTACGACATCGGTCGCCTTCTTTCGATGAAAGGCATCGCGGAGGGGGTCGAGAACTCCAATTTCCTGCTGCGGACCGAAGCGAGCAGTTTCATTCTCACTCTCTACGAGAAGCGGGTGAAGGCTGACGATCTTCCATTCTTCATCTCGCTCATGGAGCATCTCTCCCAACGCGGATTGCGCTGCCCGCAACCGGTAAGGTCCCGCGACGGGCCGGTGCTTGGGCGTCTCGCCGGCCGTCCTGCCGCCATGGTCACCTTCCTCGAAGGCCTGTCGATCCGGCGGCCCTTACCGCCTCACTGCGCGGCAGCCGGCGCGGCGCTCGCCGATCTGCATACGCTCGGCGCCGATTTCGGGCAGGTCCGCGGCAATGCTCTCTCGCTGGAGGCGTGGCGTCCGCTCTTCGAAACAGCCCGCGCCGGCGCCGAGACGGTCGCCTCCGGGCTGACCGGCTTCATCGAAGACGAGCTTGCCACCCTCGAAGCGTCTTGGCCGCGGGGACTCCCGAGCGGCGTCATCCATGCCGACCTCTTCCCCGACAACGCCCTGTTTCTGGATGAAACGGTCTCCGGCCTGATCGACTTTTACTTCGCTTGCACCGATGCTTATGCTTATGATCTCGCGATCTGCCTGAACGCCTGGTGCTTCGAGCCGGACGGCTCCTACAACATGACCAAGGGTGCCGCGATGATTGCCGCCTATCAGGCGCACCGGCGCCTGTCCGCCGCAGAAATCGAGGCGCTGCCGCTCCTTGCCCGCGGGGCAGCCCTCCGCTTCGCCCTGACGCGTCTCGTCGATTGGCTGAATGTGCCTCCGGGCGCCTTGGTCAGGCCGAAGAACCCGGCGGAGTACATTCAGCGGCTGAGGTTCCATCAACGGATCGGCAGCGTGCGCGAACTCGGCTTCACGTGACGAGCGAACGCGTGGCGATCTGGACGGACGGAGCCTGTTCGGGCAACCCCGGTCCGGGCGGCTGGGGCGTGGTCCTCAAATATGGCGACGCCGTCAGGGAAGCTTTTGGGGGCGACGCCCAGACCACAAACAATCGCATGGAGCTGATGGCCGCCATCACGGCGCTCGCGTCGTTGAAACGCCCCTGCGCCGTCGATCTCTACACCGACTCGAGCTACGTGCGCGGCGGCGTGATGACGTGGATCCACGGCTGGAAGCGCAACGGCTGGAAGACGGCCGACAAGAAACCGGTCAAGAACATCGAGCTTTGGCAGCAGCTCGACGAAGCAACGCGCCAGCACGACGTCGTCTGGCACTGGGTCAAAGGCCACGCGGGCGATGCGATGAACGAGCGTGCCGACGAGTTGGCCCGCAAAGGGATGCAGCCCTTCAAGAAGGGCTACTAGGGAGCGCGCTCCTTCCCGTCCGGCGCAGGGACGGCGACGAGTTTGTCGAACGGCCCTTCGACGTCGAACCGCCAGGCTGCGGTTGGGTCGGCGGCATTGGATTTGGGCGAACGCACCGCAGCCCGAAGGTCGATTCGTCTTGCGCCGAGGTCAACCGACCCGACAAGCGCAACACCGGCGCTGACGCCCTGCATGGACGTTTCGTCGATCAGCGCGACGCCGTTGGCGACCTGCAGGTTGAGCAGCATGCGGGAGAACGACGTACTTCCCGTGCCCGTCAACGACGGTGTCTTCGCGACCGGCGCGCGAGTGGCTTCGCGAAGATCGCGGCCGAGGTCGATCCCGGAGATCTCGCCATCGGCAGCCTGTGCTTTGATCCATCCCTGTACGCGCGATGCAAGCGCCGCCGCACTGTCGCCCGTCGTCTCGAGGTTGGCCGATGCGGACGACGTTCCGCCGGCGAGCTGCCATCCCAGGGCGTCCCAGCTCAGCGGGGCGAGATCGGCGCCGGTCAAGGTTCCGGCCGCTCGCACGTTCAATCCGTCGATGTCCGACCCAAGCGAGACCCGGCCCTTGAGGGCGCCTCCGTAAGCTTTACCCTCGTTGAGCCCGATCTCGAGGCGGTCGCCGCGCGTCATCACGGAGAGGGCGGCATCGTCGATGCTGAAGGGGGGTAGCCGAAGGTGGGCCGCCGAAAATCGCAGATCGAGTTCCAGCGCGCCGAGCCGAAGGGAGGGCAGGGCGGTGCGCGTCCAATGATTGCTGGCATCGATGAGCCGGGGCAACGCGACCGTGAAAGGGACGAGGAAAAGCTGATCGGTCGCCAAGGTACCGGTCACCATCGGCCGGTCGCCGCCTTGGTAGGCGATGGCTCCCTCGTATTCGTTGCCGTCGGCGCGGAATGTGACGTTCTGGAAATCGACGGACATCGCTTTGGCTTGGCCGATGCTGATGTCGCTATCGAGCGTCGCATTCGCGAACGGAGCGGGGAGGCTCGTGTCCGATGCGAAGGACGCTAAGACGGGTGCGAGTGCCGGTGCGGTCGCCGCCACATGACCCTTGAAGGCGAAACCGTTCGTGCCGGCGACATCGCCTTTCGCCGAGAAGTCGAGCGGCGCGGAGTGAAGCTGCGCGACCACGGCCGAATGGTCGCCGCCGATCAGCTTGGATGGTTGCGCGATCCAGGCGGCGACGTCTGCCGCCGTCCCGTTCATGCGGAATGATCCCGTCAAGGAAGCGGGCGAGTCGAGATTGCGCCAGTCTACCGTGACGTCGACGTGCGAGAAGCGCGGCACGTCCGGCCTCGAGCGGCCAGCGATGCTCACCGTGCCGTCGATCAACGTGATCGAGCCCAGCCGCTGCTCGGCGTCTTGCGGCATCTCGACCGAGCGAACGGCACGGCCGATCGTGCTGTCGGGCGGCATCGGTCGGCCGTCGAGGTCGACCGTCAGGTGCGGTTTCTGAAGTGACGCCGCGGCCAGTTCGATGCGCCCGACGAGGAGCGGCAAGAGACGAACCTCCCCGTCGAGGAGTTCGGCATCCATCGTGACGGTGCCGGACGGATCGGAGACGTGGACGTCGGACATCGTAACGTGCGGGCGCGGCAGCAGATCGAAGCGCGCGTGGCGTGTCGAGATCGTCAGCCCGGTCGTCGCGCGCACTTGCGTGGCGATCTCGCTTTGCAACGTGCTTCGCTTGAAGAGGTAGGGCGCTCCGGCGCGTCCTGCGACGATGGCCAGCACGAGCGCGGCGGCGAGGCCGATGACGGCCAGTGTCCGCGGGTTCAACGGTCGAAACGGACCGACGGCAGCTCTTTCGATCATTGCGCCGCGTCTTGTTCGGCCGACAGCACCAGCCAGTCGTCCTCGGCCGTCTGGAGCGCCTTCGCAAGGTCCGAGCGCTGCTTGGCCAACTGGGCGGCCTTCTGCGGCGTCGCGATGAAGGCATCGCGGTCACCGAGGGCCTGATCGATCCGTGAAATCAGGTTCTGGAACTTAGCCATTCTCTCCTCGATGGCGAGAAGGCGCTTTCTAAAGGGAACGGGCTGCCGTTGCTGCGGCGCGGCGGCGAGCTTCACGACTTCCGCCTTGCGCGGCTTCGGATCGGATCCGAGCACCAACGCCTTGTAATCGTCCATGTCGCCATCGAACGGCTTCACGCCGCCGTTTGCGACCTGCCACAGGCGGTCGGCGCATGCATCGAGAAGGTACCGGTCGTGGCTGACGAGAATGACCGCTCCCTTGTACTCGTTGATCGCCTCGATGAGCGCGGCGCGCGAGTCGATGTCGAGGTGGTTGGTCGGCTCGTCGAGAATGATGAGATGCGGCCCATTGAAGGTCGCCAAACCCATCAGCAGCCGCGCCTTCTCGCCGCCCGACAGCATGGCGACCTTGGTGTCGGCCTTGATGTTGGGAAACCCGAACTGGGCGCACTTGCCGCGGATCTGGGCCTCGCTGGCGTTTCGCATCAGTGGCGCCACGCACTGGTAGGGTGTCGCTCCTTCGTCGAGCTCTTCGATCTGATGCTGGGCGAAAAAACCGACCTCCAGCTTCTGCGAGCGGCGGATCTCGCCATCCATCGCGGCGAGGCGGCCAGCGACGAGCTTGGCGAAGGTCGATTTGCCGTTGCCGTTCGAACCGAGTAGGCCGATGCGGTCGTCGTCGGCGATGGTCAGGTTGAGGTTCTTGAGGATGGCTTTGCCGTCGTAGCCGACGCTGACGTGGTCCATCGAGACGATCGGCGGCTTCAGCGGCTTTTCGGGAGAGGGCAGGACGATCGGCAGCACTTCGCCGTCGACCAGCGCCGTTACCGGCTCCATCTTCGCCAGCATTTTGAGGCGCGACTGTGCCTGGGTCGCCTTGGTGGCGGAGGCGCGGAAGCGGTCGACGAAGGCCTGCATGTGCCGGCGCTGCTCGTCCTGCTTCTTCTTGTGCTTCTGTTCGATCGCCTGCTGTTCGCGGCGCTGTTTTTCGAAGCTCGTGTAATTGCCCGTCCACAGCGTCAGCTTGGAATGGCTGAGGTGCAGAATGTGATCGCACACGGCATCGAGGATGTCGCGATCGTGACTGATCACCAGAATGGTCGCGGGATAGCGTTGCAGGTAGTCGATCAGCCAGAGCGTGCCTTCGAGGTCGAGGTAGTTGGTCGGCTCGTCGAGCAGCAGCAGGTCCGGCTGCGAGAAAAGCACCGCCGCGAGTGCCACGCGCATGCGCCAGCCACCGGAATAGGACGACAGCGGGCGCGCCTGGGCCTCGAAATCGAAGCCGAGCCCGCTGAGGATGCGGGCCGCGCGGGCCGGCGCGGAATGCGCGTCGATGTCGACGAGCCGCGTCTGGATCTCGGCGATGCGGTGTGCATCGGTGGCCGTCTCGCTTTCAGCCATCAGGCTGCCGCGCTCGACATCGGCGGCGAGCACGAAGTCCGTCAGCGAGCCGGGCCCGCCCGGCGCCTCCTGCTCGACCCGCCCCATCTTCATGAGCTTGGGAATGGAGAGCGTTCCGAGATCGGGCTGCAGCTCGTCGGCAATCATCTTGAAGAGCGTGGTCTTGCCGGTGCCGTTACGGCCAACGAAACCGATGCGCGCCCTCTCCGGCAGCGCCGCAGAGGCCTTGTCGAACAGCACGCGAGGCCCGAGTCGCAGGGTGATGTCGCTGATGTGGAGCACGCCGGCTTGTCGCGCGTGCGGTGCGGGATGGCAAGAGCCGCCGAAACGCAGCGGCCGGAACCGCTTGGCTCGGACCTCCGTTCAACGCGGTGAGCGCAAGGAGTTCAACATGGCTGCTGTGACCTACGTCGTGGTGGAGCACGACGGCGGCTGGGCCTACAAGGTCGGCGACGTCTTTTCCGAAACCTTCCGCACGCGCGATGATGCGCATTCAGCCGCCGAAATCGTCGCGGCGGAGCAGCAGCGGGCCGGCGACGACGAGCCGATCGAGTACCAGGATCGTGACGGCCGCTGGAAGGTCGAGGACTCGAAGGGCGAGGATCGTCCGTCCGTTGACGTCGAAGAGTGAGTCGGCATCTGGATCGCGCTCGTCGGACCGGGCCGCGTTGGTGGCGCGCTGGTACCAGCTGACGCGCGATGTACTGCCGTCCATGGCGCGTCAGCACCGATGGCCGATTGCGTTGGATCACTGTTTCATGCGCGTCTGTCTCGATGCGGGGCTCGGGGCGCCGTGGACGAAAAAGGTCGCTCGGCCGGCTGTTCAACACATGACCGACCTCCAGTTCGCCGACGTCATCGGCGTCGCCGAAACGATCATCGCAGAGCCAGAAACGCTCGTTATCCTCAACGAGGAAAGCCTCTTCGCGCGCCGAAAGGCGAGGAGGGTTCGGCCCACAACCGTCTGACTGCCTTCTTTGGCTGCCTTGCTTGCCTTGCCCGACCGCCGTGGCTACAAGCGCGGCGCTCCCCATCAGTCTTCCAGGGCCCGCGCATCCATGGCGATCGAACGTACCTTTTCCATTCTCAAGCCGGATGCCACGCGCCGAAACCTGACGGGCGCCATTAACGCGCTGATCGAAGAGACCGGGCTGCGCATCGTCGCGCAGAAGCGCGTTCGCATGACCCGCGACCAGGCCGAGACCTTCTACGCCGTGCACAAGGCGCGACCTTTTTTCGGCGAACTCGTCGAGACCATGATCGCCGGCCCGGTCGTCGTTCAGGTGTTGGAAGGCGAGAACGCGATCAAGGCCTATCGCGACGTTCTCGGCGCCACTGATCCGGCAAAGGCCGAACCTGGCACGATCCGCAAGGAGCACGCGCTCTCCCTCGGCGAGAACTCTGCCCACGGGTCCGATGCCGTCGACACCGCCCAGCTCGAAATCGCGCAGTGGTTCTGCGGCAACGAAATCGTCGGCTGACCAGCGCAGGTCTGTAGAGCGCTCGAGCGCCTCGCCCGAGGCCACCTGGCGCGGGTGCCAAGTCCTATGGCTCTGCTGCTGATCAAGCTGACGCTGACGCCGCTGCTCATGGGCGGCGTCACCTACGCCTCGCGCCGTTGGGGCTCTTCCTTCGGCGCCTTGCTCGCGGGCCTGCCGATCACGGCGGGCCCGATCTCGATCTACCTTGCCATCGAGGAAGGCTCCAGTTTCGCGGGGTCAGCAGCGCTCGGATCCTTGGCTGGCATTGGCGCGGTGACACTGTCCTACCTCGCTTACGTCGAGGTTAGTCGAAGAACCACACCATCGCTCACGATCGCGGCGGCCGTCCTCGCGTATGGTCTGGCCATGGGCGCGGCCCTGCTACTCAAACCGCCGCTCGTCGCGATCGTGATCGCCGACGCCACCATCGTCGCGGTAGTGTTCGCTCGAGCCCGACCGACAAGAGAGAAAACTCGCTCGACCGCGCCGCCCCCTTGGGATGTGCCCGTACGGCTCCTGACCTCCACGGCCATGGTGCTGGCTGTCACGCTTTGCGCCCGTCTGATCGGTCCGGGTTACAGCGGCTTTCTCTCGACCATCCCGGTCATCGCATGGCCCCTGATCGTGTTCGCTCACCAGCAGGAAGGGCGCGAGCAGGCCATCGTCGTGGTGCTCGGGGTCCTCAAGGGATCTCTTGGCTTGATTGCCTTCTACCTGATCGTCTACGCCATGCTTCCGGCCCATTCCATCACGTCCACCTCGCTTACAGGCCTGCTGGTCGCGGTTCTGCTCACGTTCGCCTGGCTCTCGGTCGGTCGGAAGAGTTGCGCCGACGCTTAAGCGACGGGGGTCGGAACGAGCAGCGGCTGCGGTGACGGCGTCGGCTGCGCATCGAACACGCGGTTGCCCTGGACGACGAGGTCGCCGTCAGCGAGGCGCGCCAGCGCGGCGGGGTAGATCCGGTGCTCCTGTTCGAGAACGCGGCGCCCCAGGCTCTCGACCGAGTCCGTATCGAGCACAGCCACCGCGGCTTGCGCCAGGATTGGGCCCTCGTCCATCGCCGGGACCACGAAATGAACGGTGCAGCCGTGAATCTTCACCCCATCGGCCAGCGCCCTGGCGTGTGTGTCGAGGCCGCGAAACGACGGAAGCAGGGCGGGGTGTATATTGATCATGCGTCCCTGCCACTGCCCGACGAACCAGGGCGTCACGAGCCGCATGAACCCAGCCATGCAGATCAGCTCGATGCGATGTATTTCGAGCATGGCCTGCATCGAGCGCTCGAACTCGCTGCGTCCTGCGTAGATCTTGTGGTCGATGGCAGCGACCGCGATCCCGGCCTCCCGCGCGAAGGAAAGACCAGCTGCATCGGGGCGGTTCGAGAGGACGAGCGCGATCTCGGCGGGATAGTCCGGTTCGCGCGCGGCCGCGACGAGCGCGCGCATGTTCGAACCGCGTCCCGAAATCAGGATGGCGGTACGTTTGCGCGTGTTCCTCATCGGGCAAGACGCGCAGAGGTTGCGGCGGCATGGGACGCGAACTCGACCGCGGCGTTTCTCGCGACAGTCTTTGCAGCAGGGAGGCCCGTCGAGTCGGCTGCCGTCATAGCTCGTGCCTGCGCTGTTCTGGCGTCCGAACAGATGCGTCCGGTCCTCGCGGGATCATGTCGTGCGGGACAACCAAGCATTATGATCGCCGCCCGGTCCAGTCCTGCCGGAGCAGAATGACCGACTGGCTGGATCGGCAGGGTTCTTGCCGGTCGTGTGCATTGACGCTGAAGAGGAGCGCTGCCATGTCACGCACATGCGCGTCGGTGCGGTGGCGGCGAGAACAGGTAACGTGAAGAGACGCACCGCTCTCGGCTGGAAAGCCGGCTTCTGGCTGGCAGCCTGCCTGATCTTCTTCTTCCTGCTTTGGCTGTTCAGCTCGATCCTGCTGCCGTTCATCGTGGCGCTTGTGGTCGGATACCTGCTCGACCCTCTGGTCAACAAGTTGGTCGAACTCAAGCTCGGGCGGGCCGGAGCGACCACCGTGATCCTGATCGGGTCGCTGGTCGTCATCGCGCTTGTCATCGCTCTCTTCTCGCCCATGCTGGTGCGTCAAGTCACCGAGTTCGCGAAAGCGTTGCCGGACCTTGTCAGGAGGGCGCAGGAGCTTGCGGCCTCGGCCGGCGAGCAGGTAACGCACGGCTGGATCGGGAATCTCCTTGATAGGTTCGGCCTTGGCGGCAGTCTCTCGGAGCTCAAGAGTTCGGCGGGCGACAACGTCAATAAGGCGGTCGCCTACGCGGGCACGTTCGCCAACGGCCTGCTCTCACGCGGTGCGGCTCTGCTCGACCTCCTCTCCTTGATCATCGTGACACCGGTCGTCGCGTTCTACATGCTGCTCGATTGGCCACGCATGATCGAGACGATCGACGGGCTGGTCCCGCCGCGCGACCGGGACACGATCCGCGGCATCGCGCGGGACATCGACCGTGCCCTCGCCGGCTTCTTGCGCGGCCAGCTCCTGGTCTGCCTCTTTCTCGCCGCGTGGTATGGAATCGGTCTCAGTCTGATCAGCTTGAATTTCGGCCTGCTGATCGGGATCACGGGTGGCGTGCTGAGCTTCGTTCCCTACATCGGCTCGCTCGTCGTCCTCGTGCTGTCGTTGCTGATCGCGACCGTCCAGGGGTGGCCGAGCTGGCATCTCGCAGCCGAGGCGCTTGGTATCGTTCTGGTCGGGCAATTTTTGGAGGGCAACGTGCTGTCGCCCAAGCTCGTCGGCGACAAAGTGGGCCTGCATCCGGTCTGGATTATCTTCACCCTGCTCGGATTCGGCAGCGTGTTCGGGTTCACGGGCCTGCTTGTCGCCGTCCCGGTCGCCTCGGCGATCGGAGTGCTTCTCCGGTTCGCCACCACGCGGTATCGTCGGAGCCCAATCTACACCGGCGAACTTCCCGACGATCGTCCGCCGGCGGCCATCGAAGTCCATCCGATGCCTCCGCAGCCCGCGTGATAGGCCCCAAGCCGCCGGGAAGAGGGAGCGTCCAGCTCGTCTTCGACTTGGCGCAAAACCCCTCTTACTCGTCCGAGGAATTTCTCATCGCCGATTGCAACGAGGTTGCGTATGCGGCGCTCGCGAGCTGGCCGAACTGGCCGGATCGCGTGATGCTCCTCCTCGGGCCTGCGGGGTCGGGCAAAAGCCATTTGGCGGCGATCTGGGCGGCACGGAGCGCGGCATTCCGATTGGAAACGCAGGGGCAGCTCGAGAGCGCCGCTCGACCTGATGGCGCGGAAGCCGCGCTGCTCGAAGACGTCGACCGGTCACCCGTCGACGAAGCACACCTGTTTCATCTTCTCAACAGTGTTCGCGAAGCGGGAAGATGGCTGCTGCTGACGGGCCGCCAAGCGCCGGACTGGTGGGGTCTGAAAACCCCGGACCTCGTCTCGCGGCTGCGCTTGGCGCCCTCCGTTCTGATCGGGCCGCCGGACCTCACATTGATGAAAGCCGTGCTGGTGAAGCTTTTCGCCGACCGCCAAATGGACGTTGACGAAGGCGTGATCAGCTACGCGTCGCGGCATTGCGAGCGGTCTCTGGGAGCGCTGCGCAGCTTCGTGGCCGCAGTCGACGAGGCGTCGCTAGCGGCCGGCCGACGGATTACCCGACCGCTCGCCATCTCCACTATCGAGGCGCTAGGCGATTGCCCGCCAATGGACTACGGGCCAACGTAGCGCATCGGTTTGCCGCGGGCGTCGGTAATCTTGTATCCGGCGTTGATCGGCGTCGCGACGGCTGCGGACCGCCCGGATGCCAGCGCGTTGGGCGAGATCGGCCCCCGGAGCGGGTCGTTGCGCGTGACGTCGACCGCCACCAACAGCTCCTTCTGCTTGTTGGGGACATCAGCCTGATCGAGGGCGACGAAATCACTGTTATCATGCGCCGAAGCGCGCTCGCCCTCGTAGATGTGAATGCCGTCTTTCAGCATCACGGCATCGCCGGGCCGAAGGGAAGCGTCATGCATCAGATCGGTGGTCTTCTGCTTGCCGGCGTTTCCGTCCGCGGCGACCCGCTTCTTCGGGCGATGAGCCCGGTAAGAGGGCACGGCATATCCGCGCTGCTCGCCCGAATCATAGCCGTAGGAAGGCACGCTGCCGTATGACGGCGCGCTTTGCTGACTTCCGCCGAAAAGCTGGTCGAGGAACCCCGCCTGGGCGGTTCCTGGGATCGCGACGATCCCGACGGCGACGCCCATGGTTAGAGCAGTCACCGCAGCAAGCTTCGTCATTCCGTTCGCCATCATCAACATCCCCATTCGCCGGTCATAACGCCGCGGGCGTGATCCGGTTCAGACTTTAGGCGAAAGCCGTGGTCTTTTCCGCGCCAAGCAGGCGGTCGTATTCGGCGCGGACGATGTCGCCACCGTAGAGCCGCTCCAGACGGCGGACGGTGAAATGGCCGAACGCGAGCGACTGAAAATGGTCCGCGAAGGCATAATTGACCGCGGCGCCTCCCGCGGCACCGACCACTGGTACGGCTTGAGCCGCCAGCTTTTCCGAGACGACGATTCCGAACCGGGAGCCGATCTGCGAAACGAGCCGGACCAGCACCGGCGCAGTTTCCTCGCCGAGGCCGTGAGACAGCATGTAACGGCTGGCTTCGGTCACGGTCTTCGCGAGAAGCCCGCGCGTTGCGAAATAGCCGCTCTCGACGAGGCTGTCGTCCTTGTCGTGCGCGCCGAGCGCGAACACCTGGAGGCAGGCCAAGGCGACTTCGGGGTCCGCAATGTCCTCGCCTTCGTTGCGGGCGATATCGGCGATGGAGCGTAGGATGATGATGGTGGAGACCGGCAACTCGACAGGCAGGCTCGACAGGCCGAACACGCCGCCGGCGGCGCCGGAGGCGGCTGCCATCGCTCTATGAAGGAAACGCGAATCGCCTGGCCGCTTCCTGGCAAGCGAGCTGATGGCGACTTTAAGCGCTGATCTGATGGCGCTTTCCGCCGCACGGTTGACGAGACCGGAGACGCCCGGCGGTAGGAACCGCCCGAAGGTGCCGAGCTGCCTGCCGACGGTGGCCGCGAGGCGGGTCGCGATATTGGTATGCTCCAGCGCCTTGACCGCCCGCGCGAGAGCTTCGCGATCGTGCTCCTGGAGCACGCTTTCGCCGGCCCGAATCATGCGCCTGGTCGCGACCGGCAGATTGTGGCCCGCTTCCGTCATGCTGGTCTCCGGTGGCAGGTAAAGCGCAGCTCGCCACGACGCAACGGCATAGCCGCCGCTTGGTTCGGGCTGAAACGTTCGGCCGACGCCTTCCGCGCGAAAAGAGGTCGACTTAGCCGCAGACGGGACTGCCGTCGAATTGACCCAACACCGAAATCGCGACAGTTTCGTCATCACGGACGGGCGGTTGGTGCCTGTCGCGAGGATATCAGCAATGCGCCCAATCATCTTCCTTGCGGCAGTCGGCGCCGCCCTCACGTGCCCCGCCGCCTCCTTCGCTGCCTCGGCGGTGCAGAAGGAATGCTCGGCAAAGTACCAAGCCGCCAAAGCGGGCAATACGCTCGCCGGTCTGACCTACAACCAGTACTACAAGCAGTGCGCGGCCGAGGCGCGAGCGGCGAAGGCCGGCGGCACGACGCCAACTGCGACGACAGCGCCGACGACGACCACTCCATCAGCGCCCGCTCCTACGACGACCGCTGCTCCCGTCGCGCCCCGGGCGCCTGCCGCGCCGACCACCACGGCAACACGGGCGCCCAGCGCGCCGCCTGCCGCCGCGGGGGCTACGGTGTTCCCGACGGCGGTGTCGCCGCAATATTCGAGCTTGTCGGCCGGCAAGGCGCGGTTCAAGACCTGCGACGACCAATACAGGATCAACAAAACAAGCAACGCCAACGGCGGTTTGAAGTGGATCCAGAAGGGCGGAGGTTATTACAGCGAGTGCAACAAGCGCTTGAAGAGCTGACGTTCGGCCGGCTCGTCTCGAAGAGCCCGCCCGCGCCGACCAGTCGAGGCCTTTTGCAGCGGGCCTCGACTAAACGTAGGCAAGGGCTCCTCCCACCAAGCCGAGCATCCCGAGGATGACGGCCGTGTAGTACGGCCAGCGCTGGCCGCGCATCACGATCGCGATGGTCGCAATGGCGATCGCGATGTGCAGCAGGGTTGCCGCGACGGTCAGGATCTGATGCCGGTGCTCGTGCCGCTCGGACGCCTCGTTCTCTTCGTGGACGACCTTCTCGAGTTCCTCGGCCTTCTTCTGGGTCTCGCGCGATTCCGCTTCGTACCGCTTGCTGTTGTTCTTGTAGGCGTCGATCTTGTCGGGGGGCGCCGTATCCGCCGCAAGGTCGTACATCGTCTTCTTCGTGCTTTGGCGCGAGAAGAAACCCCATTGATCGGTCGCCTGGTTTTGTTTGATGGCTGCCGACGTCTTGTCGCTGATCGTATGCGCCGTCTCGATCGTCTCCAGCGAGCCGACCGCGGCGGACAGCACGGCAAGAATCGCGATCGTGATCGACACCTGCGTCAGGAACGAGTCGCCGCTATGCGCGACATGCTCCGCATGCTCGGCATGTTCGAAATGTTCGGTCGGTGACTCGCTCATCGTGTTTCCTCGTGCTCGCGTCTTCTCGCATCGCCACGGCGGGACGGCAACGACGGTCCATCGGTGCGCGATGGACATGCGCGTGAGCCCACACTTATATGCGCGCAGCCGCGACCGGACGACAGTCAGATGAAACGAGTGCCATGCAGGCGACCGCCTATCATTCCGACCTCAAAGATTCCGCGGTCCGGCGACAGACGATGGTGGACTGCCAGATCCGCACGTTCGACGTCACGGATCAACGCCTGCTTGCCCGGCTTCTTGAGGTGCCGCGCGAGCGCTTCATCCCGGACCATCTCCGCGATCTTGCCTATTCCGATGTCGGCCTGACGATCGAATCCGAGACAGGGGACGGCAACGGCCGCTACCTGCTGCCGCCGATGGTGCTCGCTCGGCTCATCCAGGGTGGCCGGGTGCGCCCGATGGAGCGCGTGTTGGACGTCGCAGCCGGCGCGGGCTACTCGACCGCCGTTCTGGCTGGACTCGCTGCAGATGTGGTGGCCCTCGAAGACACGGCGGTGCGGCGGGGCGATCTCGCCACCGGTCTCGCGTCGTACGGCCTCGCGCGATTGCAGGTCATCGAGCGGTCGCTCTCCCATGGTGTCGCCGAGATGGGCCCCTTCGACTTTATTCTCGTGAACGGCGCGGTCGAGGTCGGCCTCGATGGGCTGTTTGCACAACTGCGGGAAGGCGGGCGGCTCGCCGCGATCCAGCGCGACAAACTCGATCCCACGGGGCGCGCTGCCAAAGCGATGTGCTTCGAGAAACGGAACGGCGAAGTCGGGACCCGCTATCTTTTCGATGCGTCGGCACCCGTCCTCCCGGCGTTCGCGCGACCGCGCGCTTTCACGTTCTGACGCCGGAAAGCTCTCAAATGAGGCGTTGTCGCATATTTGCGCCACCGGCCCGTTTTTGCGCGACGCGCGGCCACCCCTCGTCGAAATACCCTATAAGTCCACCCCATGATGCGTAGCGAGTTTGACGCGCCGGTCGGTGGGCGGCACGTGTCGGACGTTTCGGCCACCCACCGCGTCGGAACATTGGTGAGATCATTCGGGAGCTTCGGGGCCCTCGGATCGCAAGGCGCTTCGATGCGGGGCGCCGGGGTATTGCTGGTCGCCGGCGTTGCGGCCGCGACACTCCTGGCGTTGACCTCGATGCTCAACGCCGAGACGATTTCGGGCGCGCTGTCGCGTGCCTACTCCGGTAATCCGGACCTCAACCAGCAGCGCGCGGGCACGCGGGCGACGGACGAGAACGTGGCGCGCGCCAAGGCGAACTATCGCCCGCAGGCGACCGGTACGGCTTCGGCCGGGTTCAACAGGACCGACTACAATCTCGGAATCAACACGCTCAACACGCCCACCACGGTCACCTCGGGGGGCGCCTCGCCGAGCGGCGGCGGCGGGTCGCTCGACCAGAGTTCCTTTCCCTCGTCGGCTCAGCTGACCGTCACGCAGAACATCTTCAACGGCAACCGCTCCGCCAACGGCGTCAAGCAGGCCGAATCGCAGGTGTTCCAATCGCGCGAGCAGACCCGCAACACCGAGCAGAACACGCTGCAGAACGGTGCGACCGCCTACATGAACGTGCTGCGCGATACCGCCATCCTCGAGCTCAACAAGAACAACATCACCGTTCTCGAGGAGCAGCTGCGTCAGACCCGCGACAGGTTCAATGTCGGCGAAGTCACGCGCACCGACGTCGCGCAATCGGAGTCGAGCCTGGCGACGGCTCGCTCCAACTATTTTACGGCGCAGGCCAACCTGCAGACCAGCATCGCGAACTATCGCCAGATCATCGGCGTCGAGCCACGTCGACTCGAGGCCGCCCGGCCCATCGATCCTCTCCTGCCGCGCACGCTGGACAGCGCCATCGAGGTGTCGCTAAACGAGCACCCCTCGATTCAAGCGGCGCTCCACAACGTCGACGTCGCGCAACTCCAGGTGCAGCTGAACGAAGGACAGCTCTATCCGACGCTCAATGTCGTCGGGCAGGTCGGCGCGCAGAATGCCTACCAGGGCTATCCCAACGGCCGGCAGTTCAACGGCAGCATCCTCGGGCAACTGTCCGTCCCGCTGTACGACGGCGGCAACACCTACGCGTTCGTCCGCCAGGCCAAGGAGCTCCTCGCGCAAGCGAGACTGCAGGCCGATGTGCAGCGCGACACGATCCGCGCCAACGTCGTGTCGTCCTGGGGCCAGCTCGAATCATCGAAGGCCGTGATCCGGTCGTCCATGGCGGCGGTGAAAGCTTCCGAGATCGCTCTCGACGGCGTGCGGGAGGAGGCGAAGGTGGGCCAGCGGACGACGCTCGACGTGCTGATGGCGCAACAAACGCTGCTGCAATCCCGCGTCAGTCTTGTGTCGGCCCAGCGAGACCGTGTGGTCGCAAGCTATGTCGTGTTCGCGGCTATCGGGAAGCTGTCTGCGGCCAATCTCGGACTTGCGGTGATCGAGTATGATCCGACGATCCACTTTCAGCAGGTCAAGGACAAGTGGATCGGTCTGCGTACGCCCGACGGCCGTTAACCATCCCCGGGTTTGTTGTTGCCTTTCGCAGGCCAGTCTCCTTCCCTGCTTGCTGCTTCGCCCCTCGCGGAACTAAAGTAGAGAAGAAGTCTCCGAGACTCGCTGGGCGGGGGCGCTTCTGCATGCGAGCGGCAGCCGTGAGAGAGCGTCAGTCAACATGAGCGCATTGAATCCCCTGTCGCCAGATCCGCCATCCTCCCCGAGCAACGATCAGCGCTCGCACGAGCCGTCGATGGAAGAGATCTTGGCCTCGATCAGGCGAATCATCGCTGACGATCAATCCCTGCCAAGCCGTTCCGCTTTGCGCGAGACATCTCGCGGCGACGCCGAGATCGCACTTGGCGAGAGTCAGCAGCACGGCGCGCTGCACGTCCTGCGGACCGGTGAGGAGCCGATCGAGAAACCGTCGGTCAACCTGAGCTCGGGCGGTGAGAACGCGTCGGACCTCAGGGCGGCTCTCAACCCTTCGACGTCGCCGACGTTAGGCCAGGACGCCGCTGGCCAGAATGCCGCTGGTCGTGACTCCGATCGTCAGGATGCCGAGCCGAACGCGAATATTTCGGATGTCACGGGGCCGCGAGTCGAACGCCAATGGCGGGAGGAGACGCTTGTAGAGCCGTCGGAGCGGTCCGCCGAACCGCAGCCGGCGAGCGCGCCGAGCATCTCTCATGTCGCAGCGGACGAAGACGAACTCGCCGGCGTCGAGGCAGCCGGTGAGGCGGGTGCGCACGAGGCCGGTGCACAGCAGGCTGGCGCGGACAACACGGACGTCGATTCCTACGACGACGTGCCGCTCGGTCACGACGATTCGATCGCTACCTCGACGATGGCTCACGGGCTCTTCTCGGCACACACGGGCCAGTCCGTGTCTTCGGCATTCAACGTGCTCGCCGCCACGCGCCTCGCCGACAATTCGGAAGAGCTACTCGGGCTGGCGCGCGAGATGATTCGGCCTCTGCTGAAGACCTGGCTCGACGACAATCTTCCGAGCATGGTGGAGCGTATGGTCCGCGCCGAAATCGAACGCGTCGCTCGCGGCGCGCGCTGAGCCGGTCAGGCCGTTTCGGCATCGTCTGGAGGCGGGCGACATCCGCGCCAAACGGTCCGCCGTGACCGTGCGCGCGCGTTGACTTGTCGGGGCCCGTCCGCTTTCTAGCGCCGCGAGTCACGGCGACGCGCAAGGTTCAGCGACCTCAAGGTTCAACGATCCATGGAAAAGACCTTCGATCCTGCCGCCGTTGAGGCGCGGATCTCCGCCGTTTGGGAAGCCGCAGAAGCTTTCAGGGCGGGACGTCCGGACCGGGCTCAGGCAGCGCCGTTCACCATCGTGATCCCGCCTCCGAACGTGACGGGTGTGCTGCACATGGGGCACGCCCTCAACAACACCCTCCAGGACATTCTCTGCCGCTATCACCGCATGCGGGGTCGCGACGTGCTTTGGCAGCCCGGCACCGATCATGCCGGGATCGCGACGCAGATGGTCGTCGAGCGCCAGCTCGCCGAGCGGCAGGAGCCGAGCCGGCGCGTCCTCGGCCGAGAGAAGTTTCTTGAGAAGGTGTGGGCCTGGAAAGCCGAGTCGGGCGGCGCCATCGTGGCGCAGCTCCGCCGGCTCGGAGCCTCCTGCGATTGGTCGCGCGAGCGGTTCACGATGGACGAGGGCCTGTCGCGCGCCGTCATCAAGGTGTTCGTCGCCCTCCACAAACAAGGGCTCATCTACCGCGACAAACGGCTGGTCAACTGGGATCCGCGCCTGCTGACCGCCGTGTCGGACATCGAAGTCGTTCAGGTCGAGACGAAGGGGCATCTTTGGCATCTCCGCTATCCCATCGTCGATGACGCCGGGCAGCCGACGGGCGAGACGATCGTCGTCGCCACCACGCGGCCGGAAACCATGCTCGGCGACTCCGGCGTCGCCGTGCACCCTGACGACGACCGATACCGCCATCTCGTCGGCAAGCGGATCAAGCTGCCTCTTGTGGGGCGGCTCATCCCGATCGTCGCCGACAGCTATTCGGACCCCGATAAAGGCACCGGCGCGGTCAAGATCACGCCGGCGCACGATTTCAACGACTTCGAGGTCGGTCGCCGCCACGAGCTGGGTCTCATCAATATCCTCGACGCAGAAGCGCGGTTGAACCTCCAGGAGAACGAGGATTTCTTCGCCGGCACGGCCGGTACCGAGGAGGCGCGGTCCACCGCGCTCCATCTTCACGGCCTCTCGCGGGAGGAAGCGCGCAGTCGCATCGTCGAGCTGCTGGAAGCAGCGGACCTCCTCGATAGAATCGAGCCGCATGTCAACGCCGTCCCCCACGGCGACCGATCCGGCGTCGTGATCGAACCCTGGCTGACGGACCAATGGTATGTCGAGGCGAAGACGCTTGCGGGACCGGCGCTCGCCGCGGTCCACGAAGGACGCACGCGGTTCGTCCCCAAGCAGTTCGAGAAGACCTTCTTCGATTGGCTCGACAACATCCAGCCGTGGTGCATCTCGCGCCAGCTGTGGTGGGGCCACCAGATCCCGGCATGGTATGGGCCGGACGGGACGGCCTTCGTCGAAGAGACGGTGCAGGCCGCGCAGGAGGCGGCCGCGGCCCATTACGGACGCGTCGTCACGCTGATCCGCGACGACGACGTGCTCGACACTTGGTTCTCGTCGGCGCTCTGGCCGTTTTCCACGCTGGGCTGGCCCGACGAGACGAAAGACATCGCGCGCTACTACCCGACGAGCGTGCTCGTCACGGGCTTCGACATCATCTTCTTCTGGGTCGCGCGGATGATGATGATGGGCCTGCACTTTCTCGACGAAGTGCCGTTCCATGACGTCTACATGCACGCGCTCGTCCGGGACGAGAAGGGCGCCAAGATGTCGAAATCGAAAGGCAACGTTCTCGACCCGCTCGGCCTGATCGATGAATATGGAGCCGACGCTCTCCGGTTCACGCTGGCGGCGATGGCTGTCCAGGGTCGCGACATCAAGCTCGCGCCCCAGCGCGTCGATGGCTATCGCAGTTTCGCGACCAAGATCTGGAATGCCGCCCGGTTCGGCGAGATGAACGGCTGCGTGCGGGTCGTCGGTTTCGACCCGAAGCGCGCGACGCAAACGCTCAACCGCTGGATCATCGGGGAAACCGGCAAGGCGGTCGCCGACGTCTCCGCCGCCATCGAGGCGTACCGTTTCAACGAGGCGGCTTCCGCCGCCTATCGGTTCGTCTGGAACACTTTCTGTGACTGGTACCTCGAACTGGCGAAACCGTCGTTGCAGAGCGAAATCGTGGACCAGGGCAGGGCGGAGACACAGGCGACGGTCGCTCTCGTGCTCGACGAGATCGTCAAGCTGCTCCATCCCTTCATGCCGTTCCTCACGGAGGAACTCTGGGCCGTCAAAGGCGCGGACGGGCCGCCGCGGGAAAGTGTTCTGGCCTTGTCGCCCTGGAGCGACCTGTCGGGTCTCGAAGACAGGGAAGCCGAGGCGGAAATCGGCTGGCTCGTCGACCTCGTCTCGGAAGTGCGATCGGTCCGCGCGGAGATGGGTGTTCCGGCCGGAACGCAGATCCCGCTCGTCCTCGTTGGCGCCGATGCGGATGTGGCGCGGCGGGCGGGGCGTTGGAGCGAGACGATCAGGCGACTGGCGCGGCTGTCGGAAATCCATTTGGCGACCGAAGCCCCGGCACCTTCGGTGCAGATTCCGGTGCGCGGCAGCACCGCCGCCCTGCCATTGCAAGGCATCATCGATTTCGCCGCGGAGAAGGCCAGATTGACGAAGGAGATCGGCAAGCTCCAGGGCGAGGAGGCCAAGATGAAGGCGAAGCTCGACAACGCCGACTTCATCCGGCGGGCGCCCGAGGAGGTCGTAGACGAACAGCGCGAACGGCTGGCGGAAGCCGAGAATCGCCGCAGCAGGCTTGAGAACGCCTTGTCACGCCTCGCGGCTTAGTTAAAGCAGGTCAATCCAAGCAGCTCATTCCGGAGCCGCTCTGCCAACGCCACCGCCGCAGTTGCGGGGGTAGTCACATGCCAAACATTGGCGTCGTCCAGGGCGGCGCGCGGCATGGCTCGTCGGCATGTCTCGAAGGCGACGTGGCCGGGCCGTCGCGACCCTTCAACTCTTTACGCAACGTAACCATTTAGATTTGCCGCCGCTCCACCGCGTCGCTCTCCGTTCCGGCGTCGTTCGAGAGGCGAGGAAGTTGCGGCGACGCCACAGCTGAGAGGCTTCGCACGGCAGCGTTTTTCGGGCCGTCCGGGGTCGCTTTTCAGCCATAAACCGCTCGCTAATC
>CAXTFG010000011.1:37318-39979 GCA_964243415.1 uncultured Beijerinckiaceae bacterium | reverse complement strand
CGACGGTGCAGTGGAAAAGCCAACAGGTGCCGATCCCCATGCTCGGCGTCAGCTCGCAGGCGACGAACAGCACGTTCTGGAAGGACACCAACGGCGCGACCGACGGCGTCATCTACGAGGCGATCGCGGGCCCGAGCGCGGCACTGACCCCGAAGACCGAGCCGTTCACGGCCGCCTACAAGAAGCGCTTCGGCACCGTGCCCGCCTATCCCGGCTACAACACCTACGACGAGATCTACTACATCGCCGATGCGATCAAGCGGGCCGGCTCGACCGATCCTGACAAGATGGTCGATGCGCTCGAGAAGACCGATTGGGTTGGAACCGTCGGGCGTATCCAGTTCTACGGCAAGGATGACGAGTTCACCCATTCGATCAAGTACGGACCCGGTTTCGTGACTGGCCTCTTCTACCAATGGCAGGGCGGCACGCAGGTGCCGGTCTGGCCTGCCAGTGTCGCCAAGGGCGAGATCAAGTTCCCAAGCTTCATCAAGCTCGCCGGCTCGCCCGCGCAATAGCCTCATCATGGAAACGTTGCAGATCCTGATCGACGGGTTCGCGATCAGTGCGCTCTATGCCCTCGGCGCGACGGGATTTACGCTCATCTTCGGCGTTTCCGGCGTTCTCAATCTTTCGCACGGCTCGCTGATGGTGGCGGCCGCGGTCGCGGCATGGGCGGCCAGCGGGGACTTCAACGCGGGCAAATACGCCGGCGCGGCGATCGGCGTGTTCGTTTGCCTCGTCCTCTCTCTCGTCACTTACGCCGTGGCCGTGCGTCCGCTGCAACGCTCGAAGCTGATCCGGCCGGAAGAGCAGGAGATCTTCATTCTCACCGCGACCCTGCTGTGGGGTTTGATGCTGCGCGAGTTCATCGCCTATCTCTACACCGACAACGCCAAGACCGTTCTGCCGATCGTGGAAGGGGTGATGAGGATCGGCGGCACGAGGGTGCCGAGCAACGAGATCTTCACCGCGGCGGTCTGTTGGGCCGTGATCGGGTTGCTGTGGCTGCTCGTCAACCGCACCCGGATCGGCAAGGCGGTGCTCGCCGCTTCCATGAACCCGCGCGGCGTGACGTTGCTCGGCATCGAGCTGTCGCGCATCTACGTGCTGGTTTGGGTCCTGTACGGATTGTTGGCCGGGATCGCCGGGGTGCTGCTCGGCATGTTCCTGGGCGTCAGCTCCTACAGCAGCGGGCCGCTGACCGCGAGCGCGTTCTCCATCGTGGTCCTCGGCGGCCTCGGCAGCGTTCCGGGATCGCTGATCGCCGCCTACGTCGTTGGCTACCTCGAGACGCTGACCGCCTATCTGGTCTCGCCGGCTTACCGGACCATCCCAGCCCTCCTGCTGCTCGTCGTCGTCATGTACGTGCGCCCGCGCGGGCTGTTCGGCCGCCGCTGATGCGAGGTGTCTGGATTGCTCTGCCGATCATCGCCGCGCTGTTGATCGGCGCCGCTGTCCTACCTTTCTTCGTGTCGGGCTATATCCTGGGCCTGCTGATCGTCGCCTATTACTTCGGCGTCTTCTCGATGGCCTGGGATCTCCTGTTCGGCTTCGCCGGCGAAGTGAACTTCGGCCCCACTTTCCTGATCGGGCTGGGGGCTTACACGGCCGGCATACTCGATGCCCGCTACGGCCTGCCCATCTGGGTCGACCTCGTCGCCGGAACCTTCGCCGCCGTCGTGGCGGGCCTGATCCTGGCACTGCCCGCCCTGCGCGTCAGCGGCCCCTATTTTGGTTTGACGACACTCGTCGCCGTGCTCATCCTGCAAAACCTCGTGGTCGTGGGCGCGAGCGTCACAGGCGGCGAGATCGGCCTGACCGTTCCCGACGTCATCTCGATCAGCGATTCCGTGAACTACGAGATCGCCCTCGGATTCATGTTGATCAGCGGTATCGTCCTCGTGGGCTGGTCGCGCTCCTCCATGGGCCTGATCCTCCAGGCGGCGGGGCAGGACCGGCTGCAAGCCGGGGCGCTCGGCTTCAACGTCGCCAAGCACAAACTCGCCGCCTTCTGCATCTCCGCCTTCTTCTCGGGACTCGCTGGGGCACTCCTCGTTTTCTACATGGGGACGGCGTCCGTCGGCACCTTGATCGACATCACCGTTGGCGTGCAGGTCATCATCGCTGCCGTCGTCGGCGGACGGCGCACGATCTTCGGCAGCGTGCTTGGCGCTGTGTTCCTGATCGGCGCCGGGGAAATCTTGAGGCCGCTAGGAGACCTCTCGACGCTCGTGGTGTCCGCCATCGCGCTCGCCGTCGTGCTCCTCGTGCCCGCCGGCTTCGTCGGGATCGCCCGCGGGCAGCGCGCATGAGCGGTGGCGACCCGCTGCTGCAGGTGACCGGACTCGCCAAGCGCTTCGGCGGCCTCGTCGCCGTCAACGACCTCTCGTTTTCGATCGCGCCCGGCGAGATCCTCGGCCTCATCGGGCCGAACGGGTCGGGTAAATCGACCGTCATGAACCTCGTCATGGGCATCCACCGGCCGAACAAGGGCTCGGTCAAGATCGCCGGAGTCGAGGTGGCAGGGTGGCCCTCCTACCGCATCGCACGCCAGGGCGTGGGCTTGGTGTTCCAGCATTCGCGGCCGTTGCATCGCCAGACGGTGCTGGAGAACGTCAAGCTCGCGCTGCTGCGCGACAGCCTTTTCAACTTCATCCC
>CAXTFG010000011.1:0-37218 GCA_964243415.1 uncultured Beijerinckiaceae bacterium | reverse complement strand
CCGATCCTGCGGCAGCGGCAATCGCAGACGGCCGGCACCCTGTCCGGCGGCGAGCAGCAGATGCTGACGATCGCTCGCGCCTTGATGATGCGGCCGCGCCTCCTCATCCTGGACGAGCCGACGCTCGGGCTGGCGCCGGTGATCCTGGAGCAGATCTCTCTCGCGATCACCCATCTGCGCGAAACGACGCCGATGACCATCCTGCTCGGCGAGCAGAACGTCACCTTCGCCCTGCCGCACGCCGATCGCATCTACGTGCTCGAGCATTCCCGCATTGTGTGGGAGGGTCGCCCCGATTGCTTTGCCGCCGAAGCCGGCGCGGCCTATCTTTGAGTGGCTCAAGCCAACCTTGATCCGCGCGCTCAAGATCCGAAGGTGGCCACCGCCGAAGATGTAGACCACACTGCCGGTCGCGCGCGACCGGCAGGTGACCGGCAGATCGTCGAACAGCGGGCACCCCGCCGACCCACCGTCAGCCGTCGTGCGCCTTCAGGAACAAGGTGACCGCGTAATCGGCCGCAGCGTCGCGCTCGCGTTTGGTGATTGTGGCACCGAGCAGCATGGCGCGACGCAGCAGCTCGCCTTCGACAAGGCCGACGAAGGCCTCCGCGGAGCGTTTAGCATCTCCGACGGCGAGGCGGCCCGCCGCAGCCACTGTATCCAGATAGGCCGCGAGCGTGGCGAGCCCCTGCCGCGGCCCATGATCATAGAAGGTCCGCGCCAACCCCGGCAGGTTCGTTGCCTCCGCGATGAGGACGCGCTGGATCGCCAGCACGTCGGGACGCAGGACGTAGTCGAGCAGGCTCCGCGCGGCCACCTTAAGGGCCTGCACCGGATCGGCCTCTGTTGCGAGGTCGTCGAAAATTTGCAGCGGCCTCTGCACCGTGGCGTCCACCACCGCCGTGAACAGGCCGAGCTTGCCGCCGTGGCGAGCGTAGATCGTCTTGGGCGACACGCTCGCCGCTCGCGCGATCATGTCGATGCTCACTCCGGCGTAGCCGTGCGTGCGGAACAGGTGCGCCGCCGCCTCGACCAGTGCCGCCTCGTGCTCGGCCAGTTCCGCAGTTGGGACGCGTCCGCGCGGGCGCGCTAAGGCTTTCGGCATCGACATCGGAAACGATCGTTATCTTTTTTGTAACGTAACGCAACTCTCCGCCATGCGAATGCTTAGGAAGGGAAACGTACCTTTCCTTAACCGGCCCCAAGCTGCCAGACTGCCTGCCGCACACTGACGACGCTTGGCCGAAATCGGGCGCGACGGGCTCCCGTCCGCGAGCCGAAGGCTTCAACTCGAAAAGAAGGAGTGAGGTGCCATGCCAGGTGACCGCATCGATATTCACTGCCACATGATCCCGCCGTTCTGGGCCAAAGCACTCGCCGAAAGGGCCGGCGAGCCCTCGTGGGGCACCCCGGACTGGTCGCCCGAGTCCGCCCTGGCTCTCATGGATCGGCTCGGCATCGCGACGCAGATTCTGTCGCTCTCGTCGCCCGCCCTGCTCGGTTGGGACGGAACGGAGCGCACCGACATGTGTCGCCGGGTCAACGACTACGGGGCCGAACTCGCCAAGGCGCACCCCGATCGCTTCGGCTTCTTCGCCACCCTGCAGCTCCCTGACGTCGAGGGCGCATTGGCGGAGATGGACCGAGCCCTCGACCAGCTCGGCGCCGACGGCGTGGTGCTGCTCAGCAATTACGACGGCGTCTACCTCGGCGACCCGAAGTTCATCCCGCTCTGGGAGGCGATGGAACGGCGCGGGGCCGTGCTCTACATCCACCCCGGCGAGCCGAAGATCGCGGCGATTCCCGGCACACCAGCACCGGTGGTGGACTTCGTCATGGACACGACGCGCATGGCGGTCGACTTGGTCGCCAAGGGCGTGGTCGAGCGCTATCCCTCCGTCAAGGTGATCCTGTCGCACGCCGGTGGCTTTCTGCCCTATGCCGCCACTCGCTTCAAGGTCCTGCTGCACGCCTTCGTAACGAAGGACAGGTCGGAGGGAGCCCTGCTGAGGGATCTCAAGGCCTTCTACCTGGACACCGCACTCTCACCGCCCGATGGCCTGCCGAGCCTCATGGCCTTCGCCGAGCCGGGACACGTCCTGTTCGGGACCGACAACCCCTATGTGTCGCCCGATGGTTTGGCGACGTTCACGCAAGAACTCGACGGCTACGCCGGCTTCACGCCGGGCCAACTGGAGACGATCAACCGGACCAATGCCGAAACCTTGCTCCCCCGGCTTATGCGCTGACGAGGCCGTGCAGTGACGCCGTGCAGAGTAAATCGGTCGCAACGGGCATCCCCAAAAAGGGGCTGAGGTCGCGAGTTGCTCGCGCGTTGATGGCCGGCGACGACGTCCACGCATTCGGCAACGTCGTGCGGCCGTGATCAGCGGGTCCATGCAGCCCGCGGGATGGCTGCTTCAGGTTTCGATCGGCAGCGGTCTGGCGGACTTCGGCCACTCGCGTCGCCGGCGGTGCGCCGTGAGCTGACGTGGTCCTCCGAGGACCGGATGTTCCGATGCACACCAATCGGCGCGCTTCCAACCATATTCCAGCGCTTCTTGATAGCGGCCGTCCATTTGGGTGCGTCGGAGTCGAGATGCAAAGGAGGTGCATGACAGACCGTAGCCGTTGGAAGTACATCGTCGTGGCCGGCACGGGTCAGGCGCGGCAAGTAAGCTGCGCGGATACGTCGAACGACACGGTTGGATGCTCAGTCGAGTGCAGCGCGCTTCAGGGACTCCTCACACCATTGTCGGAATGTGGTCGGTCCGGTATTAGCGGCGCTCCGCGGGATCGCGTTGTCCAACCCTTGGTTCTTGGCACGCATCATGTCGGCAGCGCAGCCAGAGCGGCATGTCGGGTTCCAGGGCCGCAGGCAGTCCGGCGGCGATGAACACGTCGACCCAGCGCTGCTGGCCCATGATGGTTTTCTGGCCGGCGGCCCCGATAGGGGCCTTGAGCCTGCCCTCGCCGTCGAAGTTGGCCTGCACGAACGGCATACCGAAGGAGCAGCGCTCCTTTCCGACTGCATCCGGTAGGCGCTCCGGTTCAAAGGTGACGAACATGAACTGGATGCACCTCGCCGCGCACCGCTGCAAGGTCGGCAGCACCGCATCAACCTGGTGAGCAAGAAGGGTGACGACGACAAGGTCGTAGGGGACCTGCTCGTCCAGCGTATCGACAACCCGCACGGTGGCCCTCTCGCCCTTGGTGTTTACGATGCCGTCCTGGCGTTGCAGCTCTTGCAGGCGGAGGGAGCCCGGCCGCGCGACCAAGGTGACATCATGATGGCCGGTGCGCGCCAGCTGGAAGGCGAACGTGCTGCCGATTCTGCCTGCCCGAGGACGGCGATGAGTAAACGCGAGGGCGAGGACATGAATGGTCGGGCCTGACGGAGATGGTTGCACGGAACGGGTCAGAGTGTAGCAAAGAGCGGCCGGCTGTCTTGCGCCCATCGTTTGCCGTTTCACCGCACGTCCGCGCTGCGCCAAGAGCTGCCGTTAGCTGGTCGCCACTTTCCAGACATCCAGCAGGCGATGCCGATCCGGTAGTTGCCGACCTAGCTTCGCCGTTCTGGGTGTGCTCCATCGCGCTTGAAAGCAGTCGCTTGATCGGTTGCCGTTCTCGCAGCAGCGCGGCAATCAAAGCCCTTCCCGCGCAGGGCGGATCGCGCAGGCCCTCCGGCGACGGCGGCAGCCAGGTCGGCATCTGGCAGCTCAGGGCAGGCGTACGCCGCGCTCGGCCTCGAACTGCAGCTTCCAGTCCCGCCGCAGATCGCTCGGCCGTCGTTCGAAGCGTTCATCGAGGAATGCCGCAGCCTCGATGCGGTCGGTGCGGAAGTGACGGAAGGCCTGCCGCCCTTCGCACCACGCGGCGAGCAGCCGGAGTGTGTCGGCGTAGCCGACGATCACCGGCCAGACGACGCGCTCGCTCGCGCGGCCGGCCTCGTCGCGGTAGCGGATGCGCACCTTGCATCCCGCGCGGATCGCGGCGCGCAGCCGCGCCATATCGAGGCCGTCGACGGAAACGCTGCGGCTCGGGGCAGCGCCGATGCTGGGCTCGGCGATGAACAGGCGCAGATGGTCGGGGACGACGCAAGCGAGCTTCGCGAGCAGGTCGCGCGCCGCGCTTGCCAGCACCGGATCGCCTCGATCGGCGACCCACTGGGCGCCGAGCACCGCCGCCTCCAGCTCGTCGGCGCTGAGCATCAGCGGCGGCATATCGTAAGCACGGTCGAGGACGTAGCCGATCCCCGCCTCCCCCCGGATGGGCACGCGCTGAGAAGCCAAATCCGCCACATCGCGGTAGATCGTGCGGACCGTCACTTCGAGCTCCGCCGCGAGCATCGCAGCCGTGATCGGTCGCGCCGAGCGGCGCAGGATCTGGATGATCTGGAAGAGGCGGTCTGCGCGGCGCATCGGCTCATCACTGCTGACAGGACGCTGTCAGCAGGGGCCGGGTACGCTCTTCACTCGCGGCCGCATAGCCGCGATGAGCCCCGGAGAACAGCTTGGAACTCGTCTCGACCCGCATCATCACCGCCGACATCGACCGCCTCGTCACGTTTTACGAGGCGGTGACAGGTCTCACCGCCACGCGCCACACCGCCGATTTCGCCGAGTTGCGCACGCTGGGTGCGACGCTGGCACTCGCGAGCACGCGCACGCTGGCCTTGTTCGGCGGCCATGCCGCCCTCGCGGCCGCCGCCAACCGCAGCGCGATCATCGAGTTCCGCGTCGGCGACGTGGACGCGGAACACGCGAGGCTTGAGCCCCTCATCGGCCCGGCGCTCGTGCAGCCGCCGACGACGATGCCGTGGGGCAACCGCTCGCTGCTGCTGCGCGACCCGGATGGCACGCTCGTCAACCTGTTCGCCCCGGTGACAGCGGAGGCCAAGCACCGCCTGGACCACCGGTGATCCCACTCGGAGCCGATCGTCCGTTGTCTCGCGACAAGAGCTGCCGCTGGCCGGTCGCCGCCTTGGCTATTCAGCACGTCGATGTCGTCTCATCGCCGGCTTCCGCTTAAACAGCGTCCGCCATGGACATCGAACAGGTTAGCCGCCACCGCCGGAAGTACCTTGACCGCCACCGCTTGCACCTCCGCTGGTGCCGCCGCTCGTGCCTCCCGTAGAGGTGCCACCGCTGCTCTGTGCGAGGGCAACCGGCACTGCGCCTAAGATCAACGCCGCAGCGACTGTCAATGCCTTCATAAGGGATGTCATGCCTCGCTCCTTCGTAACTTCGAGCTTTCTCTGGCCCGGTCATCTGAAATCACGAAGAAGTCCTGCTGGTTCCAAGCTCGTCATCTTCGGCGATGTCGATCCTACTAGCGCTTTGGCCAAGACGACATCGCTGAACGCAAAGTCGGTTTGTTGAATCGAATGCGGGATGTGGACTTCATCGGATATTCGCGGCTGCAGTCTAAGTTAAATCAGCGTTTCGGGCCTGTCTCATGGAAACAGATATCAGCCTCATATTGGGTCGTTGGACTTGTCGGGCACTGACCTCGATTGCGCTTGAACCAAACTCATGCGGGTACCTTGAAGGACGAAGCATAGTCGGACTTGTTGCCTTTGGCCTCCTTAGTCTCATGCTCGTGATGTTCGCACTCAACCGGATCGGGTCGGGTGATCTTTTTCGTGGCAACGGATAGGTTTATCGTCTGCCCGTCGCACCTCGCACGAGCGGTGTAGCCCCGCTCCACTGCATGAGACACTTGCCGCCACCGCAGGTACTTTGTAACGGGAGCTCAGGCCATCAGGCGCCTCTGCAGTCTCGGCGAAGCGCGATCCAACTTAGTGCGCTCGAGCAGCCCCGTAGCCGATGATGTTAAACCTAGGCTCCCTTCCTTGCTGCTTAGAGGACCCGATTATGGCCTATTCGTGCAATCCGGTCGAAGCTCGTCAAAGCTTCTTTAGCATTTCTTTTACCGCGATTAAGAATTCGGCTGCTCTGATCTCTCTAGGCGGCTGAGAACGAAGACCTCTCACATAATCCAAAGAGGCGCCCCGGAGATGTTCCACCCAACACACTCGTTCTCAAATCAAGGCCTTAGACCCGTTTGCATCTTAAATTCTGCCGCTTGCCGGGACGTCAGCGGTTAAGGTCTCACTGCGCTGAGCCAGTGTGCTAGCTCCAAGTTTGTTTACGAAATGCCGCTACAAAACCGCGGAGTTTCGATTTCGGGTTAGTGAGTTCCGCCGTGGCGCTGGTTCCATTTGCATATGCGCTGCTGCTGATGTCCGTCGTCCCCGCCGCCGCCGCCGATTGGTACACGGGCGCAAAACCGCAGCAGCCGTCTGAAGACTGGATCGTATCGGTCGATACGTCGACGGACATAACCACTCAGAGCTCGTATTTCGGCGACGTCCTTGTCACCGCAGCACCTGTCGGCGTGCTGTCCGAAACGGGGCTTCGCATTCGCGCCGATGGGCTCGGTGGCGTGTACAGCTATTACAGCCAGACCTCCAATCAAACGATCCACGGCAGACAGGAGGGCGGCTCGGCGCTTCTTGGGTATGAGTGGGTATCGTCGTCAACCGTCTTTGCGGCGTACATCGGCGCCGACATTCGCAACAACACACTTTCGTATGCCGATCCGGGGAATCCGGTCATCGGCACGTCTGTCGGCGCCAAGGGGCAACTCGAGTTCTACACCAAACCGAGTGTAAACACGGTGCTCGAAGCCAATGCCTCTTACGCCACCAATAAGACGGCTTATTTCGCGCGGTTACGCGGCGGATACCTGATTGGACCAGACCTTTACGTCGGTCCTGAATTGGTCGCGCTTGGCGACTCCTTCTTCAATCAGGAACGTATCGGCGCGCAGATCAGCGGCTTTCGCGCCGGCCCGCTGCACTTCGGCTTCGCCGCCGGTTACTTGTACGATCGCGTGCGCGGAAGCGGTGCCTACACAACCGTCGACGCGCGCGTCGGCTTCTGAGGTCGGCGTGGCAAAAGCGATCCGCCTCTCCGCCTGGGTACTCACTGCGGTCTTCGCCCTTGCATTCCTAACGCAACCCGTCAGCGTCGGCGCGCAACTCGCGATGGCGGCTACCGTCATCGTCGCGATGACGGCGGTTTGGTGCTTCGGGCGGGGCAGATTTGCCCGATGGGGGTTTCTGGCCCTCGGTAGCCTCGTGGTCCTGCGCTACATCTTTTGGCGCGCGACTTACACACTGCCGCCCCTCGATCAGCCCGTAAACTTTGCGCTCGGCCTTCTTCTCGTGATCGCGGAACTCTACTGCGTCCTGATCCTCGTCATCAGCCTCATCATCAACGCCGACCCGTTAGAGCGCAAACCTCTTCCGCGCGAAGATGACGACGCCCTTCCGACCGTCGACGTGTTCATCCCGACATACAACGAGGACGAATTCATCCTTGCGACGACCATCGCCGCCGCGAAGGCGATGGATTACCCCGCTGAGAAGCTGGTGGTTTGGTTGCTTGACGATGGCGGCACAGAACAGAAGGTTCAAGACAAGGACCCGAAGAAAGCCGCAGCGGCGATGGCGCGCCGCGCCTCGCTGGAGAAGCTCTGCAGAGGGCTCGGTGCGACTTATCTGACGCGCGCGAAGAACGAGCATGCCAAAGCCGGCAACATGAACAACGGCCTGAAACAGGCGACGGGTCAAATCGTGGTGGTGTTCGACGCCGACCACGCGCCGTTCAGGTCGTTTCTACGAGAAACAATCGGTCATTTCGCGAGAGACCCGAAGCTGTTCCTTGTCCAGACGCCGCATGTGTTCCTCAACCCCGATCCGATCGAGCGGAATCTGCGCACTTTTCAGACGATGCCGTCCGAGAACGAGATGTTCTATTCGGTCACGCAGCGTGGCCTCGACAAGTGGAACGGCTCGTTCTTTTGCGGCTCGGCGGCCTTGCTGCGGCGCGCGGCGCTCGATGCCGCCGGCGGGTTCTCGGGCGTTACCATCACCGAAGATTGCGAGACGGCCTTCGAGCTGCATGCGAAGGGGTGGAACTCCGTCTTCGTTGATATCCCCCTGATCGCTGGACTGCAGCCCGAAACCTTCGAGAGCTTCATTGGCCAGCGCTCGCGCTGGTGCCAGGGCATGTTCCAGATCCTTCTTCTAAAGAACCCGCTGTTCAAGAAGGGGCTGAAGCCGATCCAGAAGCTCGCCTATCTCTCGAGCATGACGTTCTGGTTCTTTCCGCTGCCCCGCATGGTTTTCACCTTTGCGCCGCTCCTGCACATCTTCTTCGACGTCAAGATCTTCGTCTCCAGCATGGACGAGGCGCTGGCCTACACCACGACCTACATGGTCGTGAACCTGATGCTGCAAAACTACCTCTACGGCCGCGTGCGTTGGCCATTCGTGAGCGAATTGTACGAGTACATCCAGGGCGTCTATCTCGCCAAGGCGATCGTCTCTGTGATGATGCGCCCACGCAAGCCGACCTTCAACGTCACCGCGAAGGGGCTCTCGCTCGATCAAGACCATCTATCCGGCTTAGCTAAGCCGTTCTTTCTCATCTTCGGGCTGTTGTTCGTGGGCGCGTGCACGGCATTCTACCGCTATGTCGTCGAGCCCGGCGCAGACCTCATGCTGATCGTCGGATTGTGGTCGAGCTTCAATCTGGTGATCGCCGGTGTCGCGCTCGGTGTCGTCGCCGAACGCCGCGAGCCGGATCGATTCCCCCGCTTGAGCATCGACCGTCATGGCGTACTCTCGATAGGCGAGGAAAACGCTGCCGTCGTTATCCACTCGGTTTCCGCAGGCGGCTGTTCGCTGCGGTTCTCAGACGCGACGGCGAGCGCGGGACTATCGGAAGTGGGAACGCGGTGCTCTCTGTCGGTTCACTCGGTCGATCGCCATGGACCCAACACCCCGATGCGTCTCGACCTCGTCCATGCCACGCCGGTGGCAGACGGCACTACCTATGGTTTTTCCTTCGCTGATATGGAGCCGTCCGCTTATCGCGCTCTTGCCGACCTGATGTATGGCGACCCCGGAGCGATCCTCCGCTTTCAAACTAAACGGCGTAGGCATAAGAATCTCTTCAGCGGAGCGCTACAGTTTCTGCACTGGGGCGTCGCGGAGCCGCTACGAGCCTTCATCTACGCGGTTCGAGGATCCACGCCGCGAGCGGTTCCTGAAGCGGCCGTGGCGTCCACCGTTCCGGTTTCCGAGATGGCTGCCGAATTGATCGTCCTCGCCGCCCCGATCGCGCCGACTCTCAAGGTGGACGTCGTCGCACCGGCAGAAACGAGCGCTACTGTTTCGGAGCAGGTGCTCGCGCCGATCATCGATCAGGATTTCGACGTCCTCGCATCCGACCTTCTCGACGCGCCCGAACCGGAGCTTACGGACCTCGCAGCGGATTGGCTGACGTCGTTGCTGAAGCTCGCGGCGGCCGAGATGAGAAAGAGCGAGAATGCGGAGGAGCCCGTCGTTGAGGTCACTTCCGTTGCAGCGTAAGATCGCTCTGATCCTGAAAGTGATGGCAATCGTCGTCACCAGTCCAGTCGCACATGCACAAACATTCGTCGGGGTCGGCCTGTCCGGGCATCCGCCGGCGCCGCCGACGTCGTTTGCGCCGTCCGCTACGACGGAGCCGTCATCGGCGCATCTCCCGACGCTCCCGCCCACGGTCCTCAGGCACTTACCTGCGACGCTCGACGGGCTGCGGCTGGACGGCGAAATAGGCGACCTCGCCTGGCCGGTGTACCTCACAGAGGCGCAAGCTGGGTCGGCGCTGCGATTTCGAGTCGGCTATCTCTCGGCCGTCTCGGTTCTCCCTGACGCATCGCAGCTTCAGCTCCGCGTCAACGGTCGCGTTGTCACCACTGAGACGATCGATGCCTCTCAGGAGCTAAAGAGCGTCGTTGCCGATATCCCTCCAGGCCTGATGAAGCCAGGGTACAACGCACTCTCGATCAAGATGCGGCAACGTCACCGCGTCGATTGCTCGATTGCGGCGACCTACGAGCTCTGGACCCAGATCGACCCATCGGCGACCGGTCTCGAAATCCCGGCGTCGACCGGGTCCATCGGCGACATCGCCGATCTTCCCGCTCTCCTGCCGAATGCCGATGGATCGATGACCGTTCACGTCGTTCTGGCCGGCAAGACAAACCCCCAACATGTACAGCGTCTGATCCGGGCAACGGAGGCGATCGCGCTGAAAGGCAGGTTCTTCCAACCGGCCGTCACGTTCGCGCCGCTGCCGGACGACCCCTCTGGACTTGATCTGGTCCTGGGAACACGAGCTGCCCTCTCGCAGGTTCCGCGGCTGGACGGCTTGCTGGGCGATACCGGCGCCGTCGCGACGCTCGTGCCGCCTCAAGGCGATAAGCGCCCGATGCTCATCGTGACCGGCTCGAACGATGCCGAGGTCGATCAGGCGATCGACTCGCTCGACAGATCCGTGCCGCTCGTCGGATCGCCGGAGGGTGTCCTCGCGGCGGCGGACTTCCCCGCACGCAAGGCTGCCGGCGGAGATACGCTACGCCTCGCGAACCTCGGCGTCGAGGATCAGGAATTCAGCGGGCGCTTCTTCCGCAAGAGCATCAATGTCGAGTTACCCGCGGATATGTTGGCTTCGGACTACGGACGCGGCACCTTCGATTTCGCGGGTGGCTACGCGGCGGGGCTCTCAAGCGGTGCGCAGGTGCGCATCGATGTGAATGGGCGAAACTCCGGTATCATCAAACTGCCTGACGCGGATGGCGACGTCTTCAAGCACAACCAACTATTCCTCCCTCTGGGATTGATGAAACCGGGCTTCAATCGCATCGACATTTTTGCCGAGACGCCTCGCGCCCTAGATGCGACCTGCACCGCGTCCGATGCGAAGCGCTTGCTCTTTCTTGGTGCGTCCGAGTTGCGCCTTCCCGCGCTTGCGCGTGTCGAGCGCATGCCGGATCTCGCTCAGACGACCAGCGGTGGGCTGCCGTTCACGAACGGGCATGCGCATCTGGTGGTCCCAAAGCCGGATAGAGAGACGCTGGGCGCGGCCCTCTCGCTCGTCACGCGCATCGCCGTGTCGGCTGGGCATGCCGTGCCATTCAGCTTTGGGATCTCGGTCCCGACGGATGATGATGGCTCGACGCTCGTCGTTTCGCCCGCGCGCGCGCTCGATGCATCCTTGCTCACTCAGGTCGGCCTCGACCCGAAAGCTGTCGAGAAGGCGTGGCGAGACTTCGCTCAACCGCCCGCACCAGGCGCGAGCCGCGCGAGGAGTTATTGGTGGTTGACGAACAACACTCGCCCTTTGGCGTGCCAGCTGGCGCCTCGTGGGCAACCGGTAAAGGCCGTTGCGGCTCCGCTGGCTCCAGCGGCGCCGGAAGCCGAAGATCTCGTCGAGACGTGGGCGGCGGAGCGCCGGGAGAGCGGCTGGCGTAACATGCTCGCGACGACGGCCGCGCGGGTCGCGCGCGGCTTTGAGACCGCGCGCAACGCGCTTCCCCTGCCAGCCATACGTCGTCCACACGCGAACGACGTCGATCCCGCTGCAACCCTGCTTATCGCGCAGGAGATCACCGGAAGCGCGGATCACACCACGACACTCGTGACGGCGGCGACCTCCGCCGACTTGCAATCCTCGCTCAGCTGCCTCTTCGACCCTCGTATTTGGTCGAAAGTGCACGGCCGCCTCGCGTCGCTGGATGCCTCCAGCGGAGAGATCGTCGCAACGGATGCCACATCCTTTCGCTACCGATCGAGCGGGGCGACATCCATGAGAAATTATCGCTTGGTAGTCGCTGGTTGGTTCTCCCTCAATCCGCTCGCCTTTGTGATGACGGGACTGCTGACGGCTTTCTGCCTCAGCGGCACTACACTTTGGTTCGTCCGCGGCGTCGGTCGGAGGCCGGAATGACCGTGCTGCGTACGCTACTCATTCCTGCGGTGCTGGTCGCTGCCGCCTTGGCGACCGGCGTCGCCTCTACCGCTGCTTCACCGAGTTCGACTGCGGCGGGATCGGCTTCGGTCGGAGCGCATGATGTTGCGCTGCCGCTTGCCGGTACTCTCAAGAACCCGGAGGCGTGGCGCAGATACAAGGCGCGCTTCGTGAGCGAGGGTGGCCGCGTCGTCGACACCGCGAACAACGGCATCAGCCACAGTGAGGGACAGGGCTACGGCATGCTGCTCGCCGTGGCCGCCAACGACCGCGCCACATTCGACACGATTTGGGGATGGACACGCGCCAACCTGATGGTGCGGGATGACGAGCTGATCGCCTGGCGGTGGGAGCCCGCCAAGCGACCGGCGGTCGCCGATATGAACGACGCGTCCGACGGCGACATTCTCGTCGCCTGGGCTCTCACGGAGGCGGCCGAAGCCTGGGGCAGCCTGCCCTACCGGACCGCGGCGCGACGCATCGCCGTCGAGGTCGGCCGTAAGCTCGTCCTGACGCAAACACCTTTCGGAACGCTCCTGCTTCCCGGTGTATCGGGCTTTGCCAGCGAAGATCGTCGCGATGGTCCAGTCATCAATCTCTCGTACTGGGTCTTCCCTGCCTTTGCGCGGCTGCCCCTTGTTGCGCCGGATATCGACTGGCTCGGCTTAAGTCGCAATGGTCTCGAGCTGGTGAAGCAGACCCATTTCGGGCCTGCGAGCCTACCGACGGAGTGGATCTCGCTTCGCGACGCGGCACCACGCCCGGCCGACGGGTTTCCCCAGCAATTTGCTTATAACTCGATCCGCATCCCGCTCTACATCGCGTGGGCAGGCCTCGGCCAGCGCGAAATCTACGCGCCGTTTGTTCGGATCTGGGAAAAAAATCATCGCGGCGCGTTGCCGATCGTCGATGCTGCGACAGGCAAGCCGACGGATTGGCTGAACGAGAAGGGCTACTCGGCGATCGCCGTGCTGACAAGCTGCGCCGCCAACGGCACGCCGGCATCTGGCGGCGAAAGCCGCGTCGATGCGAACGAAAACTATTACGCCGTCACACTAAATCTGCTCGCCATCATTGCCGGCCACATGAGGTATCCGTCATGTTTCGCAACCTGACGGGCCCCGCTTTGGTCCTCGCGCTGACTGTTAGCGCCAGCGCGCAGATGGCCAAACCGCATTTCGATGAGAACGCCTTGCGCTACTACGCGTCGCTCGGTCAAAAAGACCGAGTAGAGGCAGAAGCGCGTCGCCTTCAAACGCTCGACCCATCATGGCGCGTTCCCGCCGATCTTTGGACCACCAGACCCGGTCGTGCGGACGAATCGCCCCTTTGGACGCTCTACGCACAGAACCGCCTGGATGACCTCGAAGGCGCAATCGCCGCGCGACGCGCGATCGAGCCGGACTGGACGCCGTCAGACGATCTCGTCGCGAAGGTCAAACTGAGAGGTGTCCGCGTGAAGATCCTCGCGCTGGCGCAAGCCCAGGGCTGGCATGAGCTCGTCCAGAGCGCCAAACGAAGCGGGCTCGCATGGGCCAAGGACGATGCTGAAGTGTTATGGCTCGTCGCCGAGGCTTACGCGCGCGAAAACGATTGCGGCGAAGCCTACGTCATCTACCAGTCGATTCTCGCCAACCATCGAGATGCAAGCGAGCGCCGTGCGACGATCGAACATGCGATCGCGCTCATCCCGATGGCCTATGTCGAGAAGCTCATCGCCTTGGGTCGCCCCGACGCGGCGGGGCAAAGCGAATGGGCATCGATTGCATCCGACATCACGCGGGCGCGGATCAGCGCCTATCTTAACGACGCGCCGGCCAATGACGTCGCCATCGATAATCTCACGCGGTTCGAGGACGAGGTCCGTGCCTCGGCGGAGCCCGACAAGCAGGGACTCATTGCGTGGTACCACTTCAAGCGCCGCGACTACGCTCTGGCCCTGGAATGGTTCAAGCTGGCGATCGGCCATGGTGGCGATGCGGGTATCGCTCATGGCCTTGCACACACGCTCCACCATCTCGGCCGTAAACGCGAAGCCGAGGAGGTTGCCTACGCATGGCGCGACCCACTGATCAACAATTCAATTCTCTTCACGGATTTGCTTGAGGAAGACCTTACGAAGGAGCGGCCGCCCTTCATCGAACCGGACCGTGTTCAACGCTACGCACAAGTCACGATCGCGACGGAATCCGGCGAAGGTGCGCAGGCGCTCGGCTGGTACGCGTATAACACCTGCCAATATCCGCTTGCTCTCAAGTGGTTCGAGCGCGCTGTCGCCTGGCTCCCAAAGGAAGCGACGGTCTTCGGGTATGCCCTCACGCTGCAACGCCTCAAGAAAAATGCCGAGTTCCGCGATGTCGTGAACCGCTACGACGGCCTCTTCCCGAAGGTCGTGGCTCTGGCCTTCGATGACGGGAAGCACGCGCCTTCCTCCTCCTGCGAGGCAGCCCTGCCGACGCCGTCGCGCAGCTCGACCACGGCGGGGCAGCTCATCGGCCAGGACTGGGCCGGACGCACGATGGCCGACACCCTGTCGCCCGACCAAGCCGCGCCCCTGAAGAGGAACGTGGCGACCTACGCGCGTGCCCGCGTCCCCTCGCCCGACGCGCTCGGGGCCGGCGGGAGCGTGTCGACGCCGCTCACGAAGCGCACCGACTTTCCATTCGCGGTTTCACCGGCCAATCCTTTCCGCTTCTCGGCCTTGCGGGAGGCGATGACCGATGAGCATGATGGACGAGGGCGCGAAGAACCCGGGCCGCTCGTTGCGCGCCGCGTGCCGGGTGTCGGAGTGATGCCCTACGAACGCTACGGCTTCACCCTTCTGCCGGGATGGGACGGGACAGCCGATGCGAGCTCTCCGACGGCTGCCGAACGTCAACCCTCGGTCGGCACTTTGTGGGCCGCGCAGGTCTCTTTACCAAACGGTGCTAGCACCGATGCTTCGGCACGGGCCGTCGACACGACGTCGCGTCTTGGTTTGACAAAGGCGCGCACCGTCACCGCGCCTTCCGATCGGCGTTCCTGATGATGCATGCGATGCAGCGTTCGACTCAAAGGCGTCTAGTCTTGGCGTTGCTATGCCTCGCTACCGCTGGATGTACGTCAGACGGTCAGGATGCGCGCGCAAGGCTTGAAGACACGATACAGCCGCAGCAATCAAGGTCTGTCGCGCTTGTGACCCTCTCGGCCAAGACTCTTGCTACGACGCCCATAATGGCTCTGCCCCCGGAGGCGGGCGCGATCGGTGCGGTCCGGACCCACGCCTACGTTAATGGGTTGCGGCAGGACATTTCGTTGAAGAGTGGAGCTGCACGAGGCGTCGAGAACGGTATGACGGCCATGGTGCGAACGACACGTCAGCCGAGCCTCGACGAGACGGTTCAGATGGCCAAGCCGACGGAGACCTCGATCAGGTCGGAGATAGGCGCGCAGTTTCCGCATATTGTGATGCAGATCGTCGAGCGCGCCTCGACCAATGCTTACGGTCCCTACGGCCTCGCGCTCGGTCGCGCGTCGGACAACGTGCATTGCTTGTACATGTGGCAATGGATTGACGAGAACCGGCTCCCGCAAGGAAGTGAGTTCATCGGCCCTGCGTCGATTCGGATTCGGCTTTGTCTGCCGCACACGACGTTCGATGCGATGGCATTGCTTGCCGACCACCTCGTCGTAGGCCGCGACGCGACCTTCAGGATAGCCGCAGCACATCCGGAGACGGTTGGCCGGACCGATGTGATCGTCGAGCCGCTCGCGGAGGCGGACAGCGATGCGCCCGCGGCGAAGGAGACGACTCCGCATAAACGCCACCTCGCCAAACTGACGACGCGCAAGCGCACCGAGAACCCTGATCAAGAGGACCACGGTACGCAATCCGCTGCTCTTCCGGTCGCGACGACACCTATTTTATCGAGCGAGCACGCTTTGCCCAGCGATCTGCCCCCTCAAGCCTATCTCGGCCCAAAGGCCTCCCCCCAACAATCGAACCTGCCGCACTGAAAGCCCGCCATGCCCGCTCGCATTCTCCTCGTCGAGGACGACCCTATCTCGCGCGACATCATTTCGTCGCTGCTGGTTTGCCACGGCTATCAAGTGGACGCTGTCGAAGACGGCTTCAGCGCGCTTCGTCTCACGCAAGATACAGCCTACGACCTGGTCTTCATCGACTATCACCTGCCCGAGATGGATGGCTACGCGTTGGCACGCCTCATGCGGACCTTGACCGAGAAGACCGAAACCCGACTGAAGATGGTAGCCTTGACCGCGGACCAATTCGGTCTTGCCGCCCGCCGTGGCGTCGACACGATTTTCGATAGCATCTTGATGAAGCCAATCGAACCTGATCGACTCTATACATTCGTCGATGAGTTCCTTGGCACACGCACAACACTACAGCCTGCATCCGACGCTGTTCCTGAACCCGCCGCCGATGCCGGAAAGAATGCCGCGCACATTCTCTGGCGTTCAAGAGGCATCGCGGACCTTCCCATCGTGGCCGTTTTTCCCGAGCCGACCAAGGCCGAGCGCGACCACCTAGAGTATTGCTTCCGTCTGGCCCCGCCTTCCTCCTCGGATTGCCTGCTGCTAACGCGCGCGAGTGGCTTGTCCGAAGTCGAAACGGTCCGAGCAACCGGTCGACATTTTCTCCAGCCGCTTTTCACCCTCGACTCGGCTGGCGCCAATATCGGCGACGGATCCTTCAGTATCGGTGACGGGGAAAGCTGGTCAGCCATGGCGACCGTTCTCCAGAAGTTTTGGAACGGCAGAGCCAAAGTCGATCCATCGTTTTCGGAGTCGGGCGACATTCCAAAACGTTTGGCGGCCTACCTCTATGTCGCCGCGCGCTCTCTTTCGATCTGCCGCGATGGATCTGGTCGTACGACGATACCCTACACCGCGGGCTTTGTGCCGACCGAGATCTTATCAGCGATCAAGACGTTGGCGGCACTCGGCGCCGTCGTCGTGACGCCCGGCCCGACCAGGGCGGACGAGATGCGCGAGCTTTTGGTCCAACTCACGCCGAAGGGAATTGATTGGGTCATGCGTCCTGCGGACAAGGTGCAGCTCGGCGCTGGCTGACATTAGACACGTTCCGACAGGCGCGGCGCAAACGTGACGAAGGTCAATGAGACGCGACGCACAAGAGGGCGTTCGGACCGTCAAACACCGCGGCTTCGATCAATCTTAAGGGCTTCGCACGATAATCCGATCCGCGGCGCACGGCGGCGAACCATCATTGGCCTCACCAACCATGGATCCGGGCGTGTCAAAATTGTTACCACGCTTCTTACCCCTTAGCGCATGGCCCTCGCTGATCGGCGCCACTCTCGTTTTGGCCCTGATATGGCTCTCAACCGCCTATCACCTCCACCAGACACGCAGGGGAGATCTAGCACAGGGTCGGCGAAATGTGACCAACATGGCGGTCGCCTTGGCGGAACAGGTGTCACGACTCGTCGAGGGTACTGATCAAGTCCTGCGTTACATGCAGGAAGATTTCGCGCGCGACCCCCAGAATTTCGATCTTGGCGCGTGGGCCGGTCGATCGGGCTCCCTCAATGACGTGACCAACCGAATCGCACTCTTCGACGAAAAAGGAGACCTCGTCGCCTCCGCGCAGATGCGCCCGGTGGCTGGCAATAAGGTTAACGTCGCCGATCGAGCTTCTTTCACATATCTGAAGTCTCATCCAGGATCGGGTCTGTTTATCGGGCGCACTCTTCCTGGTCGGATCGACCGGAGGCTCGTATTCCCCTTGGGTCGACGGCTTGCCGATGCCGCGAACACCTTTCGTGGTGTGATTTACGTCTCACTCGACCCTCAGCGCTTGACGGAGGAGTTCAAGACGCTTGACGTGGGCATCGACGGGAGTGTCGCGCTCTTCGGCCTCGATGGTCTCGTGCGGGCACGTAGCCCGGTCATCGACGGCATGTATGACTTAGATGTTCGCGGCATCGACTCGCGCGGCGTCATCTTTAAGAAATTAGAGCTTTCGCGTTCTGGTGTGTACGAGCTGCCGAGCGCGTTCGACAAGAAGGTGCGCATCTACGGATACAGGGCAGTCGCCGGCTTGCCGCTCGTCATCTCCGTCGGCCTATCACTCGATGAAGTGCTCGCGCCCTACAGAACCGAACGTCTTCGCGTTGTCCTCTTCGGCGGCTTTTCGACGGCGGTGGTCGCCTTGCTCCTGGCTGTGTTGCTTCGTGAGCAGAAACGACGCGAGTCGCACCGGTTGGCTCTTGCGGCGAGTGAGACGCGCTATCGCCTCTTAGCCGATAACACGACGGACATGATCACCCATATGGATCTGACCGGCCGCCGTCGGTTTGTCTCACCGGCTTCGCGCGACCTCCTCGGTTACATTGCGGAAGAATTGGTGGGCACGAGCCCGCACCAGATGATCCACCCCGACGATGCTCCCCGCCTCGCCGCCATTTTCGCCGACTTCGCGGCCGGACGAATCGACAGGGTCATAAACGTCAATCGTCTCCGCCACCGGGACGGGCATTGGATCTGGATTGAAGCATCGCTCAAACTGCTGCGGCACTCTGACGGCACACCATCGAGCGTGGTCGGCGTCATGCGCAACGTAACGGAACGCCGGCGGGCGGAGTCCGCCGTCAAGGCGAGCGAAAGTAGATTTCGTTTGCTAGCCGAAAATACGAGCGAGCTCATCATTCTTGCGAAAGACGATGGCACGCGCACTTATATTTCGCCGGCGTCGTATCGCTTATTCGGTTACACATCGGACGAGCTGGCAGACGAAATGAAGCATTTTCGTTGGGTGCACCCTGACGAACGGGAACAACTCGCGGAGGCTTCGCTTGGCGACTCCGGCACGACCTCCGTTGTGTGTCGGGTGGGACATAAGGAGGGCGGTTGGATCTGGGTCGAGGCTATAATCCGCCGGTTCGTTGGAGCAGGCGGTGACGAGCCATCGATCATCGCGACGTTCCGCGACGTGAGCGAGAGGCAAGCGCAAGCTGAGGCTTTACGACAAGCCAAGATCGCGGCCGAACAAGCAAGCCAAGCCAAGACAGAGTTTCTCGCTGCCATGAGCCACGAGATCCGGACGCCGCTGAACGCGGTGCTCGGCTACGCAGACCTTCTCCTTGCTGACATGTCCGTCGCCGGCGAAAAGCGGCTGAGTCTCGAGCGCATTCAAAATGCCGGGTCCGCCTTGCGTACGGTGGTCGACGACATTCTGGACTTTTCTAAAATAGAAGCCGGCGAGATCGACCTCGTGTTGAAGCCCTTTCGGCCCGGTTTGTTGGTCGATAACGCCATCTCGATTGTGCGTGGATCGGCGCAGGCTAAAACTCTCGCTCTCGTCATCGACATCGGCGCCAACGTGCCACAGCTTGTCGTCGGCGATCATGACAGGTTGCGTCAGGTCCTTCTCAACCTGTTAAACAACGCGATCAAGTTTACGCTGTCGGGATCCGTGACACTCTTGATACGCGCGCTCACGTCCGAATCGGATTTCGTTAGGCTACGCTTTGGTGTCGAAGATACCGGCATCGGCATCGTGAGCGACAAGCTTGAACGTTTGTTCCAGCGCTTCTCGCAAATTGATGGATCCATCAGCCGCGACTTCGGCGGTACTGGACTGGGTCTTGCGATTTGTCGGCGACTCGTTGAAGCGATGAATGGAGTTGTCGGCGTCACTAGCGAGTTCGGGCGCGGCTCGACGTTCTGGTTCGATGTCACGCTGCCCGTCGTTAAAGCGGTAGCGCAACCCGCGACAGTCGATGAGGGCTCGTCCGATCATCGACCGGCGACGCTCCTTTTAGTGGAAGATCAAGAGTTGAACCGGGATCTCGCACGCGCAGTCCTAGAAAAAGCTGGTCACATCGTCGTTTCCGTCAACAACGGTGCCGCGGCGGTCGACGCCGTCAAAGCGAGAACTTACGACGTTGTCCTTATGGACGTCCAGATGCCGATCATGGACGGCATCGAGGCCACCCGGCGGATACGTAATCTTGGTGATCCGTTTTGTCGTGTCCCAATCCTCGCCATGACGGCAAACGTCCTTCCGTCGCAGGTGGCCGAACTGTTCGCGGCCGGGATGAATGGACACATCGGCAAGCCCTTTCGCCAGCGGGATCTCTTGAACGCCGTCGCGCATCATGGACGAGCCGCTGTTTTCAGTTCGCTTAGTAACGACAGCCAAAGCGACAGGCTCCCGCTTGATGTCGACGCCTTTCTCAGGCTGTCTTCCATTATGGGGTCCGAGAAGCTGGACGCGATGTTGTCTTCGGTGATGGCAGAAGTCGCTGCTATCACCGCGCTGGATCGCAGATCTTGTGCGACACGGGCCCACGCGGCTTTGTCAGCTGCTGGGATGTTAGGATTGACAGATCTCAGCAGCACGCTGCGGCAACTCGAGTCCGCTTGTCTGTCCGCGATTTCGACTTCGGCCGCGATTGAGGCCACGGTAGTTTCGCTCTCGCGAGCTGCTCGAGCTGTTGAGGAATTCCGAGCAGGACGACGACTGACCGCAGCTGCCTAGTCAATGTATCCTGCGAGTCGACCGCCGGACCTGACTGTTGGCGCTTTTTTGCGAAGAAAGATCATCGCCTTAGAGCCCATCCGGGAGTTGTGACTCAGGATGAGCGCGTGACGGCGATGCGCCTGAGCACGATGCGGATCATGGCGAGCTTTACGAAGGCGGCGGCGATGCGGGTGTGCCGCTCGTAGTCACGCGACAGACGTCGATTGCGCCTGATCCACGCCAGGGTGCGCTCCACGATCCAGCGCTTTGGCAGGACGACGAAGCCGCCGACATCGCTTCGCTTCACGATCCGAAGCGCCAGTACCCGTGCGGGCGACGAGGGCCGTCATCTTTCCTTGGCTTAAGGATCTTATCCGCTTTCCAGGATCGCAACACCGTTCAAGGTCCCTCATGAAACCGATGCGGTGAACTCGGTCAGGCTCTGAATGATGCTACGCTGATCGGTGCTGGGACTATCGGCATCCGCCGGCCCACCTCTTCTGAGTGGACTGGGACAGCATCGCATCGACCTCGTTGACGACTCGATGAACGTGTTGCGCATTGTCGAAATCGATCTTGACGCCATCGACGCCCGTTGAGAGACGCTCATAATCGATGGATGCAAGTTTGCTTACAACCGTTTTCGCTCCGGAGAGCGCTTGATTGCTCTCGGCTAGACAATGTCGTTCACGCAAGTGCTTGCCGAAAGCCGACGTTAGCCGGCTCTGTTGGAGTTCGACTGGTGTTCTGGTCCTACGCGCAACATAGACACCCGTTAAGGCAACGCGTTGCATGGCCCCTAGGCGCTTACTCCGGCGTCCGATCCGGGTCACGTTGTTCACGTCTAGTTGCATAAACCCCTGAGCAGCTTGCGATCGACCTTGCCGACAATGTTCTCCGGCAGCGACGGGACGAGGCGAAATTCCGCCGGGACGTAGAGACGAGAAAGCTTCGCGATGACATGGTCGCTCAGTGCTTCCGGCGAAAAGGAGGTCCCGTCGCGGGATACCACGAAAGCGATGGGCACTTCGCCCAGTTCGGCGTGAGAAGCGCCGACCACGCAGCATTGGCCTACGCTGCCGTGCCCCATCAGCGCGCTTTCAATCAGCTGCGGCGAGATATTCTCTCCGCCACGAATGATCACGTCCTTGATCCGTCCCGTCACGCTCAAATAGCCATCTTGGTCAAATTGACCTAGATCGCCGGTGCGGAGCCAGCCGTCGCGGATCGGCGTCTCGCCGTCCGTGCCGAGGTAACCGAGCATCAGCGAAGGACCAGCGATGCAGATCTCGCCTTCTCGGCCTTGCCCAATCTCCTCGAGGGCGTCAGGCGCGAACAGCTTGACCTGCTGTCCCTGTAGGATGGTCCCGACCGAGCCGATGCGGCGTGCGGTCGGCGGGTTCATAGTGGAGGTGCAGGTCGCCTCGGAAAGGCCGTAGGAGACGACGAGCGGCCGGTCGAAGCCGGCCTCTATTCGCTCGTGCAGGTCCACGGTGATGGGCGCCGAGCCGCAACGCAGGAAGCGAAGCGACGCGAGATCGGCGGCATGCATGTGCGGCAACATGCGGGCGTAGATGGTCGGTACGCCGGTCATGTAGGTCGGACGGTACAGGCGGAACATGTCGGGCGCCTGCTCGCTGACCGGGCGCTCGAGCAGGATCACGGTCGCCCCAACCAGAAAAGGCGCGATCAACTGGTTGTTGATGCCGTTCGTATGAAACAGCGGCATGATGTGGAGGAGCCGGTCGTCCGACGTCAGGCCGGTATGTGCAATGACCCCGCGCGCGTTGCAGGCGAGATTGGCCTGGGAGAGCAGGACGCCCTTCGGCTGGCCGGTACTGCCGGACGTGAACAGCATCATGGCGCGATCATGGGGCGTGAGCGCCACCGCGTGAAAGGGAACGGGCGACGGCGCCACGAGCGGGTGCAGGCGGATTCCGGCGTCTTTCAGGCCGCAAGCGTCAACCATCAACTTGGCGTCGAGCATGAGGTCGCGCATGCCGACCCGGTTCATGCGCATCGCCTGTGCTTCGAGCGATAGCTTAGGTTCGATGAAGCAGGGGCAGGCTCCGGCTTGCATGGCGCCGAAGTAGGCCGCGATGGCGGACAGCCCACGGGGTCCGAGGACGCCCACAGGATCGCCCCGCCGACCGAGCCAACTCTGCACCGCAGCAGCGGCTTCGTCGACCGCAGCACGAAGTGCTTCGTAGCTGGTCAAACCTTCAGGGCCGTCGAGCGCGATCCGACCGAAACCAGCGTGACGGGCGAGTGCGTCGCGGAGAAGGTCGCTCACGCTCTCCGACGTCATTACGAGTCCGATCTAGCTGAGGTTGACGTGAGCATCTCGCTCGAAGGCGCGCTCAGGATCGAGGGATTGCAGAGCCGCTCGTTCGCGATCAGTCGGAAACGGCGTCGGCTCGGCCGCTTGGGCGCAAAAGTCGAACCCCGTTCGATCCCGCACCGCCGCCTCGGACATCTCCGGATGCCACGAGTGCAGCCCCAGTCGGCCGTCGCGATTCACGAAAACGGCGATAGGCGTCACAACCCCATGCATACCCGGTCCGGCCGCGGTGATGAAATCCAGCCGCTCGACCATGGTGCGCTTCGAATGCTCAGTGCGCCAGGTGCAAGCACGACGGGCGGTCGGCAGCATCACGGCGCCACCGCCGCCTCCTGGAAGTCGCACCTTCGGAGCGGCCCATTCTCCAATGCAAGACACGTTAGTGCGACCGCGACCGTCCACCTGCGCGGCGCCGAGGAAGCAGAGATCCATGCCCCCACGGGTGCACAGGTCGTAGAAGTCCTCGTTGGCGAAGATAGCCTTAGAGCCCTGAGCGAGGATCGGGTCGGAGCTGGAGATCGGAATAGAGCCCGGGCTTGGGTCCACGCCACCCGCGACATTGAGGTACACGAAGTCGAAATCGTAGGCGCGTTTGGCCAGCAGGCAGGCCAGCATCGGCAAGGTGCTGTTCACACCGCTGAAGGTGATCTCATTGGGGCAAATGAAGCGCGCGAGGTTGGTCACGATGTAAGAGAAGCCCGACCACGTCTCAGGCATCGACGAGTTCCCGCTGCTCGGGTGCTTCGGCCAAATGCGCGTCGAGATAGCCGTCCGTCGCCTCCATATAACGTTCGACCGTGGGGTAATCGACTTCGTAGTCGGGCCAGCAGGAGCCAGGCCAGGCCCCGTTGGGAACCACTGCCGCCGCCTCAACCATGAAGTCGGGTACAAGCGTCAGCTCGGGGCGTTCGCGAAAGCTCGCGTCGTCGACGATCCGCTCGGCCACGATGAGGACCTTCTTGGCGGCCCGGCTCATGATGCGATCCCAGTTGTAGGTGCCATAGAGCCGCGCATCGCCGCTCTGAGTGACTTCGTTGGCGTGGAGCACCGCATAGTCGGGGCGGATCGCGGGAATGACCCAGACACTTCGGCCGGAGCCGTAGGGGTCTTGGATCTCAGCCCACTTGTTCAAGGCCGGTAGGTCCGATCCCTGGAGCCCGCCGCAGGGTTGGAACGGCACCCCGAAAGCTGCGGCGCGCAGTCCGGCGGTGAGGGTCGCGCACGCATGTTCCTCCAGCACGATCTCGCCCCGCTCGACCGCGCGGCGGTAAAAGGGCGCGAGACCGAAATTGCCTTCCATGGCAACGATCCCGGCGCGCGCCCTGGCGATGCAGCCAGCGCGGCAGAGGATGTCGATATCGTAGCCAGGCGACTGCTTGACGATCTCCAGCCCGCGTTTGTTCTGTCGGATCAGTTCTCGCACGAATGCAAAAGGCCCACGATGAAGGAAGCTGCCGCCGAGCGCGAGAGAGGCGCCGTCCTCCACGCGTTCAACCAGAGCGGCAAGGCTGACGATCTTCTGCTTGGACATGCACTTTCCTGTTCTGCGAACCTCGCCGCGTGCCTCACGCACCGGGCGTCGTGATGCTTTGCTGCGGAACCGACGGCTTGTTGCGCGACGCGACAGAGAACGCGTGACCCGCGAGCAGGCCCACCACACTTCCGAAGAGTCCGACGAAAACGGCCGCACCTCCAGGCGCGACCGCGAGGTTCCAGAAGATGTTCGTGGCCATGCCGCATACCAGCGATCCCACGCCTGCCCCAGCCGAACGCAGGCTGGTGCGAGTGCCGAGCACCGCCACCAGGACCGGAACAAGCATAGCGTCGGCTCGAAAGGCGAAAGCCAAAAAGCTGTAGTTGATGATCAGCTTCAAGAGATCGCTGGCGCCGATCAGCACGCCGGCCACAACCACGATCACGATCACCAAGCGGGCCAGGAACAACCCTTCGCGGTCACTCATCGCAGGGCGCAAATAGTGCTGGTAGAGGTCACGGGTCACCATCGTCGAGATGCCCAGTGCAAGGCCGCCTGCGCAGGTGATCACGGTTATGAGGATTGCGCCCAGCATGACGCCGCTGAGAAGCGGCGAGAAGTAATGGAAAGCAAACAGGGGGAGCGCCTGGGCTGGCGCGATGCTGGGCTCATGCACGCGCATGAACATACCGACCATGACACCTCCCAGGCCGAACACCGTCGTGCCAATGCCGGCCACGATCGCGCCGATACGCGCTTGCGCTCCATCGCGTCCAGACAGCACGGCCTGAACGTATACCTGAGTGGTCAAAACCCCGAACACGATCCCAAGCCCGCTGCCGATGTCCTTCCAGAAACCGTTGCCGAAGAGGCTGAAGAACTTGCTCGGCAACGCCGCTTCGAGCGGAGCTAAACCGCCGGCGAGGTAGAACGCGAGAACGCCGAACACGAGAAGCGCCGCGAAAGAAATCAGGAGCTTCACGAAACCCGCGATGCCGGCACTGATCGCGCCGCCCGTCAGCACGTAGGTAATCACCAGCGCGCAGACCAGCACAATGGTGGGCCCAACGGACCAGTGAAGCAAGACTGCCAACAAGGTGAGCGCGGACGCCGCCTGGCCCGGTATCGTGATGAAGATCCCGATGCTGTCGCAAATCGCAACAATCGGCCGGACGGGTTCGCCGAACGTGCTGACCAGGAAGCCGGGGAGCGTCTCGGCGTTAGTTTGACGCAACGGTCGGGCGAAAACCGTACCAAGGAAGACGCAGCCGATACCGGCCCCGAGCGTGAACCACCAGGCTGGTAGGCCGTAAACAAAGGCTGCCTGCGTGGTGCCGACGGTAGATGAGCCGCCGACCAGCGCACCCACGATGATCCCCGAGACGATCGGCCAGCCAGCCCGGCGGCCGGCGATGGTAAACTCGCGCGTCGAGCGAACACGAAGCCCGGAAAACAGCGCCGTCAGCGCAACCACCAAGGTGATCAGGCCGACGCCAATGAGGATTTCAGTCTGCAAGGCGTGCTCCCCAAATTAGATTATCGTTTATTATCAAACTGTTTGTTCTTCCGGAACCAAAACGTATAAGCCCTCGGCGCGGTCGCGGTGCAAGCTCGCGCGGTCCTGATGGAATTCCAATCATCCTTCTGCCGAGACCTGCATGCGCTCCTCCGCGAGGTCCGTTCCGTCTTCGTCTTGACAAGATCCATCGAGCCGGTACCTGATGTCAATAATGAACCCGCCTGGTTTGCTAGATGAAACAGGTACGCGGTCCGTCAAGCGGGCGGCGGAGATCCTTCGCCTTCTCGGTCGGTCGCGGGAGGGCTGCACCCTGACGGATCTCGCTCGGGGCTCGGACCTCAGCAAAGCGACGGCTTACCGGATCGTGCAGACCTTGTTGGGGGAAAAGCTGGTCGCATTCGACAGGGAGCAGGGGCGTTACACGATCGGCGGTGAGTTCGTGCGCATCGCGATGTCGGCGCGCCAGTACGAACGAGTCAGGGTGCTCCGCAGTCTGGAGAAATTGAGCGTATCTGCGATGCGCGCCCTGAGAGATCGGACGGGAGAGACCGTCGCCCTCGTGGTACGCGAAGGCGACTACCGCACCAACGTCGCGGTGAGCCTCGGGACGCACGAGTTGATCGCCGTGCCGAAGGTCGGCGCTCAGCTTCCCCTTCACCTCGGCGGCCCGGGTAAGCTGCTCTTGGCCGCATTGCCAAGTACTGAACTGGAAACCCTGGCCCAGCGATCGAGGCTCTCCCAGCACGGCTTTGCTTTCTCCGATGCATTCAGGGCCGCACTTCGGCAGGTCCGCGAGACGGGTTACGCGACCAGTTTCGGGGAGGCCATCGACGGACAGGCTTCCATCGCCTTCGCCGTCCGCCAGCGCGGCGTCATCATCGCGGCCCTCAACCTGATCGTGCCCACCGTTCGGTTCAGCGAGGCCACGCAAACGATGTTCGTCCCGCATGTCCGGACCGCCGCCGCCGAAATCACCGCCCTTGTCGAGGGTGCCTTCAATCATGAAGCCCTGGAGGGGGAATGAACATGCCCGCCGAGAGCACGACCGAGCCGACGCCGCTGCAGCGTCTCCAACACAAAAGTTTCCTGCTGGGGTTGTTTCTCCCGATGCAGGAAGGTGCGTGGAGCCCCTCGACCGCGCCCCGATCAACAAGTTGGACGTTCGACTACATCAAGGAGTGTACTCTGCTTGCCGAGACGCTGGGCTTCGACCTCGTGTTCGGACTGGCGCAGTGGCTTGGCAAGGGAGGCTACGGCGGCGAGATGCGGTTTCGCGAGCACGAACTCGACCCCATCATCGTGAACGCCTCGCTAGCCTCGGTGACCAAGTCGATCGTGCTCATCAACACCGTTCACGTCCTCTACGCGTGGCATCCGCTGCACCTGGCGAAGTTCGGTGCTGCCCTCGACCACATCAGCCACGGCCGCTGGGGTATCAACGTCGTCACAGGCTATCGTCAGAGCGAGTTCACCCGCTTCGGGTTGGAGCCGGTTGAGCACGACCTGCGCTACGAAATGGCGGACGAATTTACCACAATCATGGAGCGGCTCTGGTCGGAAAGCGAGGAGGTCTCTTTCAAGGGTCGGTTTTGGAACATGGCTGGCGGCTATTTGGCGCCGCGACCGGCCCGTGGACGCCCCATCATCGTCAATGCGGGCTCGTCTGGGGCCGGGCTCGACTACGCAGCCAAGCACTCCGATTTGATCTTCATCACAAGCCCGGTCGGTGCCGAGATCGACAAGGCCGTCGAAGCGCTGCCCGACGTGAACGCTAAGGTGAAGTCCTTGGCGCGGGAGAAGTACAGCCGCGAGGTGCGCACGATCATCAATCCGCACGTAATCTGCCGTTCGACCGAGAAGGAGGCCTGGGACGCTTACAAGACGATTGCCGACCATGCAGACCCGGACGCCGTCGCGAACTTTGTAGGTCTGCGCAAAGCCGGCGACACGAAGTCGTGGGCCGGCCATACCGCAGCGCATTGGAGCGTCGGTGGGAATGTCCACATTGTTGGCTCGCCGGAACAAGTAGTCGATTGGTTCGTGCGTCTGAAGGAGGCGGGCTGCGATGGCGTTCAGGTCAATTTCTTCGACTACCTGCCCGACCTCGAGTTCTTCGGCAGAGAGGTCCTACCGATCATGCGGACCAGGGGTCTGATGGACGCCCGTGCATGATGCTCATGCCGCCCTGACGTTCCTCCTGATGCTGCGGAGGCGTCCCGGTACACCTCTCGAGGTGCCCCTCCACGAGTAGACGATAATGCCGGTAGCGACGGGAACTCCACCTGACGCAACAGTCGGATCAGTCGCCGATGCGCTGTCGTCCGTGCTCTAGTCGAGAACGGCCGTCCTGTTGAGTGCCGCTCTTAGGCTCAATGTCGCTATCGACAACCGAGCATACGCCGATTGGACGCGTTGCGACTGGCCGTTGGCGTCTTTGAGTGCGGAGAGCGATTTCGGCGGGGGCGCCACCACGCGTCAGGTCGCGAAACGGCGAACCACGTTTTCGAGCAGGCGTGAAATTTGCCCATCAAAGGCGCCGTCGTGCCACAGGCTGCCGCAGAAGGTGATCGACCCCACCGAGAACACCGCGCCGCCGCCGGGCGTCTCGAAGTAGACGATCTCGCCTCGCTTGAGCTCGTCCGGCTCCTCGCCGGAGATCGTCGAGGTGTGGGTCAGCAGCTCTTCCGGCACGGTGATGAAGGAAGCGGGCGGGTCCTCCGAAACGGCGAGGATCGCGGCATTCTCGGGCGTGCCGAGATCGACATCGGCGCGGTCGAGTTCGAAGCCGGCGGCACCCCCGCCCGACAGGCCGTAGCCGCCGATGGTCTCGCCCTCGATGCCCTCGAAGATCCAGGCGTGGGCGGGGGCATAGGATGCCGGCAGGCGACGGTAGTGCGTGCCCTCGAAGAGGCCCTGGCCCGAGAAGCCGACGCCGGTCAGCATCTGCGGCGGGCGCCGGTTGCGTCGCCACAGCCCGCCGAGCTGCCCGTCGAAGGCGTTGTGGTATTCGCCGGGCTCGGCCTCCCAGGCCCGGATGCCGCCCTCCGCCCGGCGGATTTCGATGAGGCCGGGCATGTCGGGATGGCGCGCGATGCGCCAATAGAAGCCGTTGCCGCCGAGGTAGACAAGCCGGCCACCGGCGGCGGTGTAGGAGGTCAGGGCATCAAGCGTGCCGAGAGTGTGGTACTCTGGATGCGAGCCGGTCAGGACGCAGCTGTAGGGCGCGATCAGCTCGACGCCCTCTTCGTCGAGGTCCTCATCCGTAACGACGTCAAAGGCGATCCCTTTCGCCTCCAGCCAGGCGAGCAGGTGCGTGTCGGCCGGGTAATGCCGCAGCCCCGAGCCTTTGGGGTCGTTGAAGGTGAGGAAGCTCGGCCGCATCGTCAGGATCGGGCGCAGGCGGGAGGAGAAAGCGACGCCGCTGCCGTCGGCATGGCGGTTGTAGGTCGAGCGACAATAGGTGGGATAATCGTCCGGGTTGTAGGGCGAAGCGCCCCAGGCAGCGGAGCGGGCGCGGAACGCATCGTCGACGTTGCCGCGGGCGTGGTTGGCGTAGGCCTGGTAGGTGAAAGTCGGCGCGAGAAACGCCACGGCCGCGCGCGAGCCTTCGCGCGAGGGCACGACATAGAAGGGCAGCCGGTCCTCGCCCTCCGCGCAACTCAGGCGCAGGCAGTACGCGCCGCTCGCCAAGTCGGCAGGGATGTCGAGCCGGAAGTCGACGTCCCAGCGGCAGTCGTCGATGTCGTCGTCATGGAAGTGTATGGCGGCGTAGTCCGCCGGCGCGTGGCGGAAGCAGGTTTCCCGGCCGCTCCACAGCGCGCCGACGACGCCGCGCGTCGGCAGGTTGACGACGCGGCCGTGGCAGCCCTGCGGCCCGATGTCGGCGATTTCCGTCCCGCCTATGTCGTGCGAAAAGTCCCACGCCGCATGCACGGGGGCGCCGGCCGGCAGGCGCGCCGGGTCCGGCCATGCGTCGACGTCGCCGGGCAGGATTGCGGGTGCCTCGATCTTGCCGTTGAAGTGCCGCGCCGGGGCGGCGCGCCCTTCGGCGGCGACCAGCACCGTGCCCATGGAGGGCAGTATCACCCCTTCCGCCTGCTGCCGGACGACCACGGGTGCGCCGCCATCGAGCGGTGCCTGGCCGAGGACCAGCGTGCCGGTTGCCGGGTCGGCGGAGAGCCACATGCGGTACCAGCAGCGGACGCGCATGGTCATGCCCGTCGCCAGCGCCGCCTCGCCCCCAACCCAGGTGAGGCGGGCGGAGGCGCCCTGTTGCCCGGCCGAAAGCGCGACGGTGGCGCCACCCTCCTCGCAGAGCACGGCGCGTGCCTCGCCGGGCCGGGGCATCCAGACCAGGGCCGTCCAGGTGCATGGCTCCTGCGGCCGCCGTCGCGGGGCTGCCTCGACCAGCCCGTACGAGCCAGCGCAAATTGTTTGGCGCCGTCCCGTCAACGTGCGGTCGAAGCATTGCGACAGGTCGACGAAGTGCAGGCCGGGGCCGTCGGGGTTGGGGTCGCCCGACACCACGCGTTCCAGGCGGGCGCGGTAGCGGCCGCCGTCCCGCAGGCTGACGTGGACCGCCAGCGCGCCACCCGGACGGGCGGAGAAACGGTCGAAATATCCCGTCACCGGCAGTTCGGGGGGCGCCGCGTCCGTCATGCCGCCGCTCCAAACTGCCTCCGCCTCGGCACCGCCGCGCGCGTCATCACGCCGTCGGTGTGCTTGCTGCGACCGCGAGGTCCGGCGCACCTCTGGACGTCCGGCCGCGCTCGATCATAGGGACGTAGTCGCGCCCGCGGGGAAACAGCCTGCTGCCGACAACCACGATCGCGGCGTTGCAGGCGAGGCAGACGAAGCCAATGTTGAGGTGTCCGATGTTCGCATTCGTAGCGTTCAGCACCAGGGCGAGGGCATCGGCCACGACGATGCCGGTCAGGATCGCGTAAGGGTTGACCTTGCGGGCGACCATGATGGCGAGGACGCCCGGAAAGAACTGGCTGAAGCCGTAATAGGCAGTGTTGATCAGGTTCACCATTAGGGTCGGCGCTGCCAGGGTCATCACGATCGACAGGACGAGGTAGATGGCGATGACCACCTGCGCGCCCCGTTTCTGATGCACCTCCGGGATGTTGCGCAGCATGTTGCGCGACACGATCGGCCCGATGGCGAGGCAGATGCCCGCGAGTACGATCAAGCCGGACAGCGTCGCGCCGGCGGCGACAAGTCCGATCAGCCAGCCGGGAAGCAGCCGAACGACGGCCGCCATGAGCGCCTCGTTGGGGGAATGGAGGCCGGGCACGTGGCCGAGGCTGTAGTACGCCGCCACCACCAGGAACGGGAACATCAGCATGTAGAGCGGCATGCCGATCTGCGTGCGTCGGACGGTTTGTTCCGACCGCGCCGTGAACAGAACCTGCATCGAGAAGGGAAGCATGTAGAAGCCGAGCGCCTGGCTGAGAATCGTGCTCATCGCGAATGTTTGCTCGGGCGCGGTCATCCGTCCCGGCACGTGCTGACCGGCCGCGCGGAAGATCGGAGCGATGCCCTCGGCGGAGGCAGCGGCGACGCCGGCCACGACGATGGCAAGCACCATCAGCGTGTCCTTCATGATCGACACGAAAGCGGGTGCCCGGATGCCGGCGACGGCGATATAGGCGAAGGCCAGCACGGCGGAGATGGAAACGAGGAAGAGCGGGCTAAAGTGCCAGCCCAACGCGTTCAGGGCAACGATCAGTCCGGTGAACTGCAATTGCCCCCAGGGGATCAGGAAGACGATGGCGGTAATCGTTACGGTCAGTTCGAGCGCGCGCGACCCGAAGTGCCCCTTGAACAGGTCCGGCAGCGTCACCGCGCCGTAGGCCTGCCCGGCGCGCCAGATGAGCGGGTTCAGGAAGTAGCCGACGGGGTACGCCAGCAGCACGTAGCCCATGAACCAGACGCCGTAGGCCGGGCCCTTGGCGTAGATCCCGCCGGGGAACCCGATCATCGTGCCGATGCTGTAGATTTCCCCCGCGGCGAGAAAGAAAAGCAGCAGCCCGCCGAACTGCCCTGACGCGATCACATACTCCTTGATGTCGCCGCTGCCGTGGCCGCGGCTGCTCCCCAGGGCGATGGCGAGGGAGCCGAGGACCAGGAGGAAAAAGACTGCCGTCGCCATGGGGATGCCTTACACGAGCCGTCGCGGGCCGCGACCTGCGGGATGCCTGCGGTCTGTCCTCATCGACCCTCGCGCGACGCGGCGGCCTCGTCCGCCCGCTCGCGGTCGAACAGAAGCCAGCACGTCATAAGACAAGCCGACGTCAGGATGAACCAGGCGAAGATCCAGAGATAAACGAAGGGTACGTCGAACAGCGTAACCTCGACGGTGTTCGCCCAGGGCAGCATGAGGTCGACGGCGACGAACGGAATGCCGAGACCGATGATCAGTTTGCCCATTGAACCTGTTCCCGCGGAGACGACTGCCCTGGCACGCCGTCACTCCCATGCATCTCGCGTTCCGCACCGGCGTGCTCGATGGATCATGCCAATCGCCTACGCTCGCCATCGCTTCCCGCCGTCGACCATTCAGCATGCCGTCTGGCTCTACCTGCGGTTCACCTCAGCTATCGCGACGTCGAGGACCTGCTCGCCGAGCGCGGCTTGGACGTGTCCTACGAGACGATCCGGCGGTGGGTTGCCAAGTTCGGGCCGCGCTTCGCTCGGGAACTGCGACGTAGGCGACCTCGCCCGACCAGCCGCTGGCGCCTCGACGAGATGGTTGTCTCCATCGGGGGCGCCTTGGACTCGGAATCGTCCACGAGCAGGGTCAGCGCCGGAACAATCGAGCGGAGAACTCTCACCAAGCGGTGAGACGACGCGAGCGCAAGATGCAACGCTTCAAGACGCCGGGATCTGCGCAACGCTTCCTGTCCGCTCACGCTTCCGTCCAAAACACCTTTGCTTACCAACGACATCTGATCTCGCGCACACGCTCCAGCAGTTCCGAGCAGCGGCGATGTGCACGTGGCAGGCTGCCGCCGTGGCTTGACGCTAGGCAAAGACGATCGCGTTGTGGCCGGCCGTCTAACGTGACAATGCCCCTCGAGCGCATGGCAGGCCCTAAGGATCTGGTACTTACCCATATTTGTGAGCGTAAAAGCCGCAGTCTTAGTTGTGAGGCAGGCAATTTATCCATATGCATCTTCCTGCATTTCGAAGCGAACCCTGAAAGGCAAGCAATGCTTCGCTCAATATGGATGGCTCTGTCCTTCGTCCTTCTCACAAGTTTCGTCATCGACATAGAAGCGCAAGCGGCAACAAAAACTCTGTCATTATCCGCACTCCAAAAGTTGGTTTCTGGGCTTGGCTTCGAAGACATGGGCGACAAAACCTCTTACGTGGAAATTGATAATCAAGGATCTCGGAAACTCTCAATCGTACTGAGGCCGGTCGATGATGATAAGTACATGCAGTTTTATGTGCGCCTTGGCGACGTGCCAAAGGACAAGCTCACTGATATGCCGAGTAGGAAAATGCTCGGATATAATGACAACCATTCCTTTTATTTCACTTTAGGCGGTCCAGACGACGACCTGGTCTTTCTCCAAGAGCGCTTGGATGCTTCGACTATCACACCTCAGTTGGTTCGCCAGCACATTGATGATTTGAACGCGGCGGTTGATGAGACAGTCGATCTTTGGGACACGAGCAAGTGGCAGACGTCGACGCCGAATGCCGGATGCAAAGGTCCAGGCGAAAATGCATCCCTTATCTTGCTGAATGCGGTGTTTGCATCAGATAATGTTTCAAAGTTCGATGATTTACACCGGCGGGAAAGCTCGACTTTTAAGTTAGGCGATCCTTTTTACATTTATATCCAACCTTCTGGCTTTTCTTGCATAAAGGAGGAAGGATCTTACAAAGCCAAGTTCGATGTTGATATTCAGCTTATCTTAAAAGATAAGGTTGTCGTCAATCAAGAAGGCGTTTTGAAACCTATATTTGAAGCCGGCGTACCAATCAAGAATGTCGACATCAACATTACAGATAAAATATCTGGCTTAATACCTGAGGATTTCACCATTAGGGTACGTGTCAAAGATTTAGTCGCAAACAAAAGCGTGGATGCAATGCTGCCTCTGAATATAATCAAATAGTCTGGCGGTTTCGGTCTCCGCCTCGGCCTCTTTTGATGAAGTGCTCACTCGCGGGTGTTTCGGAAGGTGGCGAAGATCCAGAGATTCGCCGTTTCGCGTGGAGAACGCGAAAACTTAGGTCGCGCTCAAATTACGAAAGACTGGCGGAAAGATACTCGTCAAAGTGGGTTATGCACAGGCGCCAGTGAGATCCGAATGCAGCGCATCGCTCTCGAAGAACATTTCGTTTTAGGCGATCCCGAACATGTCGAGCGTTGGTTGACGCTAATACCTGGAGTATCGAAAGCGGTGCTGGACAGGATTCAACCGATCCTGTCCGACGTCGGGGAACGTCGGCTGGAGGCGATGTCAAAAGCCAACATCGATTTCGCAGTTTTGTCGAATGTCGGAAGTGTCCAGGGAGTTTTGGATCCGTCGCCGGCGATGCGGCTTGCGCGGCAAGCGAACGATGCTCTCGCAACCTTAATCCAGAAGCATCCGGCACGTTTCGGAGGTTTTGCAACCGTGCCGTTGCAGCGGCCGGAAGACGGCGCGGACGAACTCGAGCGTGCCGTCCGCCAGATGGGAATGAAAGGCGCCCTCATCATCGGGCACACGGACGGTCGCAGCGACGCCTCGATATCGGGAAGCGGCAGGACCGCGAGGGAACCCAAGAGCGGCGCGTGCTCCTTGACCAGCCCCGCCATGTACTCGTTGAGCCGCCGAGCGAGGTCGGCGGCGTCCCGAACTCGTCGCGAAGGTGATGCCGGGCGACGAGACCGAGAGCAGTTGGACCGCGATCTTGTGCTGGTCCATCGCATTGAACATCGCTTCGACGCTCCACTTGGGATTGGGCCATCCGTCGACGTCGTTCACCCCCGCTGCCTGCATTGGGCCACGCATTCAGCTCTGCCCTCTCTCTGCGATTGCTGTCCCTCGATCAACGGTACCGAGACGAATGTTACGCTCTAGGCTGGCGTCGCTCACGACCCATTGGCCTCTCCCGTGACATGGGCGCTGGCACGCCGACGAAAACCATATAATGAAGGTTCATCGTCGGCGGCATCCAGGCAGGGACGGCTGAGAGACACGCGCGCTCTCGCCTTTGTGGGATCCACACGCCATGACGCTCGCCGACACCGCCTCGCCCCGCCCATGCAGATGATCTCGGCTTTGCTCGGGGCGCCTCCACTCCATATCGCGCAGGTGACACCCCTCTACGAGGCCGTCCCGCCGAAGCTTTATGGCGGCACGGAGCGCATCGTCGCCCATCTCACCAATGCCCTCGTCGATCTCGGCCATCACGTCACGCTGTTCGCCACGGGCGACGCACACACCAAGGCAGTGCTGGTGCCGGTGCGCGACGAGCCGATCCGCCTCGATGCGGCGCCGCTCAAGTCCGACCTCGCCGCGCATCTTTCCATGCTGCACGAAGTCCATCGCCGGCGCGCGGAGTTCGACATCATCCACTTTCACACCGATATGCTGCATTTTCCGCTGTTCGATCATTGTGCGGCGCGCACGGTGACGACGCTGCACGGACGTCTCGACATGAAGGACCTCGCCGGCGTGTATGCGCGGTGGCCGAATTTTCCGCTGGTCTCGATCTCCGATCATCAACGGCTGCCGCTGGCGGACGCCAGCTGGATCAAGACCATCCATCACGGCGTCGAGCCCTATTCCAGCGCCATGACGCCGGTCGACGTCGATGCTGATCCCTACCTCCTCTTCCTCGGTCGCATCTCTCCCGAGAAGCGGCCGGACCGCGCCATCGCCGTCGCCAAGGCTTGTGGTATCAGGCTCAAGATCGCGGCCAAGGTCGATGCGGTCGACCGCGCCTATTTCCTGCGCGAGATCGAGCCGTTGCTCCACGATCGGCTGATCGAGTTCATCGGCGAGATCGGCGAAGCAGACAAACCGACCCTGCTCGGCAGTGCCAAAGCGCTGCTGTTCCCCATCGACTGGCCGGAACCGTTCGGGCTGGTGATGATCGAAGCCATGTCTTACGGCACGCCCGTCATCGCTTGGCGCTGCGGCTCGGTCCCCGAAGTGATGGACGATGGCGTGACGGGCTACATCGTCGAGACGCATGACGAGGCGGTCGCCGCCGTTGGCCGGCTCGACGCGATCGACCGCGCGGGCGTGCGCGCCACCTTCGAGCGGCGCTTTTCGGCCGGCGTGATGGCCGCGAGCTACGTCGCGCTCTACGCGGAGGTGATCGGCGCCGGGCAGAGTCCCGGACACACGCCGCTGCTCGTGGCGGCGCAATGATGTCGGGATCGACGCCGCCCGGCGGCGGCGAGGGCGCCGAGGTGGCGACCGACCCGCGCCATTACGTGTTGAAGCACGGCGACATGTTCATGGTCGCCGACGCGATAGGCAACGTGTCTGGGCCGTCCGAGGGGTTGTTCTACAACGATACACGGATGCTCTCGACGTTCGAGCTGCGCGTCGGCGGCCGTGCCTTGTCGCTGCTCGGCGCCGCAGTCGGTCACGACAACGTCACCTTTCAGGCCAACCTGACCAACAAGCCTCTGCCCCCGATCGGTGGCACGCCGACGCCCGAAGGCATCATCCACGTCGAGCGCACGCGTATCCTGTGGCGGGTCCGCCTTTACGAGCGTGTTCGCGTCACCAATTACGGCCGCGTCGCCAACACCACCGGCCTGCGGCTCGCGTTCGGCGCCGACTTCCGGGACATGTTCGAGGTCCGCGGCATCGAGCGACGCGCCCGCGGGACGAGCTCTGCGCCGCTCCTCGGCGGCCATGCCGTCGAGTTCCGCTACGTCGGCCTCGACGAGATCGCGCGCGCTTCGGTCATCAGCCTCTCGATCGAGCCGACCCTGGTCGACGCCGGCGGCATGGCGATCGACGTGGCGCTGGAACCTGGCCAAGCGTTCGACTTCTACCTCGAGGTCGGGACGAATCACGCCCCGCGCCCCAGCGAGAGCCGCTTTCGCGACGCCATGGCCAGTGCCCGCGCACAGGAGAAGGCGCTGCGTGACACAGGCACGGCCATTGAGACCAACGGCCGACTGTTCAACGAGTGGCTGGGTAAGTCGCGTGCCGACATCGCGCTGCTGACGACGGAGCTCGACACCGGACCCTACCCGTATGCCGGCATCCCTTGGTTCTCCACCGCCTTCGGCCGCGACGCGATCATCACGGCGCTGCAGATGCTGTGGCTCGATCCCTCGCTGGCGCAAGGCGTCCTCCGCTTTCTCGCTGCAAACCAGGCGACGGAGACGTCGAGCTTCCATGATTCCGCGCCCGGCAAGATCATGCACGAGATGCGCAAGGGCGAGATGGTGCACCTCGGCGAGCTGCCGTTCTCGCGCTATTACGGCGGCGTCGACACGACGCCGCTCTTCGTTGTGCTCGCCGGAGCCTATGCCGAGCGCACCGGCGACCT
>CAXTFG010000010.1:0-41381 GCA_964243415.1 uncultured Beijerinckiaceae bacterium | reverse complement strand
CACCACTGGTACCTGAAACCAGCGCGTCTACCAATTCCGCCACCAGGGCCCGCGCTTTCCATAGGGCCCGTGTCGGCCGCGGTCAATCGAGCTCTGACGAACGATGACGCAGAGCCGGCAGGTCGGTCGAGTGGGCGTTTCTGGCTCGCGGTGATCCAGACCGTTCCTTCAGGTGCTCGAGTGCGTCCCGTTCGACCCTGTACAGGACCAGAGAGAGCCCCTAGTGAAGAGCGGGGTGGACGGGCTCGGCCCGTGACAGTGCCGGCGCGTTGCGAGGGACGATGGTAGCCGAAACACTGGTGAAAACGGGTCGTCTCGTCACCGTGTTCGGCGGGTCTGGATTCGTCGGGCGCTACGTCGCCAAGGCGCTCGCCGAACACGGATGGCGGGTCCGCATCGCCTCGCGTCGCCCCGACCTCGCGTTCGCACTCCAGCCTTCCGGAAAGGTCGGCCAGATCAACGCGGTTCAGGCCAACCTGCGCTATCCCGATTCGGTCGCGCGCGCCGTGCGCGATGCCGACGCGGTGGTCAACCTCGTCGGTCTTCTCGCCCAAGGCGGCAAACAGACCTTCGCGGCCCTTCACAGCGAGGGCGTGCAGGCCGTCGCGGACGCGACCAGAGCCGCCGGGATCACGCGCGTCGTGCAGATGTCGGCGATCGGCGCCGATCCGTCCTCGCCGGCGGAATACGGACGGACCAAGGCGGCGGGCGAAGCCGCGATGCTTAAGGCGATCCCTGAGGCCGTGATCATGCGACCCTCCGTGGTCTTCGGGCCGGAGGACCAGTTTTTTAACCGCTTCGCCGCCATGGCGCGGTTCCTGCCGGCCCTGCCGCTGATCGGCGGCGGCACCGTCCGTCTGCAGCCGGTCTTCGTCGGCGACGTCGCCGAGGCCATCGCCATCGCCATCGATGGGACGGCACGGCCAGGCACGACCTACGAGCTTGGCGGGCCGGACATCCGCTCCTTCGCCGAGCTCATGCGTTTCGTCCTGGAGACGACGGGGCGCAAAAGGGCGTTGCTGCCCTTGCCGTTCCCCGCCGCAACTCTCATGGCCCGCGCGACCGAGGGCGTGAAGGCGGCAAGTCTCGGCCTGTTCCCGGCAATGCTCGACATGACGCGAGACCAGGTCGAGCTGCTCAAGCGGGACAACGTCGTGTCGGCCGGGGCGACCACCGAACATCGGACCCTGCAGGGTCTTGGCATCAAGCCGGAGTCCTTCGAGAGCTTCGTGCCGCGCTATCTCTATCGCTTTCGCAAAACCGGGCAGTACGCGGCCTATACGGCCAAGTGAGGTAAGCGGGGCCGCACGATGGGCTGCGCGATCCGCACCAGGAACGCCGTCGCGAACAGCGGCGTGAGCAGGTTTACGAAAGGCACCGTAGCGACGATCGCGCAAAGGCAACCGGCCAGGGTGATACGGAGACCGTGGCGCCGTCGAAGCTCCTTCACGTCGGCGAGCGTGCGATAGCGTAAGGCCGCGAGCTCGAAGAAGCCTCGGCCGAGCAGGTAGGCGTTGGCACCGAAGAAGGCGATCAGGTTGAGCCCCGGCACGAACAGGAGCACCAGGGCACAGGCGTTCACGGCCAAGCTCAGGAGACTGAAGCGAACTCCGATCCAGAGCGCCGGAATGACAGGCAACGCACGACCGCGGCAGGTCGAACCGGCGATCTCCGCCTCGACGTGGTCGGCGAGCTCGTCGAAGAAAAAGCAGGCGATAGCGAAAGTTACCGGCGTGACGAGAAGGTACATGGCGGCGAAGATGCCAAGGCCCGTCATCGCGTGAATCAGGATGGCCAGCCAAGGCGCGCTCGGCAACGGGATGTGCGCGAAGAGCATCCTGTCGAGGCCAAAGCCGCATAGAACGAGAAATAGAAGCGTCAGCGCCAAGGTCTTTGCCAAGACGAGGCGAAACGGTCTGGAAAAGATTTGCTCGGCGGCTTCGAGCGCGGCGGCGATCATGGGGGCGAAACGAAGGAGCGGGACGCAAGGATCCGGATCCTGCCGCCTCTTCGGAGTCGAACAGATCTTCCTGGGCGTCGTACCGGGCGATCGAAGCCTGGTCGACCGCTGCGGTTAGTTCGCGGATGCAGCGCTTCGACCCGACTTGGAACGGACGAGAAAGGCCCTGACCAGCAGCCGGTTAAGCGCGACGACAATGATGACGGCGATAGCATGGACGAGAAGGTCGTCCAGCGCGACATCGTAGGGATGGAAGAAGTTGAGAAGAGTGGCCGCAGTGGCGGCGACCGCGAGGCCAGCGACGATGCTCGTCAAGGTCGGCGTCAACGAGTGACCACGCCGCAGCATGAGAGCGGTCAAGACCGACAGGGGGATCGAGACACCGACGATGAACGACAGGCAGACCCGGGTTTCGGCCCACGACGCCACGTGCGTTTCGGGAACAAGCCAGTTTCGTGCGCACCCAAGACCGCTTGCTCCGATCCACAGCGCGGCTCCCGGCAACGGCAGCAGAACCCACAGGCGTGACCGGTCCGGAAGGGATAGTTCGAACGCTGCCAGCGCGGCGAGAGCCGCCGTCATGGTCGAGCCTAGCACCGCAAGCCACATATCTGGCACTGCCATTAGCCGGTGACGGAGCGCGGCGACGTCGGCAAATTCGCCGAGCGCCAGACCGACCGCCAGAACCGGGGCGAGCCAAAATAGCGTTCGCAACCCGGGGGTCGCCAGTCGGCGCACCGGCTTGAGGTCAGCAATCAGACAATCGACGAGGGCATCCTGTGTTGATTGACGAGCCAACCTCGAGATCCCTGTTGAAGAAACGTCCGCTCGACAAGACAGCGGCAGGGGCGCTGCGCACGGGGTCCGCCCACAGCCGGATACACTAAGCCTCTTCGCACAAGCGTTAGCGACGGTTACACGCGGCCGACCGAGACGTGCCGCTTGGTGCGTTCGAGCTCGGGGCCGCGTTGCGTCGCGCTCGAATATGACCTGGACGACTTGCGTGCGCGGGATGAATTCGACGATAGGGACGGATCGCGGGGGCCTGCGGTGTCCACCCTCGTTCGAAGAGGCGGGGCTCGTCGTCTGAACCGGAGTTGGGCATTGGACAAGCGCGCGACCGATCCAGTCGAGGCGGAGACCGACCGCCTGAGAGGCATCGCGCATCGTCAGGCTAGGGATCGCCAACGCGCGACGAAGCAGCCCGCCGCACGCTGCGCAATGACCTGCGGGGTCGCGATCGCCAGGTCCGGCCCGTGACGCGGAGCGCCCTGGGCTGGCTCGCCCTCCTCGCCGTGCTGCTCGTCAGCACGCATGCGTTTCTCGCCAGTCGGCTCGGCGTCGATGATGACGACCTCATCATCTATTTCACGTGGATCGAGGTGCCGGTCTATCTTGCGGCCGCGTTCGTTGTCGTTCGCGACAAGGGAGCGGACCCGCGGGCGACGCGGCGCGCTACGACGGCGATTTTGGTCGTGGCGCTCATCCTGCGTGCCATGATCGTTCCCATCGACCCGGTGTCGACCGACATCAACCGGTATGTCTGGGACGGTCGCGTCCAGGCAGCCGGCATCAATCCTTACGTCTACATTCCTGCCGATCCGGCACTGAAAGACTTGCGCGACGACGACATCTACCCCGAAATCAACCGCAAGGAATACGCGCCGACGATCTATCCGCCCTTCGCGCAGATCGTCTTCTTCATCGTCACGCGATTCAGCGAAACGCTCATCGCGATGAAGGCCGCCATGACCGTCTTCGATGTCGTCGCGATGTGGGCCCTCCTGATGCTGCTGAAGCGGCGTCGGCTGCCCGCGACCCGCGTTTTGTTGTACGCGTGGCATCCGCTCCCGATCTGGCAGTTTTCAGGGGATGGTCACGTCGACGCCATAGGGGTGTGTTGCCTTTGTCTTGCGCTCCTCGCGGCCGACGCAGGGAAGCCCGTTCTCGCCGGCATCGCGCTCGGGGGCGCTACGCTGACCAAGTTCTTCCCGGTCTTGATCGGACCGGCCATTTACAGGCGTTGGGGCTGGAAACTTCCTTTGGCAGGGTTCTTGACCCTGGTTGCTCTTTATCTTCCGTACCTCGGGGCCGGCACACACCTCTTTGGGTTTCTGGCGGGTTATTCCGCGGAGGAAGGATACAAGGACGGATCGGGCATTTACGTCTGGATCCTGCTCCAACAACTTCTGCCGGGCCTGCCGCAAGGAGCGTTCAGACTATACGCGCCGGCGACCGCGCTCATCCTGAGCGTCCTGGGCCTCACGTTGCTGTTTCGGCCCCGGCCTTCCGAGGTAGACATTGGGGGAGCTCTGCTGATCGTGATGGTCTTCACGCTCCTGAGCTCTCCTCATTACCACTGGTATCTCACGATCCTGGTGCCGTTCTTGTGTTTCGTCCTGTCCTGGCCGGTGCTCTGGCTCACAACGGTGGCAACCGCGATGACCCGTCTCGCTTGGCCGCCGGATTTCATCGGTGGCTCGATCCTCTACCTCGCCCCGGTCGGCCTCGCGGTTGTCCAATATGCCGTGCGACGGATCCGCGTCAGGAGCCAAATCAAGGAATGCAGGGAAGGCTCATCGCCGTGATGGCCGAACCGCGGCTGGCGGAGCTGTTGCCATCCCGATCCTGAACCAATAAGCCTCGGCCGACTGTTGAGGATCAAGCTTGCGAACGACCGCGACCTCCTGCAGTGACGATTCCGTCGATCGTCGGCTATGCGAGCTGATGGTCGGCGTTCAGGCCGGCGACAAGAGAAGTTACGCCACCCTGCTCGTGGCGTGCGAGCCGATCATCCGGCGGGCAGGTCGGCGCGCGGGAGCGCCTCCCGATCTGCTCGACGATATCGTGCAGGAAGCCTTGATCACGCTGCACGGCGCGCGACAAACTTTCGATCCGTCGCGGTCCTTCACGGCTTGGATGAGCGTTATCGCGCAACGTCGCGCCATCGATGTCCTTCGCAGGAGCGGCCGCGTCAGAGGACGGGAGATCCATGCCCCTATCGAGTTCGAGCAGCATGCCGACCCGCACGCCGATGCATCGAGCGGGTGGCGAGAGGCCGGTCGTGCCGAGGATTTGTCGCGCGCCATCGCCGGACTGACGCCCGGCCAGCGCGAGGCGGTGACCCTCATCGCCGTCGAAGGTCGATCCCTGGCGGAAGCCGCCACGACGACGGGGCGAACGAAGGGAGCGCTGAAGGTGAACTTTCACCGCGCGCTGGAAGCGCTCAAGCAGCGGCTCGGGGGCGGCAACATCAAGGATGACTGACGAGAGCGTAACCATCGGTTTCTGCCCAGCGAATGGTTGACGGATCTCGGAGATGCTCATGTCGCGATCTCGGCTTTATTGCCTCGTCGCCTTCTCGTTGTTTGCTGCCTCGACGAGCGCGGTGGCCGCGTCCAGGCCGGTCGTGGTCGAGCTCTTCACGTCGGAAGGTTGCTCATCCTGCCCCCCGGCAGACGCTCTTCTGACGCAGCTCGCGAAGCGGGGCGATGTGCTCCCGCTCGCCTTCCACGTTACCTATTGGAACTCGCTCGGTTGGCGTGACCCGTACTCGTTCGAAGCCGCGACGGAGCGACAGGCCAGCTATGCCGCACGTCTCGGCGGCGGCTCGTATACGCCGGAGATGGTCGTTGACGGCCGTCACGGCATGGTTGGTTCCGACAGAGACGAGGTCGAGGCACGTATAGCGAGCGCCCATGGGGGGGAAGACGTCGACACTCGTCTAGCTCGGTCGGGAGAGAGCTACTCGATTTCGATCGGGGCAGGCCGCGGGGAAGGACGTATTTTGCTGGTCGGCTTTGATCATCAGCACGAAACGCATGTCGGACGCGGCGAAAACAGCGGTCGCACGCTGACCGAGTCGAACGTCGTCCGGTCGTATCGCGTCGTCGGACGGTATGACGGCGCATCGATGCAGATAAGTGCGCCCATCGGGGCGGGACAATCCGCTGCGGTCATCGTTCAAGGTGCTGACGGAAGAGTTTTGGGCGCGGCCCGTCTGTAGACGGGCAGCCCGATAAAAGATCGTTGGGCGTCGCTCGATGCCAGAGCGGCAAACGGTACGATGTCAATCGGTCGCTCCAGGAACTCGCGTGACGAATTATCGTCGTCGCTGGTCGAAGACCACCTGCGAACGCTAAAACGAGGCAAGGTGGCACGAAAATCGCGTTGACGGCGGTTGCGCCTTCGGGCGCTTCCTCCCTGACTTGCCCGCCACGGTTCGCCGGGGCGGGTTTTTTATTTGGAGGGGTGCAAGCGGTCGACAGAAATCACCTCGCAGCCGTCGTGCGCCTTCAAGGCGCCAGCGTCCCATAGGCGAAATCTTCGGATCCTGTCGGGGTCCTTATGGAATTCGAATAACGGCAAAGCAGCCGATCACATCGCGTGCCCGGCCAGCGCGGTCTTGACCTCGTTTAGCTGACCCATGAACCAAGCCTGTATTTTGAGATCCTTCGGTTCGGTTTCCGTGACGCCGACGATTGCGACTTTGCTGTCCTCGGCAATCTTACGTAGGCGTTCTGTCGTCTTTTCGGAAACCTGCTTGTTGAAGAAAAGAATCTTGACCTTGCCCGACTTGAGACTGTCCTCGAACGCGGAGACCTGCGACGGGCTTGGCTCGGCGTTGTTCATGATCGCGACCTGAAAATCATAATTCACCATCATGAACCCGAGCGCCTTGGCCATGTAGCCGAAGACCGGTTCCGTTGCTGTGACCGTGATGTCGTGGTTCTTGGTCTTGATGTCGTCGACCTCCGAAGCGATCGGGGCAAAGGACTTCTGGAACGCCGCCAGGTTGGCCTTGAACTCCGCGGCGTCCTTGGGATCGCGCTTTTCGAGCTTCTCGGCGATGGCCGCCGCCACGGCCGGCAACGTTCTTGGATCATACCAAAGATGCGGGTTGTCGCCGCTTTTGGCCCCGACGAGGTCGGCGGCGTCGATCTTCGACGGGTCGGCCTTCTTTGAAGCCGACAGGAGCTTGTCCATCCATGGGTCGTAATCGATGCCGTTCTAGACGACCACCTCGGCGCTCGACAGCGCCTTCGCAGCGGAAGCGCTGGTTTCAAAAAGATGCGGATCCTCATCGGGGTTCGACAGGATGCTCGTGACCTCGACGTGCTTGCCGCCGATCTGCTTGGCGAGGTCGCCGTAGAAGTTTTCCGCCGCTACGATGTGGAGCAAAGGGGCTGCCGATGCCGGGGCGGAAAGGGCCGCAACGGCGGCAGCGACAAAGGAGGTGCGAAAGGACCAGCGCATCAGCCACTCACAGCTATGTTATAACATTCTTTCTCGATGCTTGCAGAGCGGGTGTCAAGCGAGCACAGCTTCGCGGTGAACGTCCGCATCCCTCGGCAGGGCAGGAATGCGGACGGAAAGCTCTACAGCTTTGGGGTTGGGGGCTCAGGCCGGTGCGAAGTCGTGGATGCCGTCCAACGCCGCCATCGTTTCTGCCGGAAGCTCAAGGTCGGACGCGGCGAGGTTTTCCCGCAGGTGTCCGAGCGACGAGGTGCCTGGGATCAACAGAATGTTGGGCGCGCGGCGGAGCAGCCAAGCAAGCGCCACTTGCATCGGCGTCGCGCCGCGTTCTCTCGCCACCTCGGAGAGTGCCGTCGACTGCAGCGGCGTGAAACCACCGAGCGGGAAGAAGGGCACGTAGGCGATGCCGGCTGCAGCGAGGTCATCGACCAGCACGTCATCCTCGCGCTTGGCGAGATTGTAGAGGTTTTGCACGCAGACGATGTCGCAGATCCGGCGTCCTTCCGCGATCTGGGCGGGGGTGACGTTGCTTAGCCCGATGTGACGAATCAGGCCCTGTTGCTGAAGCTCGGCCAGAACCGCGAGCGGCTCCTCGATGGATCCTTCCGCGGGTCCGTGTGTCCCGAACATGCTGCGAAGGTTGACCACGTCAAGCGCATCGAGCCCTAGGTTGCGGAGGTTGTCATGAACCGCATCGGCCAGGTCTGCGCGGGAGAAGGCGCGGTTCCATGAGCCGTCTTCGCCGCGTCGGGCGCCGACCTTGGTGACGATGACGAGGTCGTCGGCATAGGGGTGCAGCGCTTCGCGAATGAGCTGGTTGGTTACGTGGGGGCCGTAGAAATCGCTCGTGTCGATGTGATCGACGCCGCTCGCCGCTGCTTCGCGAAGGACCGCGACGGCGCCGTCGCGGTCCTTGGGCGGTCCGAACACGCCCGGTCCGGCGAGCTGCATCGCTCCATAGCCGAGACGCTTCACGAGGCGATCGCCAAGCCTGAACGTCCCGGATTTGCTGATATCGATCATGGCATGTCTCCTCTGGATCGACCGTGCATGTAGACGAGCTTGTCGCGCGTGATAACAGGCCCGGATCGGCACAGGCCGTGCGGAGCAACGAACAATGGCAGCGGACCTCGGCGACCTTACGGCGTTCGTCGCCGTGGCACGGGCAGGTGGCTTCCGTGATGCCGCGCGGGCAAGCGGCGCCAGCGCCTCCGGCCTCAGCGAAGCCGTGCGGAGGCTCGAAGCACGGCTCGGCGCCCGACTGCTCAACCGCACCACGCGCAGCGTCGCGCCGACCGAAGCGGGTGCGCGCCTCCTTGACCGGCTCGGCCCGGCGCTGGGTGAAGTCGAGGCGTCACTTGACGTGGTGAACGGCTTCCGTGATCGACCCGCGGGCACGCTCCGGCTGAACGTCCCGGTCAGTGCGGCACGGCTCGTCTTGCCGGCCATCGTGCCGCCCTTCCTTCTCGAATATCCCGACATCCACCTCGACGTGATCGCCGAGGATGAGTTCATCGACGTGCTCGCGGCGGGCTGCGATGCGGGCATCCGTTACGACGAACGCCTCGAGCAGGACATGATCGCCGTCCCGATCGGGCCGCGAGCGCAGCGCTTCGCGACCGCGGCATCGCCGGCCTACCTCGACCGGCGCGGCCGTCCCGAACATCCGCGCGACCTCCTCCATCACGCGTGCCTGCGTGGTCGATTCGCGAGCGGGGCGATGACGGCCTGGGAGTTTGAACGGGACGGCGAGGTGGTTCGGCTTGAGCCGACTGGTCCGCTCACCGTCCGAGTCGGTGCCGCCACCGATTTGGCCGTCGATGCGGCGGTTGCCGGCAGCGGCGTCATCCAGCTCTTCGAGGATTGGCTTCGCCCTTATCTCGACAGCGGCACGCTGGAACCGGTGCTGGAGCCCTGGTGGCAACGCTTCTCAGGCCCGTTCCTTTACTATCCGGGTCGGCGCTACCTTCCCGCGCCGCTCCGTGCGTTCGTCGATTTCATCGGCACGCGTCGAGCGCCATTGTGACGGAGCCACGGCGGGTGACGATGGACAAGTCCTAAAGAAAACGCGCCAGGACCGACGGAGAGTTTGTGTTGACCCCGCCTCAACTCTTCTTATCGTCGTCTTTGATCTGCTTCTGCGTCTCGCCGGGCGAGCGTTGATCGGCCGGCGAGATGCTCTCGCCGCCGAGCGGGGGCATGTTCTCACCCTTGGGTGATCCCGGACCCTTCTTCATCGTCGGATCCGGGTTGCTCGAACCCTTGTCGTCCGGCGTGTCGGCGGTCTTGGTGCCGGGGAGGCTCATGCGGGCTCCTGCTGTAAGGTGTGCGGACCGCCGGTCGCGGGCCGGTCCGCCTCACCAACACCCGGCTAGCTCCACGAACAAGCCGGCGAACTGTCGCTCAATCCTCCCCGATCAGCGCGGCGCGGGCGCGCAGCTTCTCCGTTTCGCTCTTGAGTTGGCCGCAGGCGGCGAGGATGTCGCGGCCCCGGGGAGTGCGCACCGGGCTGGCATAGCCGGCGCTGAACACAATGTCGGAGAAGCGCTCGATCGTGGCCCAGTCGGAACACTCGTAGGTCGTGCCGGGCCAAGGATTGAACGGGATAAGGTTGATCTTCGCGGGAACGCCTTTCAGCAAACGCACCAGCTCGCGCGCCTCGGCCGGGGTGTCGTTGACGCCTTTGAGCATGACGTACTCGAAGGTGATGCGCCGCGCATTGGAAGCGCCGGGGTAGGTCCGGCACGCCTGCAGCAGATCCGAGATCGGGTACTTCTTGTTGAGCGGGACCAGGATGTCGCGAAGCTCGTCGCGCACGGCATGGAGCGAGATCGCCAGCATCGGCCCGGCCTCGCGCCCGAGCGGCTCCATGCGCGGGACGACGCCGGCCGTCGAGACGGTGATGCGGCGCTTCGAGAGGGACAGCCCATCGCCGTCCGCGATCGTTCCGACGGTGTCGCGGACCGCGTCGTAGTTATAGAGCGGCTCGCCCATGCCCATGAAAACGATGTTAGTGATCGCCCGCGCGCCGACGGGAATGAGGCCATCGGCTGGCGGCGTCAGGCCGGGATAGTCTCCGAGCCGGTCGCGCGCGACAACGACCTGCACAGCGATCTCGGCCGCAGACAGATTGCGTACCAGCTTCTGCGTGCCGGTGTGGCAGAAGGCGCAGGTCAGCGTGCAGCCGACCTGGCTCGAGATGCACAGCGTGCCGCGGTCGCTTTCCGGGATATAGACGCACTCGACTTCCGAGCCGAGCCCGCCGGCGGTGCGATCCTGAAAGTGGGGCGGCAGGCGGATCAGCCATTTGCGAGTTCCGTCGCGCGAGACCTGCTCGTTGACGACCTCTGGCCTGGCCAGCGTGTAAGCCTCGGCGAGCGTGGCGCGCAGCACCTTCGACACGTTGAGCATCGCGTCGAACGACATCGCGCCTTGGAAGTAGATCCACTGCCAGAGTTGGGCGACGCGCATGCGTTGTTCGCGCTCCGGCACGCCGACGGCGGCCAGCGCTTCGGCAAGACCGGCGCGGGTCAGGCCGACGAGCGAGGGTTTTGATAATGAAGCGACCACCCGCGACGGGGGCGACGCAAGCGCGGAGACGGCGGACATGGGCCTTGGTAGCACAGGTGACGGCTCTCGTCAGATAGGCGGGGAGGAAGCTTGTCGCGAGGGCGCCCCAAGCTTCCTTGCATGTCGGGCAGGGCTTGGCGCACGGGTGGCGCCTATAGCCCCGCTTCCCGCACCGCCGAGGGCACGATGCGGAGCGTCGCCAATCGGTTGCGGACCTTGCGCTGCACCTCGAAGCGGAAGCGGTAGAAGGTGAAAACCTGCCCCGTCTCGGGGATCGCGCGGGCCTCATGGATGACGAGTCCGGCGATGGTCGTGGCCTGCTCGTCGGGAAGGTCCCATGCCATGACGCGGTTGAGATCGCGGATCGGCACCGATCCCTCTACGATCACCGAACCGTCCGATTGCGGCCGCACGCCCTGCACGGCGAGGTCGTGCTCGTCGCGGATGTCGCCGACGATCTCCTCGATGATGTCTTCGAGCGTTACGAGGCCCATCACGACGCCGTATTCGTCGACGACGAGCGCGACATGCATGCGACGGCGACGGAAGGCCGCCAACTGATCCTTCAGCGAGGTCGTCGCTGGAATGAACCAGGGCTGCACGGCCACTCGGTCGATGTCGAGCTGATCGACGCTGCCGCCCGACGCGTTCAGCGCGCGCACCAAATCCTTGGCGTGGAGCACGCCGATGATATTGTCGGGATCGCCGCGCCATAAAGGCAGGCGAGAGTAGGGCGATGAGACTACCTCCCGCACCAGCTCGGTCGACGGCAGGTCGGCGTCGATGACCGACATGGCGGTGCGGTGCACCATGACATCGACCACGGTCAGGTCGCCGAGGTCGAGCAGGCCGCCGAACATGTCGCGGTCCGAGCGTTCGACGTTGCCCTCCTTGTGCAGGAGGTCGACCGCGCTCTTCAGCTCTTCGGCGCCGCTGAGGATCGAGACACGCTCGTCCGTCTTGCCGCCGAACAGCCGCAGCACGCCGCGCACCAACACTTCTACGGCGAGCAGCACGGGGCCGAAGATCGCGACGAACGGCGCGAGCACGCGCGCGAAAAGCAGCGACACGCGATCGGCGTTGTTGATGGCGACCGTCTTGGGCAGCACTTCCGCAAAGACGAGCAGGAGCACCGTCATGATCGCGGTCGCCCAGAACGCCCCCTTGTCGCCGATGAGCACTACGAGCACGCTGGTCATGAAGGCGGACGAGCCGATATTGACGAGCGTGTTGCCGAGCAGTGTGGTGCCGATCAGGCGCTCGCGCTTGCGCAGGAGCCGGTTGACGAGGGCGGCGCGCCTGTCACCGTTGCGCTCGAGAGCGTGCATGCGCGCCCGCGACGCCCCGGTCAGCGCCGTTTCGGAGGCAGCGAAGAAGGCCGACATGGCGATGCAGAAGACGATAATCGCGACAGCAACCCAGATGTCGACCGGCAGCGCGGCCGGCTTCACGCCTTCCATGATGGGGCTCCTGACATGGGGTCAGGCTTTGGCTTTCAGGTCGTCTTCCAAGAAAGAGAGGATTTCGTCGCCCTGGATGCCCTTGGCGACGAAGGCTTTGCCGATCCCTTTGACGAGAACGAAGGTCAGCGCGCCGCGCTCGACCTTCTTGTCCTGACGCATCGCATCGAGGACATCGAACGGGCGTGCTTGGAAGCCGGGGATGGCGCTGGCCCGGAGTGGAAGACCGGCTGCGGTCAGATGCGCCTCGACGCGCTCGACATCGGCAGCGGGACAGAGGCCGAGCTGGTGCGAGAAGCGAAACGCCGACGCCATCCCAATCGCGACGCCCTCGCCATGGACGAGACGCGCGCCGTCGTAGCCCGTCAGTCGCTCAAACGCGTGACCGAACGTATGGCCTAGATTGAGTAACGCCCGCTCGCCTGTTTCGCGCTCGTCCCGGGCGACGACGACGGCCTTGGCGGCGCAGCACCGCGCCACCGCTTCAGCGCGTGCCGGTCCACCAGCGAAGATGTCGCCCCGATGCTCCTCGAGCCAGCCGAAAAAGGCGTAATCGCCGAGTAGCCCATACTTGACCACCTCGGCATAACCGGCGGCGAATTCACGCTGCGGCAGCGTCTCCAGCGTTCGCGTGTCTGCGATAACGACACTCGGCTGGTGAAAGGCGCCGATCAGGTTCTTGCCGAGCGGCGAGTTAATGCCGGTTTTGCCGCCAACTGACGAGTCGACCTGCGCGAGCAGCGACGTCGGAATCTGGACGAGGGACATGCCACGCCGCACGGTGGCCGCGGCGAAACCGGCGAGGTCGCCGACGACGCCGCCGCCGAGCGCGATCACGAGGTCTCCCCGCTCCAGCCGCGCCGCCACGATCCCGTCGCAGACCTCTTCGTAGACGCGATAGGACTTGGAAGCCTCGCCCGGCCGGACAGTGATCGCGACGTGGCGGATGCCGGCTTGGTCCAGGCTTCCCTGCAGCGGGACGAGATGGTGGCGGGCAACGTTGTCGTCCGTCACCACGGCACAGGCCGCACCAGGCGCCAGTTGCGCCAGCACGGCACCGGCGTCGCCGAGCAGGGAGGCACCGATCAGTATCTCGTAGGCTCTACCGGGAAGGTCCACCGCGACTCGGTGGGCTGTCGCGATACGCTCCGGCAGAGAGGAAGGTTGCGGCGGTGATCTGGCTGGCTTGGGCGACAAGTCGGGCACATCCGGTGAGAAGCGCAAATGGAACTCGAGCGCGGCGACGGCGTCGTCGACCACGATATCATGAGGTCCGTCGCGTGAGACGACCGTGACGTCCGCACGCTCGTAAATGGGATAACGCTGTTCCATCAGCGTCCGCAGCGTTCCCTCTGGATCGGGGGTCTTGAGCAGCGGTCTGTGCGACCGGCGCCTGACGCGCCGCCACAACACCTCGAGGTCGGCCCTCAGCCAGATCGACAGGGCCCGCGCGCTGATGCCGGCGCGTGTCTGTTCGTTGAGGTAGGCGCCGCCGCCTGTCGCGATCACCCTCGGACCTTCGCTGAGAAGCCGCGACATCACTCGACGTTCGCCGGCGCGAAAATACTCCTCGCCATGCTTGTCGAAGATCTCCGAGATGGACATCCCCGCCGCCCACTCGATCTCGGTGTCGGCGTCGACGAACTCGAGCCCGAGACGGCGCGCCAAGCAGCGGCCGGTCGACGTCTTGCCGCTTCCCATCAGGCCGACGAGGACGATGGAACGTGTGCCAAGCGCCTGAACGAGGGCCTCCGCCCGATGGTCGAGCGCCGGCGCGGCGACTACCGCCCGCTCCTCCAACATTGGCACGCTTCCCGTCATTGTACAGAAGTAGCATAGGTCGGGCCGATTGAAATGCCGTTTGCAGGCCGGCCGTCCTCCGTCGCGGGCGATAAACCTTTCCCTGAAGTCCGAGCCGGCGAGCTGCAAGCGGAGGCTTGCGGGCTCCGACGGCGACGGCGATAAGGGTGCATGGAGAAACTGAAACTGGTGGCCGGCGAAAAGGCCGGCATCGGTGCCGTGATGACGTCGCTCGGCCGCGACGCCCGTCATGCGGCGCGCGCCTTGGCCTTATCGGACGACCGTGACCGCTCCCGAGCTCTGAAGGCCGCGGCTGATGTCATTCGCCGGCGCGCGCCCGACATTGTCGCCGCCAACCAACACGACGTCGCCGCCGCCGCCGCGCGAGGCGCCCTCCCGGCGTTTCTCGATCGCCTCGCGCTCGACGACCGGCGCGTCGACGCGGTCGCGGCCGGCCTCGAGGCCATCGCCGCGCTACCCGACCCCGTCGGCCGCGTCCTGGCGCGGTTCGATCGTCCGAACGGACTTCGCATCGAGCGCGTGAGCGTACCGCTCGGCGTGATCGGCATCATCTACGAGAGCCGTCCGGCGGTGACGGCCGACGCCGGTGCGCTCTGCCTCAAGGCCGGCAACGCCGCCATCCTCCGCGGCGGCTCGGACAGCTTCCATTCGTCGAGCCTGATCCACCAATGCCTCGTCGAAGGTTTGCGCGAGGCTGGCCTGCCGGATGCCGCGATCACCAATGTGCCATTGCGCGACCGCGCGGCGGTCGGCGCCATGCTGGCGGGCCTCGACGGCGCCCTCGACGTCATCGTACCTCGCGGCGGCCGAAACCTTGTCGCGCGCGTACAGGCTGAAGCGAGGGTGCCCGTCTTCGCCCACCTCGAGGGTGTGAACCACGTCTATGTCGACGGAAAGGCCGACCGTGCTAAAGCGCTGGCCATTCTCCGTAACGCCAAGCTGCGTCGGACGGGCGTGTGCGGCGCCGCCGAAACCCTGCTCGTCGACCGCCGGTCGCCGCTGCACCAAGCCCTGGTCACGGCGATGCTCGACTGTGGCTGCGAGATCCGCGGCGACGCGGAAACCGTTGCCCTCGATGCCCGCGTCGTTCCCGCGACCAAGGACGATTGGCGCGCCGAATATCTCGACGCGATCTTGGCCGTGAAGGTCGTCGACGGGCTGGACGATGCGATCGACCATATCGAGCGGTACGGGTCTCGCCATACCGACTGCATCGTCACGGAAGACGAGGCCGCGGCGGCGCGCTTCCTTCGCGAGGTCGACTCGGCCATTGTTCTGCATAACGCCTCTACGCAGTTCGCCGACGGCGGCGAGTTCGGCTTTGGCGGCGAGATCGGCATCTCCACCGGCCGGATGCATGCTCGAGGGCCGGTCGGTGTCGAGCAACTGACCACCTTTAAATACCGCGTCTACGGTTCAGGACAGATCAGGCCGTGATGTCACGGGGGTTCGCCGGCCTGCCGCCTCACGGGCGGGGCCAGCGGATCGGTCTTCTCGGCGGCAGCTTCAACCCGCCCCATGAAGGACATCGCGCAGCGAGCTTGCTGGCCCTGCGCCGGCTCCGCCTCGATCAAGTCTGGTGGCTTGTCTCGCCCGGAAACCCGCTGAAGGACACGCGCGACCTGCCGCCGATCATCGACAGGATGGCGGCTGCGCGCCGGATTGCCGCGCACCCCAACATCGCTGTGTCCACCTACGAACGGCATCTCGGTTCGGTCTATACATGCGATCTCGTGGCTGACCTCGCCCGGCGCGACCCGACGGTCCGATTCGTCTGGCTGATGGGGGCGGATGCGTTCGCGGAGCTTCACCGCTGGAAGCGCTGGCGCGCGATCGCGGCCACGATGCCTCTCGCCATTGTCGACCGTCCCGGCTCGACGCTGCGGGCGACGCGAGCGCGGGCAGCCATCGCACTGCGGGCTTATCGGCTCGACGAAGAAGAGGCGATGTTGCTTCCCGACGCCATGCCGCCCGCCTTCGTTTTCCTGCACGGCAGGCGATCGTCGCAGTCATCGACGGCGATCCGCGCCGCCCGACAGGACGTGCCGGCAAATGCCGCGACCTGAACCACAGCACGCCGGACATCGCCTCGGAGTCGCTTCGCCGCTGTGAGCTCGTCGCGAGTCGAAGAAGTTTCGTCTCGTTCGTTGAGGGCGCAACTCTTCTGGATTCGCTGCGCTCGCGTTCGAGCCAGCCCAGGCGATCAGAGGTCGGGCGTTTTCGCGGCTGCGAGGATGGCCCCTGGTTTGTCGGCGGAGCCGGTCTGAAGCAGCACGACGTAGCCCTCGTCGTCCCCTTTCAGTTCCATCATCTCGAACCGCGCCAAGCCGCCGGACCACTCGCCAATGCGGCTCATCGCCCGCACCACGTTCGTATAGGTGACGCTGCGTCCGGAATTTTCGCCGCGTCCAATCTCGACCGTTTTCGCGCGCGTGACCCGCGCGACATAGACGCCCACGGGCCCGTTGCTCAACCGGTCGGCTGCGCCGACGACGATACCGAGGGTGCCGTTCGTCTCGGTCAAAGCGATCGGCACCGTCAGAGCGCCGCGATCACCTTTCAGCTTCTTCGTATCATCGAGGATCGCCGCCTTGTCGGCACCTGGCCTGACGCCGAGGCCATCGACGATCACCTGCGGCGTGTAGACGAGACCGTCCCCGCGCGCCGTGGCGTAAGCGTGCTGGCGCCGCGTGAAGGCCGGCGAGGCCAGGGTGTCCTTCCAGCCGGCGTAATCCCAATAGTTGACCGCAAAAGACAGGGCGACGGTATCGGGCTCGCGGGCGAGGTCGGCGATCAGTCGATCCGCCGGCGGGCACTGCGGACAGCCCTGGCTCGTGAAGAGCTCGATCACCCGCGTGGCGCTTTCAGCTCTCGCCGGACCGAGCGCGGCGATGGTGACGATCAGCAGGGAGCCGAAAGTCCTTTTCGCTCGTCCGCGCATCGATCGCAGCTCCCGTGTCGCCTTGCTGCCCCAGCATAGGCATCGGCCAAGCGCAGGAGGCGAGTCACAACCGGGTGATGCCGATCACGTCCGTTTCATTCGCCCACTAGACGGGAGCCGTCGTCCAGTCCCGCGATTGCTGCGGCAAACTCTCGCGCGGCGAACGGTTCCAGATCGTCGGCGGTTTCGCCAACCCCGATGAAATGAATCGGCAGCTTGTACTTCTCTGCGACCGCTACGAGGATGCCGCCCCGCGCCGTCCCGTCGAGCTTTGTCATCACGAGCCCGGTCACGCCGGCGACCCTGCCGAAAATTTCGACTTGGCTCAAGGCATTCTGCCCGACGGTGGCGTCCAGCACGAGAAGCACGGCATGGGGCGCCTCCGTATCAAGCTTCCTCATCACGCGAATGATCTTTTCGAGTTCCGCCATTAGTTCGATGCGGTTCTGCAGGCGCCCGGCCGTGTCCATGAGCAGGATGTCGGCCCCGCTCTCCCGCGCCGCCTCGAGCGCCTCGTAGGCGAGACCGGCGGCGTCTGATCCTTGTTCGCGGGCGATCACGGGGCAGTCGAGCCGCTCGCCCCAGATCTTCAGCTGGGCGATCGCGGCGGCGCGGAACGTGTCACCGGCGGCGAGCGTCACGCGCTTACCTTCGCCGCTGAACTTCGCGGCGAGCTTGCCGATGGTGGTGGTCTTGCCGGACCCGTTGACGCCGATGACGAGCACCACGAAAGGCTTCCTCGCCTCCGTCGCGAGCGGTCGAGCGCAGGGGGCCAGCACACGTTCGACCTCGGCGGCGAGGATCGCCTTGACGTCATCGGGCGCGACGTCGCGATCGTAGCGACCCTTGCCCACCGCCTCGGAAATGCGGGTCGCGGTCGCGACGCCGAGATCGGCGCGGATCAGGATGTCTTCGAGCTCCTCGAGCATAGCGGCATCCAGCCTCCGCTTGGTAAAGATGTCGCCGATGCCGACGCCAATGGTCGAAGACGAGCGGGCGAGCCCCTGCTTCAGTCGCGACCACCAAGATCGTTTCGCCCCGGCCTCGCCCGACGCGGATTCGGGAGCGGTTTCATCAGCGTCTGTGGGACGCTCGACGAGGAAGGCGGCATCCACCGCCGGCATCGCTTCGGCGGCGATCGCCCCGGCGCCGGGAACCAGAGTATTCGCCGCTCCCGCCGGATGTTTCGATGCGTCCGCGAGGATGTCTAACGCGGGACCGTCCGCTGCGGTCTCGACCGGTTTAGCCGGTCCCTCGACCGCATCGGCCTGGCGATGCCATTTCGGATTCTCTGACGGAGTCTTTGAAGGCGCGGGCTCGGCCTGGCTGAATAACCGGCGCATGAAGCTTTTGCGCTCTTGTGACGGCGCGTCGATCTCGTCGGTCAAATCGGCCCGATCCTGGTCATGCTCCGCCCGATATAGGCGCGAAGCCAACGCGCAGCCAGCCGAGCCTCGCTCACTTCCCTTCAGCGACCCTCAGCCGGCGACTTTAGCCTCGAGCGAACCGGAATGGCGGAGCCGGCGCCAGAAGATCGCGATTTGTTCGAACGGCATGGCCCACCAGCCGAGCACGACGACATAGACGCAGAGATCGGCGAGAAACGACACCCAGGGATCGGCCGCAGCCGGATACAGGCCCCGAACGGTCGCGCCGGCAAATATGAAGTCCGCCGCAAGGAACAGGAGATAGCACAAGACAGCGAAGGCGCCGACCTTGTTGGCGATCGCGACGCACACGTCCATGAACCGCCCGAGCCGGATGATGACCGGTTCAGCCAGCTTCCACGGTTTCACCAATGTGCCCGACGTCGTCAGAAGACCAGCCCTGGCACGTGACGACCGATCGCCGCGCGGCCGCCCCGAGCGCCCCGGAAGATGAGCATGAAGGCGCGCCCAATAGACCGCAAGCTGATCGGTCGGAATGTCCCAGCCCTGCGCCATGATGAGCAGGAGGGCCACCCAGAGTGTCTGCCTCAGATCGGGATCGGCCGCGGACGGGTGGACCTGATGCACACTCTCGCCCAGCACGAGGAGCCTGAAATAGATCCAGCCGAGCGCGAGAAGCGCACAGAAGCCGCCGGCCTTCCGCCCGACCCCGATGGCGAAATCTAGGAGGCTCAGCTTGAAGCCGGCCAGCCGCAGCAGGCGTCGACGCAGGTCGGGTTCGACCCTTGCAGAGGCGCCGTCTCGATGAAAGGAACGCATGGGCCAGTATCCTTGCCTCGCACCTGCAACACGCCAAGAAGACCGAACTAGCGGTCGTTCATAAGCGCGCCTGGCGTGATCGACAAACGTCTTCCCTCCCGGGCGTTATCTCTCCATTGTCGTCGCCTATCGAGGCGCAGCAGCGAGCAAATCCTTGTCAGACGACCTGCATAATGCCGACTCGGACGGCTCGCCATCGCCCGCGGATTTCCTACCTTCCGGAGGGCCCTCACCCCGCCGCATGGTCGCTGCGTTCGATCATCCCGCCGGCGCGGCGGCCCGCACGGTGGACGGCGGCGCCACAGCATGGCGCGGGACCCTGCTTCACATCCACATCGCACCCGCAGCGAGCTATGAGATGGAGGAGCTGGCCGAGGCGCACTGTGTCGCCGGTCGCGGTATCGAGGGGGACCGTTACTACGACGGCACCGGCACCTACTCGCCGAAACCCGATGTGCGCGAGGTCACCCTCATCGAGCAGGAAGCGCTCGACTCGCTGGCGCGCAACGATCCGCCGCTGCAAACTGGCCCGATCCGCATCGAACCCGTCGACCACCGCCGCAACCTGACGGTGCGCGGCGTCCCGCTCAACCACCTCGTCGGACGCCGTTTCCGTGTCGGCGAGGTGATCCTGCGCGGCGGCCGGCTGAACTTCCCGTGCAAGTACCTCGAGGAGCTGCTCGGCCTACCGGTATTTCTGCCGCTCTACAACCGGTCCGGGCTGAATTGCGCGATCGAGAGGGGCGGCATCATTCGTCCCGGCGACGAGGTCACGCTTCTGGAATCGGTGCCATGACGGCACGGCTCATCATGAAGCTGCGGATCGTTGCGTCTGAACTGACGACGCCCGACGTTTTGCATGTGAGGTTCGTTCACCCGACACGCCCGCAACTGCCGGCGTGGACTCCTGGGGCCCACGTCGACCTCCGTCTCGCGAACGGTCGCGTGCGGCAATACTCGCTGTGCGGCGATCCGGCCGATCTGTCGAGCTACGAAATTGCTATCAAGCGGGAAACCGACGGACGCGGTGGCTCTGTATGGGCCCACGCCAACCTCGCCGACGGTGCGATCGCGCACGTCTCTGCACCCCGCAACAATTTCGCCCTGGTGAGCGGAGCCCAGACCACGCTCCTGGTCGGCGGCGGCATCGGCGTGACCCCGCTCGTCTCGATGGCGCGCGAACTCGCCGGGCGCGACGCCGATTACCGCTTCCATTTTTGCGCGCGTTCTGCGCAAGGGGCGCCGCTGCTGTCGACGCTGCGCGAGATCTGCGGCTCGCGTCTATCGACATGGTTCGCGGCGGACGGCGACAGGTTCGACCCCGTCGTGCTCGGACCGCCACGCGAGGGCACGCACATTTACGCTTGCGGACCGGCGCGCCTGCTCTCGGCGGTGCAGGAGGGGTGCGCCGCCGCGGGCTGGTCGCCCGGACAGGTCCATACCGAGGTTTTCGGCGCTCTTGTCGATGAGAATTTTAAGCCCGAGCCGTTCGACGTTCGACTTGCCACGAGCGGCAAGGTCGTGCACGTCCCCGCCAACCGTTCGATTCTCGACGTCCTCCGCGACGAGGGTATGGCCCTCCCTTCGTCATGCGAGCTCGGGGTCTGCGGATCGTGCATCTGCCGATACCGCGACGGCACCGTGCTGCATCGCGATGTCGTGATCCCGCTCGCCGAACGGCAAGACCGAATCGCGCTCTGCGTGTCGCGCGCCCGGGTCAGCCTCACGCTCGATTTGTAGTCGGCATGCAGCTGATGGCTTGCCAAAGGGATCTGCCACGGCGGCTTGCAACCACCGGCATCCTGCACGTGACGGGCATCGGAGGAACCGGTCGCGTCGCCGTCCGTTTGCATCCCACATCAAATGGGAGGCGAACATGGACAAAGAACACCTCAAAGGCGCGGCCGAGAAGGCCACCGGTGCGGTCAAGGACGGTGCGGGCAAGCTGGTCGGCAACGAGAAGCTGCAGGCAGAAGGCAAAGCCGACAAGGCAGCCGGAACCGCGCGCGAAGCCGCCGGCGACGTCAAGGATGCCGGCCGGGATGTAGCGGATGCCGTCAAGCGCTAACCTGCTGCATGTGACGGAGGATCCGGCTTCGATGGGGTCCTCCGCCGCTTCAACGAAGCTCTAAATCAGGTTGGCCATCGAACCATTCACGTTCGGGATCCCTTTGATAGCGCGCGGTTCAGCGCCGAACTGGCAACTAGTCGAGCAGCTCGTCGAACTCACGCTCAGATCTGTCGCAGCCCAAACGGATCCGGATTTCCGTGTTCTCCTGTGTGGGCATGATCGCCCCTATTCGGTTAGGTCCGACGCGTTCCTCGAAGCTGATTGGCGAGCCGAAGCCGTTCGTACCGACAACCTCGACAGTGGGCGCAAGAAACACGCGATCAGCCAAGAGGTCCTCGCGCGAGGTGGCGGGCTGCTGATGTTTTTGGATGCGGACGACTGGGTCGACGTTTGCCTAGTTCAAATTGCGCGCGCCACGATCGGAGCCGGTCATGTCGGCGGCGCGATCGGCAGCGGTTTCGCCATCGACATCGGTAATCGTCGCGCTCTGCCGCTTCCGCATCCGGGTGCCTTCAAGGGCGGCTTCTACGAACTGTGCGGGTCGAGCACGATTGCCCGCCTCGATCCACATGCAACCGATCCCGTTCGTCGGAACCCGATCGCTCTCCTGCACGAGCACTACCGTTGGAATGCGTTGTGCCGTGAGCATGGCCTGCAATCTGCCGACCTTCTGTGCGTCGGCGGTTACGTGATCAACACTTCGGTCAATCACTCGACGATATCCGGGCCTTTCGCAAAATGGCGCCGCTCGTTTGATCAACGCGTCTTGCATGAAGGCGGCGTGGTCGACGACGCCTTCCTGGCCCAGTTCGGTCTCGATCAGGCTTGTCTACGCGAAATCGACGAAACGCTACGCCTGACGTGAATGGGTGATGACGCCGCATTTCGTTGCTGGCAAGTCCAGCCCAGAGGCGGCGAACCGCTCGGCTCGTCAGTGTGTCCGCAAACCTTCTTCGTCTCGTGCTGGATCAGCGATTGATCCGTTTGCTGCCATCTCCAGTTTGTGGACGACCTCGGCGAGGTCTCCCTGGACGCGAACAAAGCATTCCTTGCCGAAATGCAGTGCGGAGGCACCCGTCTCGTAATGGCAGACGTAAAGTACCTTGGCCGGATTAACGGCGATATCCCTGCATTCGCGATTGAGACGGAACGTCACCATCTTCTGCATGACTCGAACCTCCGATGCTGCCTCGTGATCGTCACCCTTGGTAATTTTAAGATTAGACCCCGGAAGAGCACGCGCAAGCTCAAAGGCAGCTTCGTCCTCTCCGCCGAAAGCCGGAGGGTGCGCCGGGCAGGGTCCGCCTGGACTTATCCAGTCGTGGCCCATTTGAGTCACGGCCTATCGATGAACCCCAGCATCGCCGCATCGAAGAGCTTCGGATCCTGAAGGAACGCGAAATGGCTGGTGTTCGGCAAGATCAGCAAGCCCGCGCCGGGGATCGTCGCCGCCATGTACTCCGTATGCGCGCGAAAGATCGCCTCGTCGTGATCGCCATCGGCGATCATCACCGGTGCCCGGATTTTTCGCAGGTCCGCGTCGCTCCAGTTCGGCTCGCTCGCCCACATGTGGCTGATCTGGGCCACGAAGGCGGTGTACTCGCGCGGCGTAGAGGAGAGCCGTGCATATTCCCCGCCCGCTCGTTTGATGAAGGCGGCGAACGTCGGGTTGGTCTCCGTGTCCGGCTTGACGCCTGCCGTCTGCGTGTTGGCGGCAAAGGCGAACACTTTTCCGATCCTGTCGGGGTGGCGGATCGCGAGGTCGAGCCCGAGGATGCCGCCATCGCTCCAGCCCACGATATCGGCACGCGGCACGTGAAGCGTGTCGAGCAGCCCGACGACGTCGTCCGCCATCAGATCATAGCTGTAGGGCCGAGCATCGCGAGTACTGCGACCGTGTCCGCGGCTGTCCACCAGGATCACGCGATGGCGCGGCGCCAGAGCCGCGATCTGGTTGCCCCAGTAGTCGGAGTTGGCGAGACCGCCGTGGAGCAGGACGACCGGCAGCCCGTTGGCACCAGCCTCGGTCGGGCCAACGGTGGCATAGTGGAGCATGATTCCGTTGACGTCGGCCGTGCCCGAGATCTCTCCGCTTACCGGCGGCGGGGTTCTGGGCAGGGTCTGCCAGCGCGGCTCCGTCGCGTTCGCGGCGGTCCCGGCGACGATGAGGAAAACGATCGCGAGACAATGGCGCATGGCGTCCTTCTTGTCGGAAACGGCCCGGCCGTCACCCTGATCCAGACGACCCTAATAAGTTCAGCGTCGGGCAACGCTGCGGATTGATTGGCGCTTCCGCCAAGGGCGAGACAGAACGCGCCTTAGCTTGCGTGTCGAAGGCCAGCTACGAGCCCTGCCGCAAAGCCGAGAAGGGCACCGCTCGGCAGCCCTACGATGACCTCACGCATCCCGTAGCTACCGTCGTTGTGGTTGGTACTGAACGACATCGCCACGAGGGCGGCGCAAAACCCGAGCACGGCACCGACCACGAGGCCGGCAGCGCCGCCCGCAGCCATCCAGATGAACTTCACCGCGCTCCGCCTGCACCGACCGGGTCGGCCCTCAAGGCCGGTCCGAATGCTCGGCCGCATAATCGAAGAGCGCTCTGTTCAACATCACCGCTGCCGCGTTGAGGCCGATGGCGTTCAGGAGATCCTGGTCGTAACGGAGGCGTCGCCGACCGTCGACCAAGCCGTCGAGCCCCGGAAGCGGCACTTTGGCATCTCGGTCGCAAGCTTTGTGCTCGACCGGTTCATTCCTTTGATCACGCATCACGTTCGTCTCGATGCCCGACGAGACAGCTATGCTTCGCACCCCCACTGTGCAACATGCGAAAAAGTCTTAGATCGCCGATCGGACAAGGCCGTCGTGGCCAGCCGGTTCATTCGCTAGTGGACAAGTTGCGAACCGCCCTGATTGCCACTCACGCGATGCCGATCTGTCCGGTCGAATCGACCGGCGGGGTGACGGCGGTGACGTCGCGAACGATCTCCGATGATCGGCCGGCTCATCACTCGACGGCAGATGACGGCTGACGACGCGTTCCGTCAACGCGGCCTCGACGTGTTCGCGGCCGCCCTCCTGCATCTCGGGGCGATGACGCCGCGGGAAGCCGACGAGGTTCTCTCCGGGTTGAAGTCCGCCGACGGCGGCTTGGCTCTCGCCCGAGAGCTCGGGCAGCGCTTGCTCGGCGTGCTCGGCGCAGGCGACGACGGCAAGGGCTGGTTCAAGTACGAGATCAGCGAAATCGGCTACAATTTCGATGTGACATCCTTCGGCTATGGCGATGCGGCGCAAGCCCGAGAGTGGGAGCTTCTCAACGAGGAAGACAATACTTTCGTCTACGTCACGCGGCTTGGCACGATGGAAGCCCTCGCCGCAGGGCTTCTCGCGGAGGACGGACCCGGCGCGCCCTTCGCCGAGCTGATTACCCGTCTGAAGGCCAATCGCGCCCGCGATGCGGAGCTCAAGGAGCGGATCAGGGCCGCTTGGGCCGCCCGTCATCCCAGGAAAATCTGAGGGGTCCCGTCCAGAGGCCAGGTGAGCGTCTTGCACACCATAGCCCACGGCAGCTTACGACGCGGGTGGCAAAGGTTGCTATAAGCACCGCATGACACGAAAGCACTTCGGCACGGACGGCATTCGCGGCAAGGCCAACGGCACCATCACGCCCGACCTCGCGATGAAGGTTGCGCAGGCGACGGGCATCCTGTTTCAGCGGGGCGATCACCGCCACCGGGCGGTGATCGGCAAAGACACGCGGCTGTCGGGCTACATGATAGAGAGCGCCATGCAATCCGGCTTCACCTCCGTAGGCATGGACGTGCTCCTGCTCGGCCCGGTGCCGACGCCTGCCGTCGCCATGCTGACCCGCTCAATGCGCGCCGACGTCGGTGTCATGATCTCGGCCTCGCATAACCCATTCGAGGATAACGGCATCAAGCTGTTCGGGCCGGACGGCTACAAGCTCAATGACGACATCGAGCAGAAGATCGAGCGCCTGATTGACGGCGAGCTGCCGATCAGGCTTGCCAAGCCGGAAGCTCTGGGGCGGGCCAAGCGCGTCGAAGACGTGATGGCGCGCTACATCGAGTTCGCCAAAATGACGCTGCCGCGCACACTGAACCTCGACGGGCTGCGCGTTGTGGTCGATTGCGCCAACGGCGCCGCCTACAAGGTCGCGCCTGAGGCGCTGTGGGAACTCGGCGCGGAGGTGTTCGCCATCGGCGTCGAACCGGACGGATTCAACATCAACCGCCGTGTCGGCTCGACGGCGCCTGATGCCCTGGTCAAGAAGGTGCGCGAGATGCGCGCCGATATCGGTATCGCGCTTGACGGTGACGCCGACCGCGTCCTGATCGTCGACGAAGGCGGCCGGGTGGTCGACGGCGATCAGCTGATGGCGGCCGTTGCCGAATCCTGGAAGGACGACGGCAAGCTCAGCCAGCCCGGCATCGTGGCGACGCTGATGTCGAATCTCGGGCTCGAGCGCTACCTCGCGACGATCGGGCTGACCCTGGCGCGCACCGCCGTTGGCGACCGCTACGTGCTCGAGTACATGCGCCAGCACGGCTACAATCTTGGCGGCGAGCAATCGGGTCACATCATCCTGTCCGATTACGTGACGACGGGCGACGGACTTGTCGCGGCGCTTCAAGTGCTGGCGCTTGTGAAGCGCCGCGGGCGACCCGTCAGCGAGGTGTGCCGGCGCTTCGAGCCGGTGCCGCAGATCCTCAAGAACGTCCGCTTCGAAATCGGCCACAAGGTGTCGGCGGAGCTCCTCGCCGCTGCTGCCGAAGCCGGCAAGGCACGGCTCGGGGCCGCCGGACGTCTCGTCATTCGTCCGTCGGGCACCGAGCCGGTAGTGCGCGTGATGGGGGAGGGCGACGACCACGATCTCGTCGAAAAGGTCGTCGACGATGTCTGCGAGGCGCTTGGCACGGCGGCCTAACGGCCATCGTCGCCCGGCGCCACCGGGGGCCGGCGCCACCTTGGCCGGCGCGAGCTGATCGGGTAAGCGCTGTCACCGTGCCGTGGCTTGCTCCCGATCGGGCTGATTCCGCTTAGCGGTGACAGCGGTGCCGGTTCGACGGCGTTCAGGTGTTCTTCAGGCGCATCTCTGTACCAACCACCCGCGATCCCGCGAGCTTACCGGATTCATTGATGACTCGACTCAAGAACGCTCTGCTCGCCGGCACGCTCGTGCCTGCGCTGGCTTTCGCGCCCATGGCCGGTGCGCAGACGCCGCCGGACGAGAAGAAGGCGGCTCCAGGGGCGCCGCGCCCTCCCGCGTCGCCGCCGAAGGCCGCACCGCCTGCTGCGCCTCCACCCAAAGCCGCTCCTCCGGCTGCCCCCCGCGCAGTTCCTCCGGCAGCGCCTCCGGCCGCTCCGCGTGCTGCTCCTCCTCCAGCCGCCCCCCGCGCTGCTCCCCCGCCGGCCGCAACGAGGGCGGTCCCGCCAGCCGCGGCGCCCCGAGCAGCCGCCCCTCCGGCGGCTCCGACCGAGCGCGCGGCGCCGCACGCGAACCCCGCGGAACGGCACTCCACTCCCGGAGCGCCCGCCGCGACCCCTCTCAGCCCTCCAACTGCGACCCCGGCCGAACGACATGCCACCCCGGCGACGCCCGGAACGGCGATGACGCCCCATGCCGGACAGCCCGGCTCCCACCACAACGGCGGATCGAACGCGGGGGTGCCAAGTGCTCCCGGCACTCCGCGCACCAACACCGCGACCCCGAATGCCGCGCCGGCACCGGCTCCCAACGTCACACCGGCTCCGACCGTGGCTGCCCCGAACGCGGCGCCCGGCGCTCGCGGTTCGCACGGCGAGCGGGGTAGTGCCGGCGCGCCAGGGGCGCCCGGAGTTCCAGGCACAGCTGGCACACCCGGCGCCCCTGGCTCGAACGGGCGCCAGGGCGGTATCTCACCCGGCGGCGCGGCGGCGATGGGCGCGGCAGCCGGTTTCGCCGGCGGCTTTATCGCGGCGACGGCCGGCGCCCGAAGCCTCGATCAGATTCGCGGGGCGCGGCAGGAGGTCCGCGAAGACGGCCGCACCTTCATCCGCGAGCCGGGCCGCACTATCGTCGAGGACGGCGACCGCGCCTACATCGTCCATGACGAGAATGACCGCTTTCGCGAGCTCGGCTACGATGTGCGCCGCGAGCGCTCGGGTCGCGACTTCGTGGACACCATCGACCGTCCTGGCGGCATCCAGATCCTTACCTTCACCGATCCCGATGGTCGCATGATACGCCGCGTGCGGCGCTACCGCGACGGCCACGAGGTAGTGCTGATCGACAACGGTTTCGAGGGTCGGGTCCGCCCGCCGCAGGACGACATCGTCGAGTTGCCGCCGCCACCGCTCCGCATTCCGCAAAACCGCTATGCTGTCGAATATGCGGATGCCGACGAGGGTCTGATCTATGACACATTCAGCGCGCCCCCGCTGCAGGCGCCGCCGCGCCGCTACACGCTAGACCAGATCCGTTACAGCCCGGATATTCGCCGCTACGTTCGCTCGGTCGACATTAACACCATTAACTTCGAGTCCGGCTCCTGGGTCGTTCCAGGGACGGCGACGGGCAAGCTGCAGGCGCTCGCTGGCGCGATAAAGCGCGAAACCGACCGCAATCCGAACAGCGTATTCCTTGTCGAAGGCTTCACGGACGCGACCGGCAACCCGACAGACAACCTGTCCCTCTCGGACCGCCGCGCTCAGTCTGTCGCCGCGATCCTGTCGAAGGATTTCGGCGTACCGCCGGAAAACCTGACGACACAGGGCTACGGCCAGCAAAACCTCAAAGAGAACACGCCCGGCCCGTCCGCCGCCAACCGCCGCGTCGTGGTGCAGAACATCACGCCCCTCCTCGCTGCCGGAAGCGCCCCACCGCCGCGCTGAACGTGATGCCTCGGCGCGTCGGCTGGGCCTTGCCCCGATGCCGCGCCGGGCGGCGTGGCCGATTGCCTCTTCGGGTCGACCTTGCTGGTCAACGCGCACCACCACCGGTATGGCTGGAAAGCCGGAGCGGAGGTGAAGCGCGTGCAATTCAATCCATTCGACGACCGCCGTGCAGGGGCCAAGTCGAAGGCCGGGGTGGTCTTCGCCCTACTTGGTGTCTCCAATGTCGCCGCCTGGGTCTGGGCCTGGGTCGCTTTTTCCGATCATCCCGCCCTGCTTGGGACGGCATTCCTTGCCTACACGTTCGGCCTGCGTCACGCCTTCGACGCCGATCATATCGCCGCCATCGACAACGTCGTCCGCAAGCTGATGCAGGACGGCAAACAGCCGTTTTCAGCGGGCTTCTTCTTCTCGCTCGGCCATTCGACCATTGTCATCTTGGCATCGATCGCCATCGCCGCGACCGCGATCATGTTGAACGGAAGGCTGGAGCGCTTTCACGAGATTGGAGGCGTCTTCGGGACGATCATCTCGGCGGCTTTTCTGCTTCTGATCGGCCTCGCCAACCTGTTCATCCTGCGCGCGATATGGATGGCGTTCCAGCGGGCCAGGCAGGGCGCGCCCTTGTCCGAAGAGGGCCTTGATGCCCTGCTCGCGGGGCGCGGCTTTCTCGCCCGTATCTTCCAGCCTATCTTCCGCATCGTGTCGCGGTCGTGGCACATGTATCCAATAGGCTTCCTGTTCGGGCTCGGCTTCGACACGGCAACCGAAGTTGGGTTGCTCGGCATTTCCGCGACGCAGGCCGCGATGGGCATGTCGTTCTGGACTATCCTCGTCTTTCCCGCTCTTTTCACGGCCGGAATGTCGCTCATGGACACGACCGACAGCGTCCTCATGACGGGCGCTTACGGCTGGGCCTTCGTCAAACCCGTTCGCAAGCTCTGGTACAATCTGACGATCACTGCCGCTTCGGTGGTGGTGGCTCTCTTCATCGGGTCCGTCGAAGCGCTCGGCCTTGTGGCCGACAAGCTGAAGCTCGACGGGCTTTTCTGGGCTGGCATCGGCGACCTGAATGCCAATTTGACGGATTTCGGCTTCATCGTGGTCGGGATTTTTCTTGCGAGCTGGGCACTCTCGACCGCGATCTACAAGGTGAAGGGGTATGATGCCCTGGAAGCGGGGCGCGGGTCGGCCTGACCGGAGACGATGCACCTCTTTATCCTCACCGGCGCGGGCATTTCTGCCGAAAGCGGTCTCAAGACTTTCCGCGATCCCGGCGGCCTTTGGGAGCAGCACGACCCGCGCACCCTGGCGACGCCAGAAGCCTTCGCGCGAGATCCGGCCCTGGTGCACCGCTTCTATAACTGGCGACGGCAGGCCTCGCGCGCGGCGCGACCCAATCCAGCGCACCACGCCCTGACTCGCCTCGAGCGTGATCTCGTCGCCCGCGGCGACGCCCTCACTCTCGTGACGCAGAATGTCGATAATTTGCATGCGCGCGCCGGTTCGACGGTGGTCGCCATGCACGGGACGCACACGCACGTGCGCTGCAATGCCTGTCAGGTCAGGCAGGCATGGGACGGAGATCTCTCGACGGACGTGTCCTGCCCAGGCTGCGGGCGCAAGGCAACGCTGCGTCCCGACATCGTCTGGTTCGGCGAGACGCCGCATCACCTCGAACGGATCGGCGCGGCCCTGGTGGCGAGCGACGCCTTCGTCGCCATCGGCACATCCGGCGCCGTCTATCCCGCCGCCGGCTATGTCGCCGCGGCACGTCGTGCGCGCCTGCCGACGGTGGAGTTCAATCTCGATCCTGCGGACAATGCCGGCCTGTTCGACAAGGCGGTATACGGCCGCGCGAGCGAGACCGTCCCGCCCTTTGTCGATCATCTGCTCGGCGATGGATGGGAGGAGACCTTCTCGACGCTCTAGAGCCGGTCGCGCACGTCGCGAGTTAGGCCGCTTGCCCCAGCTCGGTGATCCGGTCCGGGAAGGCGGTAGCCAACGCCGGCTTCGTCGCGGCGACGACGCCGCGCTCGGTGATGATGCCGCTCACGAGATGCGCCGGCGTCACGTCGAACGCGTAGTTGAGGACAGGGCTGCCGGGCGGCGTCACGCGGATGCGGGCGATGCGGCCGTCGTCGGCCAAGCCTGTGATGTGCGTCACCTCTTCGGCCCCGCGCTGCTCGATCGGGATCGCGGCGACGCCGTCGTCGATGCCGAAATCAATCGAGGAGGACGGCGCGGCGACGAAGAAGGGCACGTCGTTGGCCTTGGCCGCGAGCGCCTTGAGATACGTCCCGACCTTGTTGCAAACGTCGCCCGACGCGGTGGTCCGGTCGGTGCCGACGATCACGCAATCGACGAGGCCGTGCTGCATGAGGTGACCGCCGACGTTGTCGACCACGACCGTATGCGGGACACCGTGCTGTCCGAGTTCCCAAGCTGTCAGCGAGGCGCCTTGATTGCGCGGACGCGTTTCGTCGACGAACACGTGAATGGGGAGGCCGGCCTCGTGTGCGGCATAGATTGGCGCGGTCGCGGTGCCCCAGTCCACCGCCGCAAGCCAGCCGGCGTTGCAGTGCGTCAGGACGTTGATCGGCCGGTCCGGCGCGTGCGCCGCAAGCGCACGGAGCGTGACCAAACCGTGCCGCGCCATCGCTCGACAGGTCGCCACGTCGCTCTCTGCCATTTCCGCAGCTTTTGCGTAGGCGGCGTCGCGACGGTCAGATGGCGCGAGCGGCAAGAGGATTGCGCGCATCGCGTCGAGCGCCCATCGCAGGTTCACCGCAGTCGGGCGTGTCGCGAGCAATTTATGACAAGCTTCGTCGAGGCGACGGTCGCTCTGGTCGTCGACGAGGGCAAGCGCGACGCCGTAAGCCGCCGTCACTCCGATCAAAGGCGCACCGCGCACGTGCATGTCGCGGATCGCGCGCGCCGCGTCATCGAGATGAGCGAGGGTAGCGATCTCGAAACGATGCGGAAGAACGACCTGATCGACAATGCCGACCTTGCACCCGTCCTCGGCAAGCCAGATGCTTCGCCGGACCTGACCATCAACCTTCATGGGCCTGCTTCATAGATCGCGTCCCGCCAGGCGGGTACGCTTACCTGGTTTTCAGCAGCCCTTACAGATGCTTGACTGGATTTTGTTGTCCTCGTTCTGGACGCCCTTGTCGAGCGGTGTCGTGCCCGCGCCTTGCGATGCGCCGGGGTTGGGCACGGTCTGGCCCGTTGATGTGATATTGCCGCTGCGCACGCCGGGACCGCCTTGCGGCTCATTCTGTCGCGTGGGGCGGTTCTGGGCGGTGGCGCTGGACATAAACGCCAGCGAGACCACGGCGGCGACAAATAACGCTCTTGCCATTCCTACCTTCCTTCCAACTCGAAAACGCCTTGTTCCGGCTCGGGTTGCAGTGAAAAGTCATCTCAGGCGCGGGGGCGTTTGGGGGCGTGCTGGAAAGTGCTTAACGAAGCGTTAGGCCAATTCTGCGCACCTGCATCGATGCGATCCCCACCAGCGGTGGATGAGAAACGATGACCTCTTCAAGCGATCCCAATCCCGAGAGCGATGGCAAGACGTCAGTCGCCATCAGCGCAATGGACCAATCGGATCTCGCGGGTTTCTTTCCAAAGGCGGAACCAGGCGATCGGATCCCCCCGCGCAAGCTTCGGTCCCTGATCCTCGACTATAGTGCCCATGCCGCGATGATCGTCGGCCTTCTCGGCTTCGCCTGGACCGTCAGCAACCATGTCGTGTCGCGTCCGACGGCCGACAAGCTGGCCCAGAGCGCTGCAGCTGCGCCGGTTCAGCCTGCCAAGGACGATGTCGCCGACCTGCGCCAAGCCAATCGGCAGATGGCCGAAGAGCTGACGCGGCTGCGCACGAATATCGAAACATTGCGCACTGCCGTCCGCGAAGACAAGACGTCCACCCAGGTCCGCGTTCTCCAGGCGGGGCTCGAAAACGTTCGAACAGAGACGACGAGCGCCGTCGCGCAGCTCAACGGCAAGCTCGAGAAAGTCGAGAAAGAGCCGCTGGCGAAGATCCAGCAGCTCAACGAGCGGCTCGGCAGGGTCGAAAAGGGCAATGTCGACCTCGGGCCGACAGGTTCGATCGCGCCGGCGACGGTCGCCAGACCGGTTGCAAGCGCGGCTCCCTCTGCGTCGGCCAAAGCGGCCGCCAACGTTCCGACACCGCCGATGAAACCCGCAGCCGTCAAGCTTGCCAGCGCCGAAGATCCGCACAGGTTGCAAGACGGGCAGAAGGTGGCCGAAGACGCGCCCGGCAAGCCGCAAATCCTGACCAGCTACGTTGTGCGCGACGTTTATGACGGCGTCGCGATCATCGAAGGTCGACGCGGTCCGATGGAAGTCGTCCCGGGCGTCAGCATCCCCGGCGCCGGGATCGTCAAATCGATCGACCGCCAGGGCAAGGGTTGGACGGTGACGACGACGAAAGGCCTTCTCGCTTACGTCGCTCCGCCGAAGGAATATCGTCGCCCCGTCTCTTCACGGGACTATTATCCAGATTACCGCAACGACTTCTAGAAAACGCGAAAGTCTGAAGCCCCGCTCAATGGATTGACGCAAGGCAAAGCTCCGACGGACAGCCTGGATCAGTCCGGCTTGTCGAAAGCCCTCGGGTCGAATTCGCGGTAGGTCGAACAAAACTCGCAGGTGACGCCGATCTTGCCGTTGTCGCCGATCATGTCGGTGCGTTCCTGCTGCGAGAACCGCCTCAGCATTGCGTCGATGCGGTCTCGCGAGCACCGGCAAGCGTCGTGCACAGCCTGCGGCTCGAATACCTTGACGCCGCGCTCGTGGAAAAGGCGATAGAGCAGCCGCTCGCTCGACAGGGTCGGATCAACAAGCTCGTGATCCTCGATCGTCTCGGCCAACGCAACAGCCTCAGTCCAGGCATCGTCGATGTCGACCTCGGGAGCCTGATAGCTATCGGGAGCGTCGCCAGGATCGAGGTCGACCTGGCGTTGCCGCTCCGGCGAGTCCGGCAGGAATTGCACCATCAAGCCTCCAGCGCGCCAGGCCGCCCCCTCTCCGGTCACGTTCTCGGCGACGGCGAGGCGGACCAGCGTCGGGATCTGCTCCGACTGCCGGAAATATTGGTGCGCGGCGGCTTCGAGCCCCTGTCCTTCGAGCGCAACGATGCCTTGGTAACGCGAGGACTCGCTGCCGCGCTCGATCGTGAAGGCGAGATGCCCCTTGCCGAGCAAATCGGCGCTGTTGCGCGGCGCCGCGGCGAGGCGCTCCGAGTCGAACCGAGCGAACGCGCGGAGCCGGTCGGGCGCATCGAAGTCGACGACGAGCATGTCGATGAAGCCGTCGCTTTTCGTCTGCAGCTGGAAGCGCCCCTCCATGCGCAGCGCCGAGCCAAGCAGCACGGTGAGCGCGGCCGCCTCGCCGACGAGGCGGGCCACAGGCGGCGGGTACTTGTGCTGCGCGAGGATGTGATCGACCGCCGGACCGAGGCGGACGACGCGCCCGCGCACGTCGAGCGGCTCCACGGCAAATGGCAGGACGAGATCGTCATGGCCGAGATCGGAAACGGGGCGGGACAGGTTCGGATCGAACGGTTCGGACTCCGCCATCAGTCGATCGCCCCGAGGCACCACGCCAAGATGCCTTTCTGCGCGTGCAGCCGGTTACCGGCTTCGTCGAACACCACCGATTGCGGTCCGTCGATCACGTCGGCCGTAACCTCTTCTCCGCGGTGGGCCGGCAGGCAATGCATGAACAGGGCATCCCGTCCGGCCAGGGCCATCATCGCGGCGTCGACCTGGTAGGGCCGCAACAGCGCCTCTCGTTCGGTTTCGTTCTCGTCGCCCATCGACAGCCAGCAATCGGTAACGACGCAATCGACGCCTTCGACCGCCGCGCGCGGATCGTCTGTGACGACGATGTCGGCTTGCGCGGCGCGCGATCTCGCGATCACGCCCGCCGGCAAGCTGAACGCAGTCGGGGTGGCGATGCGCAGGGTGAACTCGAAGCACTGCGCGGCCTGCACCCAACTCGCGAGCACGTTGTTGACGTCACCGCACCAGGCGACCGTGCGCCCCTTGATCGGTCCGCGCCGCTCCTCGAACGTCAACACATCGGCCATGATCTGGCACGGGTGCGAGTTCTTGGTGAGCCCGTTGATGATCGGTACGGTCGCGTAATGCGCTAATTCCATAACGGTGGAATGGTCGAGGATACGGATCACGATGCCTTCGACGAAGCGCGACAGGACGCGCGCGGTATCGGCGATGCTTTCGCCGCGGCCGAGCTGCATCTCCTTGCCCGTGAGCATGATCGACTCTCCGCCGAGCTCGCGCATTGCGACATCGAAGGACACGCGCGTGCGCGTCGAGGGTTTGTCGAAGATCATGGCGAGCGTTTTGCCGGCGAGCGGCTTGTCCGCGCTCGGCATACCCTTGCGCCACATCGACTTGATCCCAACCGCATGATCGAGAATGCGCCGCAAAACTTTTGGCGACAGGTCGGAAAGATCGATAAAATGGCGAACGTTGCCCAGGTCGACCGGGAGCGCTCGCGTCACTCCGCGGCCCCGCGTTGCATGTGAGCCGTCGACATTTGCTGGCACGCGGCTCCGAGGCGCTGAACACCCTCGTCGAGTTCCGCATCGGAGATCACGAGCGGCGGTAGGAGCCGAACGACGTTGTCCGCGGCGGGAATCACCAGGACACCCGCGTCGCGGGCAGCAGAAGCGAATTCGGCGGGGGGGACGCGCAGCTGAAGGCCGAGCATCAGACCTTCGCCGCGCACGTCGGCCACGACGTCGCCGTAGCGGTTCTTTAACGAGCCGAGCGCCTGCTTGAAACGTGTCCCCTTGGCAGCCACTGCTTCGATGAAGCCCCTGGCAAGCACGATATCAAGCACAGCATTGCCGACCGCCGTCGCGAGCGGATTTCCGCCGTAGGTCGTCCCGTGCGTGCCGACCACCATGCCCTTGCCGGCTTCTTTGGTCGTGAGAAAGGCGCCGAGGGGAAAGCCTCCCCCGATGCCTTTGGCGATCGCCATGATGTCCGGCGTGACGCCGGTATGCTCATAGGCAAAGAACTTGCCGGTTCGGCCGACGCCCGACTGGACCTCATCAAGGACCAGCAGCAGCCCGTGCTCATCGCAGATATCCCGCAAGGCACGCAGGAACTGACGCGAGGGGACCCTGATGCCGCCCTCTCCCTGAATCGGCTCGACGAGGATCGCTGCCGTGTCCGGCGTGATCGCCGCGGCGACCGCCGCCACGTCGCCGTAGGGTACGCGATCGAAGCCGGGTGCCTTCGGCCCGAAACCCTCGATGTATTTGTCGTTGCCGCCGGCGGCGATCGTCGCGTAGGTGCGGCCGTGAAAGGCGCCCTCGAAGGTGATGATGTGGAAGCGCTCGGGGTGGCCCGCCACCGCATGATATTTGCGCGCGGCTTTGATCGCGCCCTCGAGCGCCTCGGCACCGGAATTGGCGAAGAACACGTAGTCGGCGAAACTCGCGGCGGCGAGCCGTGCGGCGAGGCGCTCGGCCTGCGGGATCTGGAAGAGGTTCGAGGTGTGCCAGAGCTGCTGCCCCTGCGTCGTCAAGGCTTCGACGAGATGGGGGTGAGAATAGCCCAAGGAGGCGACCGCGATGCCGCCGCCAAGATCAAGGAAACGGTCGCCTTCAACCGTCTCGAGCCAAGCGCCTTCGCCGCGTGCGAAAGCGAGGGGGTACCGCGCATAAGTCGGCAGCAGAAAGGAGGCCGGCAACAGAGAGGAGGTCAATTTGCGCTCCCGCGATCTGGAGCCACAAAAGCAAAAAGCCGCCCCGCGAGGGGCGGCGACGCCATGCGACTACGCTTCACCTATCTAGGGGCTTCGCCGGAAGCGGTCAAACGTCGGCGGCGCGCAAAAACGAAATTGTGCGTCGACTCACTTACAAAACTCGGCGAGCCGTTCTGCGGTCGCGAGATCTTCCGGCGTGTTCACGTTGAAGAAAGGGTCGACGGGCTCGTGTGGCCAGGTCACGTAAGCCACCGCGTGCCGGACAAGAACGTCATGGATGCGCCGCACTCCTTCCACGACCAAGATGCGGCGCAGCTCATGTCTGAGCGCCACCGACCAGAGCGCGACCGTCGGGTGCGTCGAGCCGTTCGAACACGCGCAAACGATTTCGGCGCGATCGGCAACGCGTTTGTCTTGCAGGCGCGCAACGAGATCGCGCGGGAGAAACGGCGTGTCCGTCGGCACCGTCACGGCGAAGGGCGCATCGGGATAGGCGCGGGCGACATGATCAAGGCCGGCAAGGACGCCGGCGAGTGGACCAAGATTACCAGGGAGATCGTCGTCAACGAGTGGCAAGCCGAAGCGCGCGAAGCTGTCGCCCGGCGCATTGACGACCACTTGCTCGCATTGAGGTCGGATCGTTGCGAGGACGCGGTCGAGAATCGGCGAGCCACCGACGAGCCGAAGTCCTTTGTCGCCACCACCGAGACGAGTGGCGCGACCGCCGGCCAATATGATTCCGATCATCTCCGTTTGCCTCCCAGGCATATCGCAACGCGCATTGACGGTCTCCGCTGCGCATGGCTGAATTGCGTTTCAGGCGGAGCTGCGCCGGCGCGGCTGGACGCCACATTTTCGGTTGTCTCGAAGGCCACCTTTCGACCCACGACATCCAGCCTCGACCCAGTATCGACGATTACTCATGCATACTTCTGTAATTGCGCGCGGACTAGCCCAGTAACCGCCCTTTAAATAAAGCGCGACTAAATCTCGATGCTTAAAGCATCCGCGCTTTGCGCCGCTGTCCAGGGTCTTTGTTGATTCTAAGGCAAAGACAGGACACGTCACGGTCACATATTTGAAGCCGCGCTGCACCGAAAACACTGTCGCGTCAAGATTTACAACGCCTTCGACGAGGGACTAGAGCCGCCCGACCGAAATAGGACGGGGTTTGGCTGTTGCTTTACAAGAAAATGAGAATGATCGTCGCTCTGGTCGCGGGAATATTCATCTTGAGTAGTTCCGCTGGAGCCGCGACATACCATCGGCACCACCAGATTCATCATGGTTCGATGCACGCTAATCTGCAGGGAGGCTATCGCCATATTGCGAACCACATCGCACATCGTCGTAGTGATCGGAAGCTGTTCCACGTCGCCCATCGCGGCGAGCATCGCTCGATCCTCGCGCGAAGAGACCACCTCATCCGGCGCTATGTCGGTCCGAGCGGCGATTACGCGCCGGTTTCGACGGTCGCTGGCGGCGTGCAAACGGGGCGCGCCTCGTTCTACAGCGGCGGTCGCACAGCCAGCGGCGGTTCAGTCGGTGGCGCGACCTGCGCTCACCGCTCGCTTCCCTTCGGCACCAAGGTGCTCGTCACCAATCTCGCCAACGCGCGTCAGGCGGTTCTCACGGTGAATGACCGCGGACCTTTCGTGCGCGGGCGTGTGGTCGACGTGTCGCGCGGTGCAGCCGGCATGCTCGGCATGCTGCAGTCTGGCATTGCTAGCGTCAGGGTGCAGGTGCTTGGCCGGCCTGGCTGATCACAGACTCGGGATCGAAGGAAGCGCTTCTCATGTCAGAATGGGGTTCGCGCTTCGCTTGGCAACGGAGTCGTCGAGTGTCGGATCCTCGGCAAGCGCCTTGGCGATCAGGGCGTCGGTGGCCGGCTCGATGGCATTTTGCAGCGCGCACATGAAGTCGCGCTTGGTCAACCCCGGCGCGATCGGGGGAAGAAACTCGATGACGACCGTTCCCGGCCGACGTTGCAGGCTGTGTCGCGGCCAGAAAAGACCGGTGTTGAGGGCCACCGGCGTACAGGGCACCTGAGCGCGCGCGCAAAGGGCTGACACCCCTGGTTTATAGGCCGGCGGCATACCGACCGGTCGGCGCGTGCCTTCCGGGAAGATGATGATCTGGCGGCTCTGCTCAAGCTTGTCGCGGACCGCGTGCTGAAGCCGCGGCAGCGCCCCAGCTCTCTTCTCGCGCACGATGCCGATTTGCCCGCTCAGGCGAAGATACCAGCCAAACAGCGGTATCGCCATCAGCTCTTTCTTGAGAACATAGGAGAAGTCGTCGAGCACGGTGATGAGCGCGAACGTTTCCAGGAACGACTGGTGCTTGACCGCAAGGATTGAAGCACCTTGCGGGATGAGGTGACGGTTTCGAAATTCGACCCTTGTCCCGCAGATCAGCTCGAGGCTGGCGAGCGAGAGACGCGCCCACAGCCGGACGACCGCCATTCGCGCGCTCATGGGCAACACGAGACAGGGCAGCCCGACGATCATCAAAACCACGAAAATCGCATAGAAGACGACGTTGAAGATCGCTGAGCGCAGAATGAGCATCGCACCTCGGAGATCGGCATCCTCGTCCCGCTGCAGCTTCGCGTGCCGAGCCGGACCGCCGACGATGCAACCTAGCCGAAGCAAGGCGAAAGGTCGAATTGCGGCGGTGGCGCGGCGGCCAAGAGGCCGTCGATCGTGGCAATAAAGCCTCAATCATGACCGACAAGATGATGGGTCGTCGGCTCGGGATTGTTGTCTCGAACGCTTGATCGAGCTGGCGGCTTCGCTAGACCGGGCCCGTCCCGTAAGCCGCAACGGACCCACGATGAGCGATCAAAGCCAAGCCGTGCCCCTCACTCTCGATCCCGCTCTCCCGCGTGAAGGCGACGGGGCGACCAGGCGGCTTTACCGCTGGACGATGGCGCTGGCGGAAACCCGCTACGCTCCGCTTGCCCTCGGCGTCATCGCTTTCGCCGAAAGCTCGTTTTTCCCCGTTCCGCCGGACGTGATCTTGGTGCCGATGTCCCTTGCTCGGCCGCGCCGCGCGTGGGCCTACGCGCTTATTTGTACGGCAGGCTCCGTCGCTGGAGCGCTGCTCGGCTACGCTATCGGCGCCCTTCTTTATGGAACGATCGGCAAATGGCTCATCCACCTCTATGGCTATGACTCCAAAATCGCCGACCTCCGCGCGTTCTTCGGCCATTGGGGCTGGGCGTTTATCCTGGTCAAAGGTCTGACCCCGATCCCATTCAAGCTGGTCACCATTTTCTGCGGCCTTGTAGCCTACAACCTGCCGCTGTTCGTGCTGCTGTGCGCGATCACGCGCGGAGCGCGCTTCCTCGTCCTCGCCGTGCTGCTCACCGTGTTCGGCGAGACGATCAAACGCCTGTTGGAGCGTTTCTTCGGGGCTTTCGTGATCATCCTCGCCTTGACGGTGGTCGCCGGCTTCGTCATCGCGGCCAGGGTGATCTAAGATGACGATCGCGGCGCGGGCGAGCGCATTGAGGGGAGCGGTCGCCATCACCGGTCGGGCGAACGCCGTCGGTTACGCCGTGGCTGTGTTCGTGCTCAGTCTCGCGACGATTGCCGGCGCGTTCGCCTTCGAGGCGGCCGGCTATGCGCCATGCGACCTCTGCCTGAAGGAGCGGCTGCCTTACTATGCCGCGATCGGGCTGGCCGCGCTTGCGATCCCGGTCGCCGCGCGGACACATCGCGCCATGACAAGAGTGTGCTTCGCCGCGCTTGCGCTGCTGTTCCTGTTCAGCGCCGCTTTCGGGGCCTACCACGCCGGCGTCGAATGTGGGTTCTGGCCGGGACCGGCGGACTGCACCGGCTCGCTCAATCGAGCGACGAGCAACGCCGACTTCCTGCAACAGCTTCGGACCGTCAGAGTGGTGCGTTGCGACGCGGTGGCGATCCGCGTCCTCGGCCTCTCTCTAGCCGGCTGGAATTTCGTCGTGTCGCTCGCTATCGCGGCGGTGGCTCTTGCCGGCATGCGGCGCGTCCGCAGAGGCTGACCGCCGACATCGAGTGCGGTCCGCCAAAGGCCGAAGCCGATAACCGGACCACGGCGGCAACGCCGCTGGCGCGGCTGCAGACCAGGATGAAGAAGCCGAGGGATAGGGCGAACCCGCACGGCAGGTGGGTCGCGGCTGCGACGCTCCGCGGGTCGATCGCCAGCGCGAACAGGAGCAGCCCGACACCGCCTTCCATCGCCGTCGAACCACCCCCCACCGCGATCGCGCGGACGAAAAAGGCCGCGGCAGGCACCAATACGGCAAGATCGTACACGGGCACGTACGGCGAGATCAGCGGGATGGCGGCGAGCAGCACCGCGTTGCGCAGGGCGCTCGCCGCCGGCGCCAACCAGATGGCGAGTGTAGCGGCGAGCGCGAGCGCGGCCACGATGGCTTGAACCAGCCAAGCCAGAACGAGGGAACCCCCGAGCAAGCGCACCGCCCCGAACGCGCTGGCGTTCAGCGGCAACGAGCCCCATGCTTCCTTGAAGATGACGACGTTCGTCTCGGGCAAGCTGTGGGCGAACGCCCGCCACGGCTCAATGCCGAACAGAGCGACGCTCGCCAGCGACAAACCCAGCGCCGAGCCGAAGCTCGCGGCGGCAACGCGCCATCGGCCTCCTGCGATCATGAGGAGCGGGGCCAGCACGGCGAGTTGCGGCTTATAACAAGTTGCCCCCAGCAGCACTCCCGCTCCGATCGGAGAGACGTCCGCCCACACCAAGCCGAGCGCCAGCAGCGCTGCCGTCAGAAGTCCGTTCTGTCCGTAGCTCAAGGAGGTGACGACCATCGGGAGGGCCATGGCTACGATCACCGCTTGCCAGTTTCGCAGGACGACGTGCAGGGCGGCTGCCATCGACAACAGTGATCCGGCGCTCCAGGCGACCACTGCCATTGGATAGGGCAGGCCGGCGAGCGCCGCCGCGACAAGCAGGAACACGGGCGGGTAGTGCCAGACGAACGACCCGACGTCATTGCCGAAGACGACAGCGAACTGCGCATGGTGGGAGGCGACGTCGTAGACGGCGCTGGCGTGACCATCCAGGGCGGTCCGGCCGGCCACCCAAACCTGCGACAGATCGTGGCCGAAGAGCGATCCCGACAGGTCGTGGCGCCCGTCGGAGGCCGGCCAGCACGAGACGAGGCAGATGAGCAACAGGAGCGGGACCGCCACGACCGCGTAAAGGAAGGCCAGTTCCGCCGACCGCCGCCGACCAACGTCGAACCGGTGCAGGAAGTGCCGAACCATATGCCCCATCGCTCGCGTCCGCGCCGACGAGCCTGCCGTACCTCGCTTAACGATTGACGAAGTCGGACGCGGAGCGGAGTTAGTAGGGCCTCAGGTTTGGTGGAAAACCCGCCTCTTTTGGGGAGGCGGGTTTTTGGGTTTGTGGTTGCGGGGAC
>CAXTFG010000009.1:5344-41426 GCA_964243415.1 uncultured Beijerinckiaceae bacterium | reverse complement strand
CGTCAGATGAGCGGATGATCTGTTAACCAACGAACTCGACACATTCTGCTGCGTCAAATCCCGCCGCGGCTCTTAACCCAGTCGCAACGGATCGACCCTATCGTCCGGCCTATTCCAGCGCGGCTTCCCGAAAGGAAATCTGCTGGGACCGGGGAAGTCGATACGTAGGAGCACCACCATGAAGAGCCTTTTCAACCGTTTCGTCGCTGACCAGTCCGGCGCGACCGCCATCGAATACGGCCTGATCGCCGGCCTCATCTCGGTCGTCATCATCGGCGCCGTGAAGACGCTCGGCACCAACATCAGCAGCAAGTTCACGGCCGTCGCCAACAACCTGACCTAAGACGGCAGTTTGCGGGCTTTCTCAAGCGGCTCCGCGCAAGCGGGGCCGCTTTTTGTTTCGCCGGCCAACCCGGCGACGTAACGATCAGGTAAAGTCCGCCCTGTACTGCAGGGGTCGACATATCGCGACGGCGAGACGTTGGGAGAACGCCGACCATGCTGCAAGCCGCTACCCTCGTCCTCTTTCCGGCGCTCATGATCTTCGCGGCGTTGTCCGATCTTTTCACCATGACGATCTCGAACCGGATTTCGATCGCTCTCGTCGTGATCTTCCTGCCGTTCGCGTTCGGTGCCGGCATGGCCTACAGCGACATCGCCGTGCATCTCGCCTGCGGCGCCGGCATTCTGGTCCTGACCTTCGCGATGTTCGCATTCGGGTGGATCGGCGGCGGCGACGCCAAGCTCGCCGCGGCCACCGCCGTCTGGATGGGGTGGGAGAACCTCGGCGATTTCGGCTTCGATACCGCGCTCATCGGCGGCGTCCTGACATTGCTGATCCTCAACGCGCGCGCGTTGCCGCTGCCGCGATGGGCGATCGGCGTCGAATGGATCGCGCGGCTGCACGAGCGCGGCGCCGGCGTGCCCTATGGGATCGCTCTCGCGGTCGCCGGGCTTCTGGTCTACCCGGAGACCGGCATCTGGAGCGCCGCTTCCGCGCTCTGAAGGCCACGTTCCTAAACGAGGCAGCGCGGTCATCGCCCTCGATAGATTTCCTTAACCATACCTACACGCTTTCCTGCGTTTATCGGTCAGGGCGCCATTCAGGCGCCTGACTGGTTCGGTGATGAAAGCAGCTCGTCTCGTCGTCCTCGGTGTCGCCTTGTCCGCGGGGCTTGGCGCGGCCTACCTGACGATGGGCTCCAAACCGGAGCCGGTCGTGAGAGCGCTGCCCCCGCCGCCGCCCGCACCCAGCGAAGCCCTCCTCGTCGCAGCGCACGACATCGGCTTCGGATCCGTGATCGCCGACGGCGACGTTCGCTGGCAGCCTTGGCCGAAAGAACAGGTGCCGATGGGCACCATCGCCCGCAGCACGCAGCCGGCTGGGATCGAGAGCGTCAGAGGCGCCATCGTGCGCTCCACCTTCTCGGCCGGCGAAGTCCTTCGTGCCGACCGCCTGGTGAAAGGCAACGGGTCTGGCTTCATGGCCGCCGTGCTCCCCGGCGGCATGCGCGCCGTCGCCATCGACTTGACCGACCAGGGGAAATCGGCCGCTGGCGGCTTCATTCTCCCTAACGATCGCGTCGATGTGATCCGCACGTTCCATCCCGACGATGCGCCCGGCTCTTTCGCCAGCGAAACCATTCTGGCCAACATCCGCGTCCTCGCGATCGGCCAGAGCGTGCAGGAGAAGTCGGGCGAGCGCACGGTCATCGGCAGCACCGCGACGCTCGAGATGCTGCCGGAACAGGCCGAGAAGGTCATCCTCGCCCAGCGCACCGGCCAGTTGACCCTGTCGCTGCGCAGCATGACCGACCAGAGCAAAAGCGATGAGCTCAGACCCACGGCGCAGCCGCTGACGATGACGATCATCCGCTCCGGCAACGCGACCCAGGCACGGGTGAAATAATGACAATGCCGCGAGTTCGCTCCCTCGATCTGCGCCGCCTCGGGCCCGCATCCCTCGTCGGTACCGTTGCGGCGGCGGCTGTCAGGCTCGTCCTCGCCGCCGCGGTCGCGACGACGCCGGCCTACGCCGCGCGAGCCAGGGACGGGACGGAAGCGTTCAAGCCGGACGCGCGGCGCATCAGCATGGGCGTCGGGAAATCGACGATCATCGACCTGCCCGAGGACGCCGCCGAGATCTTCGTCGCCAACCCGGCGGTCGCCAACGCTGTCGTGCGCACCGCCCGCAAGATCTACCTCATCGGCGCTGGCGCCGGTCAGACCTCGATGTTCGCGCTGGATAAGCAGGGACACGAAATCGCGGCCTTCGAAATCAACATCGGCCGCGACATCGGCGAGCTATCCCAGATCCTGCAGGCCGCGTTGCCGACCACGCATGTCAACGTGCGCACCGTCGGCGACGCGATTATCCTGACCGGCGAGGTCAACTCGGCCGAAGAGGCGCAGCGCGCCGCCGATATGGCGGAGGGCTTCGCCAAGCAGGCCACGCAGGGCGGCGCCACGGTCAACGGAACCGGGCTCGTCATCAACTCGCTGACCATTCGCGGCCGCGATCAGGTGATGCTCAAGGTCACCGTGGCGGAGATGCGACGCGACGTCCTCAAGCAGCTCGGAATCACCTCGAGCACCTGGAGTTCGTTCACCCAATTCAACCCGTTCGCGCTCAACGGCACCATCGCGTCGGGAACACTCGGCAACGGCAACCCGATCACCTCGGCCCTCCAGCTCAACCCGTCGAGCAATCTCTCGGCCACGCTGCAGGCTTTCGAACGGGACGGCGTGTCGCGCACGCTCGCCGAGCCGTCCGTGACGGCGATCTCCGGCGAAAGCGCGAAGCTTCTCGTCGGCGGCGAGTTCCCCTACGCGAGCGGGTTCACCTGCTCGTCCAGTTTGACGACGGGAACCGGCGCCGCCTCGTCCGGCACGGGATGCTCGTCGGGCGGCGCGGCCTTCAAGCAGTACGGCATCAGCCTCGGTTTCGAGCCGGTCGTTCTCTCCGAAGGTCGGATCATGCTGCGCTTGGCAACCGAGGTCACCGACATCGATCCGACGGTTGCGGTCACGATCCAGGGCGTCCCGACGCCGGGCGTGCTGACCCGCAAGAACGAAACGACGATCGAGCTGCCCTCCGGCGGATCGATCGCGACGGCCGGCCTCCTGCGCCAGCAATCCCTCCAGAGCATCAACGGCCTGCCCGGGCTTCTGAACCTCCCGATCCTCGGCACGCTGTTTCGTTCACGCGACTACCAGCGCCACGAGACGGAACTTCTGGTCATCGTCACGCCCATCATCGTGAAGCCGGTTGCGGCAAACGCGCTCGCGCGGCCCGACGACGGATTCACCGATGCGAGCGACCCGCAAGCCTGGCTGCTCGGGCGCGTGAACAAACTCTACGCGACGCCCAGCAACCCCGAAGCCGTGCACAATTATCGGGGTCGCGTCGGCTTCATCCAGGATTGATGGCGATGGCCAAGACAACGTTTGCCCCAGAACGGCTTCGCCATCTTCTCGGCGCTGCCGCCCTTGTCTCGCTGTCGGGCTGCGGCCAGACGGACCGCATCGTCGCGCACTCGTCGGTGCCCTTGAGCGACTACCGGGCCCGGCACCCGATCGTGCTAACGGAGGCGCGGACCTCGCTCGACGTTTTCCCCGCTTCGAGCCAACGCGGCCTCGACAACCATTCGGCGAAGCAGATCTACGCCTTCGCCGCCCAGTATCGCGACCTGGGCCACGGGCCGGTCACTATCTTGGTGCCGCGGAGCAGGACGAGTGGCGAGGGCGCACTTGTCGCCGACATCAAGCGCGTGCTGGTCCTCGGCGGCGCCAGATCGGGTGTCGTCGTCTCGTCCTATCCCGTCGCCGATTCCCATCTTGCTTCGGCCGTCCGGCTTAGCTTCGACGGCACTAAAGCCGTCGTCGCCGACCAGTGCGGCCAGTGGCCTAGCGATCTCGCGTCGGCATCGAGCATCGATGGGTGGGAAAACAAGCCCTACTGGAACCTCGGTTGCGCGACGCAGACCATGATCGCGGCGCAGACATCCGACCCACGCGATCTCGTGTCGCCCCGCGGCGAGGATCCGCCGGATACGGCGACGCGTAACCGCGCCATCAAGGCGGTGCGAGCCGGCACCGATCCGAACACCGGCTGGGCCGTCAAGAACAGCTCGATTGGTAGCGTCGGGGGCAGCTGATGAACATCACCTCAGAAGCGGACGTGATCGCAGCGCTCCCCAGGATCTCGGTTCACGCGTTCTGCGAAACGTCCGACGTGTCCCATGTCGTCGAGCGCGCTTTCGCCGACCGCCGAATGGAGAAAGCCCACTCGAGTATCCAGACGGGGGGCGCCGCCGCCGCGGTCGAGGCCTTCCGCAACGCGCCGACCCCCAACGTGATCGTGCTCGAAACGACGTTCGCGCGGGCCGACCTCATCGCCGCGCTCGACGCTCTCTCGGAGTTCTGCGATCCCGGCACCAAGGTGGTGGTCGTCGGGCATGTGAACGACATCGTCCTCTTTCGCGAATTGATGACACGAGGCGTCAGCGACTACCTCGTGGCGCCTTTCGACGTGCTCGACTTCGTGCGGGCGCTGTCGAACCTTTACGCGCATGCCAACGCCGATCCGCTCGGAAAGGTGATCGCCGTCATGGGCGTCAAAGGCGGCGTCGGCGCCTCCTCGGTCGCCCACAACATGGCTTTCTCCGTCGCACGCGACCAGCACATGCAGACCGTGATCGTCGACGCCGATCTCGCGTTCGGCACGGCCGGGCTCGATTTCAACCAGGATCCGCCGCAGGGCATCGCCGAAGCGGTTTTCGCGCCGGACCGGCTCGACGCCAACCTCGTCGACAGGCTGCTGTCGCGCTGCGCCGACCGGCTCTCCATGCTCGCCGCGCCCGCCACGCTCGACCGTCTCTACGATTTCTCCGAGACCGCGTTCGATCTCGTGCTCGACATCCTCCGCGCGTCGGCCCCCGTCATCGTGCTCGACATGCCGCATGCGTGGACTGGCTGGTCGCGGCGCGTGCTCGTCGGCGCCGACGAGATCGTGCTCGTCGCCGAGCCGACCCTCGCCGGTCTGCGCAACGCCAAAAGCCTGGTCGACGCGCTGCGTGCCGCGCGTCCGCACGACTCACCGCCGCGCCTCGTCATGAACATGGTCGGCGTGCCCAAACGGCCGGAAATAGGCCTCGCCGACTTCTTCAAGACGGTCGACGCGAAGACCGAGATCGTGTTGCCGTTCGAGCCGCGCCTGTTCGGCACAGCCGCCAACAACGGCCAGATGATTGTGGAGGTGGAGAGCACGCACAAGATCGCGACGCTGTTCGCCGAACTCGCTCGCAACGTCACAGGAAAGAGCGAGATCAGGCGTCCGTCGAGAAACATACTTAAGCCTTTTATGACCAGACTGGCGCGCAAGAAGGCGTCCTGAGGCTCCGTCCGGGGGTTCGCCTCGCGTGATTGGAGTTGATCATGTTCGGCAAGCGTGCCGCCAACGGCGCGGTCGAAGAGCGGCCGCGGACAGCCGCGGTCGTGGCGCCGCCGCGGCCGCCGTCGCCGAGCGCTGCAGCCCCACGAGCTCCGGCTAGCCAACGCGGTCCAGAGCCGGCGCCCCCCGTCGAGGCGGCGAGGTCGGACGACTACTACGTCACCAAGAGCATGATCTTCGGCGCCCTGATCGAGGCGATCGACCTGTCGCAACTGTCCCGTCTCGATCCCGAGTCGGCGCGCGACGAGATCCGCGACATCGTCCAGGAAATTATCTCGATCAAGAACGTCGTCATGTCGATCGCCGAGCAGGAAGATATGCTCACCGACATCTGCAACGACGTCCTCGGCTACGGCCCGCTGGAGCCGCTCCTGGCCCGCGACGACATCGCCGACATCATGGTCAACGGCGCATTGCGCACTTACATTGAAGTCGGCGGCAAGATCCAGCTCACCAACATCCGCTTCCGCGACAATGCGCAGTTGATGAACATCTGCCAGCGTATCGTCAGCCAGGTGGGCCGCCGAGTCGACGAAGCCTCGCCGATTTGCGACGCGCGTCTCGCCGACGGGTCCCGCGTCAACGTCATCGCGCCGCCGCTGTCGATCGACGGGCCGACGCTCACCATCCGAAAATTCCGCAAGGACAAGCTGACGCTCGATCAGCTGACCCGCTTCGGCGCCATCTCGCCCGACGGCGCCGAAATACTCAAGATCATCGGCAAGGTGCGGTGCAACGTGCTCATCTCCGGCGGCACCGGCTCGGGCAAGACGACGCTGCTGAACTGCCTGACAAACTACATCGAACTCGATGAGCGCGTCGTCACCTGCGAGGACGCGGCCGAGCTGCAGCTGCAGCAGCCGCATGTGGTGAGGCTCGAAACCAGGCCGCCCAACCTCGAAGGGTCCGGCGCGGTCACGATGCGAGACCTCGTCAAGAACTGCCTGCGTATGCGGCCCGAACGCATCATCGTGGGCGAGGTGCGCGGACCCGAGGCGTTCGACTTGCTGCAGGCGATGAACACCGGTCACGACGGATCGATGGGAACGCTGCACGCCAACTCGCCCCGCGAGGCGCTCAGCCGTCTCGAGTCGATGATCACCATGGGCGGGTTCTCGCTGCCCTCCAAGACGATCCGCGAGATGATCACCTCGTCCGTCGACGTCATCATCCAGGCGGCCCGCCTGCGCGACGGGTCGCGACGCATCACGCATGTCACGGAAGTCATGGGACTCGAAGGCGACGTCATCATCACTCAGGACCTGCTCCTCTACGACGTGACCGGAGAGGATGCGGCCGGCCGTCTTCAAGGACGCCACCGCTCGACCGGCATCGGTCGCCCGCGTTGCTGGGAGCGCGCCCGCTACTATGGCGAGGAGCAGCGTCTCGCGGCGGCCCTCGATGCCGCCGAGGTCAAGATCGACATCTAGCGCTCCATCCAGCGCGATTTGGAGCACGAAAGTTGGACATCCAGCAGATCCTCGTTCCAGTCATGGCGACATTCGCGGTCGGCGGCATCTTCTATGTCGTCGCCTATCCCTACCTTTCGGGCGAGCAGAAAGCCGAGAAGCGCAAGGCCGCTTTGCAGACCCGGACGGCCGCGAACGGCGTGGCGGTCCGCATCAACGATGTCGCCAAGCGCCGCAAACATGTCGCCGACAGTCTGAAGGAGCTCGATGCTCGGGCGAAGAGCAAAAAGGTCACGTTCGAAACCAAGATGGCGCAGGCGGGGCTGGCGTGGACCAAGCCGAAATTCTACGCCGGGTCGGCTCTGCTGGCGGCGGCGGGAGCCGCCATCGCCTTCGTTCTCGGCGGCAACAGCCTGCTGATGGCGGGCCTCATGGCGGTCGTCGTCGGCGTTGGCGTCCCCGCTTGGTTCATCAGCTACCGGCGCAAACGTCGGTTGCGTAAGTTCCTGCACGAGTTCCCGGCCTCCGTCGACATCATCGTGCGCGGTATCAAGGCGGGTATTCCCCTCGGCGACTGTATCCGCGCGATCGCGACGGAGGCGTCGGAGCCCGTCAAGACGGAATTCCGCGTCATCGTTGAGGCGCAGGCCCTCGGCCTGACCATTTCGGAGGCCGTCGAACGCCTGATCGAACGGGTTCCCCTGCCCGAAGCCAACTTTTTCTCGATCGTCATCAACATCCAGCAGAAGGCCGGCGGCAATCTCGCCGAGGCGCTGATGAATCTGTCGAACGTGCTGCGCGACCGCAAGAAGATGCGTGGCAAGGTGAAGGCGATGTCGTCCGAGGCGAAGGCGTCTGCCGGGATCATCGGCTGCCTCCCGCCGCTGGTCGGCACCGCGGTGTTCTTTACCAGCCCCGGGTACATGAACCTTCTCTTTACGACGTCGACCGGCAACCTGGTCCTCGGCGGCTGCGCGCTCTGGATGGGCGCCGGCGTGTTCATCATGAAGAAGATGATTGCCTTCGACATCTAGGATTGCGTCATGTTCGAGTTGCTTACCGACCCTCATAGGCTCGCGGCCATCCTGGTGGCGATCGCGACGTTTGCGACCATCGTCACCGTCGCGCTGCCCTTGCTGTCGACGGATCGGCTCGGCAAGCGGATGAAATCCGTCGCCTCTGAGCGCGAACGGATCCGCAAGCGCGAACGCGAGCGGCTTGCCGCCACGAAGGCCAGCATTCGCTACGAGCCGAAGGCCTACATGAAACGCATCGTCGACCGTTTCGACCTCTCGAAATGGCTCGGCACGGAGAAGGCCAAGAGTCAGATGGCGAGCGCTGGCTTCCGCGGCGCGCAGGCCGACACGGCCTTCCTGTTCTTCAGGCTTGTGGCGCCCATCATCTTCATCATCGTCGGCTCGTTGTACATCTTCGTCATCGCGGACTTCGACTGGCCGCTGACGGTGAAGATCGGGGCCGTGCTCGGGTGCGCCTATGCCGGCGTGAAGGCGCCGGAAATCTACATCTCGAATACGATTTCGAAGCGGCACAAGTCGATCGGACGCGCCTTCCCCGACGCCATGGATCTCCTCCTCATCTGCGTTGAGTCCGGCATGGCGATCGAGCAGGCCTTCCGCAAGGTCGGGCAGGAGATCGGCCTGCAGTCGATCCCGCTCGCGGAAGAGCTGACGCTCACGACCGCCGAGCTGTCCTACCTGCCCGAGCGCCGCGCCGCCTATGAAAACCTGGCCGCACGCGTTGCCATCGAGTCGGTGAAGCAGATCGCAACCGTGCTGATCCAGGCGGAGCGCTACGGCACGCCGCTCGGCAGTGCCCTTCGCGTTCTTGGGCAAGAGAGCCGGGACCAGCGCTTGCTGCTCGCCGAGCAGAAAGCGGCCGCCTTGCCACCGAAGCTGACGGTCCCGATGATCATCTTCTTCCTGCCGGTCCTGTTCGCCGTGATCCTGACGCCGGCGATCATTCAGATCACGGCCACTTTCAAATAGGCGATCGGTGGGTCGGAAAGGTCGGACGAGGCTATTGCTGGTCGTCCGCCGCCGCCGTCCGGGTACGGTCAGCGGTTGGACGGCCCGGACGGGCCTGGTCCGCTTGCGTCTGACTCATCTGCGTCTGGTCTCCCTGGCGAGGAGCGGCGAGCTTGCGGGCCGACTTGCTGCCCTCGCGCCCTTTCACGGCTTTCCAGGTGTCCGAGTCCGCGATCATGCGTTTGATCGACTGCACGTTGTCGGCGGCGTCGATCGGGGCGAGGTCGCGCCGCGAAATCGCCTCGGCGTCGGCGTAGCGGCCCTCGAGCGAGAGGACGAGGGCGAGGTTCTGGCGCACGCGCGCGTCGGCGCCGGGCTGCGCCACCGCCTGCCGGAGCGTTTCCTCGGCCAGCGGGATCTGCCGTTCGAGCGCGTAGGACAGACCGAGGTTGGACAGGACTTGCGGCTGGTTCGGCACGATCTTCAAGGCCGAGGCGTAATAGGCCTGCGCCTGAGTATGGTTTCCCATCTGGTCGGCGACGGAACCTTGGGCGGACAGGATGCGCCAGTTCGGGTCGTCCGGCGTATGGCTGTGCGCCAGCACGTCGGACGCTTCCTGGAGGCGTCCCGCATCGGCCAGCGCCTTGCCGTAGGCGCCGAGAACCGTCAGATCGTGCGGGTTCTTGGCGGCGAGACGCTGCAGGACGGCGACGGCCTGGGCATGCTGGGTGAGGCCGCGCAGTGCCGTCGCATAGCGGAGCGCGACGGCCTTGTCGTCCGGGTTGGCGGCATAGCGCGGCGCCATTTCGGCGGCGTAGGCGCGCAGCCCGGCTTCGTCGGCCGGCGGTGGCACCTGAGGCGGGCCGCCGATCGCGACATCGGGCAGGGGGCCGGCACCGGGCACGGTGCATCCGGCCGCGGCAAGCGACAGGGCGAGCACCGAGGCGAGGGCTGCACATGAGGAGCGACGGCGGACGGCGATGACCATGCGATGCTCGCGAATGCCTTGTCAGGCCCGAACGAAGCAATAAAACGTTAACGCTAACGAAGGCTTAAAGGCCCGGTCTGGAGCAACGCATGGGATCCGAGGCGGCGGAAGGCGAACAGGGCGCGGCCATTCCCATTCACGGCGTTTCGTCGCTGACCCTTGGGGACAAGCTGCGATCCTTCGGCGGCGTGGCGGAGACCTATGCCGCGGCCTGTGGCTTCAAGGCCGAGCCAGGGCAGGTGCTGCTGTTGCCGGGACCGACCGGAGCGCTCGAGGCGGTCCTGTTCGGGGTCGAACCAGCCGACGCCAAGACCCGCGACGCCTATCTCCCGGGCAAATTGGCCTCGCTGCTGCCGCGCGGCTCCTACAGCCTCGCCGACGGTTTCGGCGACCCCTATCTGGCCGCGATCGCTTTCCGACGCGGGGCGTACCGGTTCACCCGCTTCCGCAAAGCCGGCGCGCGGCCGCCCCGCCTCGTTCCGCCGGAGCAAGTCGACGGCGACGAGGTTGCGCTGGTCTGCGACGCCATCGCGCTCGGGCGCGATCTCATCAACAGGCCGGCGAACGATCTCGGGCCGGACGCGCTGGAGGCGGCCGTCCGCGACCTTGCGGAAACCCATCGTGCGCGCTGCGAGGCGGTGCGCGGCGACGAGCTTCTGGCGAAAGGTTTTCCCCTCATTCACGCCGTCGGCCGGGCCGCGGCCGAGGCGCCGCGTCTCGTCGATCTGACCTGGGGCGAACCGGATGCGCCGAAGGTGACGCTCGTCGGCAAGGGTGTCTGCTTCGACACCGGAGGCCTCGATATCAAGCCGAGTTCCGCGATGCTCCTCATGAAAAAGGACATGGGAGGGGCTGCGACCGCCCTTGCGCTTGCCGCCATGATCATGGGCGCGAAGCTGCCGGTGCGCCTGCGCGTCCTTGTGCCGATCGTCGAGAACGCCATCGCCGGCAACGCGTTTCGCCCGGGCGACGTGCTGGCGAGCCGCAAGGGGCTCACGGTCGAGATCGGCAACACTGATGCCGAGGGCCGCCTCATCCTCGCCGACGCGCTCACGCTGGCCGAGGAGGACGATCCCTCGGTGCTGCTCGATTTCGCGACCCTGACAGGCGCCGCGCGCGTCGCCCTCGGGCCGGACCTGCCGCCCTTCTACACGGACGACGACGACCTCGCCGCGTCCATCGCCCATCATGCCGGGGCCATGAACGACCCATGCTGGCGCATGCCGCTGTGGAGCCCCTACGACAAGATGCTGAAGAGCAAGGTCGCCGATCTCAACAACGCGCCCGGCGGCCCCTTCGCCGGCTCGATCACGGCGGCACTGTTCCTGCGCCGGTTCGTGACGCGCACCCGCGGATGGGTCCATTTCGACGTGTATGGGTGGAACCCGGCCACTAAGCCGGGACGGCCCGAAGGCGGCGAGGTGCAGACCGCGCACGCCCTGTTCGCGCTTCTGCGTGAGCGGTTCGGCGATGCCCCTGGTCGGCCGCTGTGACGGGGTCCGCGCCGCACCTCGATCCGCGCCTGACCCCGGCGCGGCCGGATCTCGCCGCCGCCGGCCTGAGCGGGCTCGTCGAGGCCGCCGCCTTCGTCGAGGGAACGCCCTGGCAGGTGCAGGCCGAACTCGCCGACGTCAAGCGCGAGCCGCGGGCGGACGCGTTCGTCGACACCCAGCTCCTGCACGGCGAAACCGTTCTTGTCTTCGAGGACCGGGAGGGCTGGTCCTGGATGCAGGCCGACCGCGACGGTTACGTCGGCTATGTCGCGACGAGCGCGCTCGGCCCGCCACGGCCGGCGACGCATCGCGTCGTGGTCAACCGCACCTTCGTTTATCCGGCCGCGGACATGAAGCGGCCCGTGCTCGGCGCTTTGCCGCTCGACGCCCGCGTGGCCGTCGAACAGACGAGCGGCGCTTTCGCCAAACTCGAGAGCGGTGGCTATGCCGTGGCTTCGCATCTGACTCGCCTCGACCGCCCGCCGGCGGACTTCGTGGCGGTCGCCCAACAGCTCGTCGGAGCGCCCTATCTCTGGGGCGGCAAGTCAGCGGGTGGCATCGACTGCTCCGGTCTCGTTCAGCTTGCGGCGTCGGTCGCCGACATCGCGATGCCACGCGATACGGATCTGCAGGAGCGGATCGGGCGCGCACTGCCCGTCGAGAGCGGCCTCGCCGATCTGGCTCGCGGCGATCTGGTATTCTGGAAAGGCCATGTGGGAATCATGATCGATCCCGCGACGCTTCTGCATGCCAACGGCCATCACATGCTCGTGATGGCTGAAGCGGTCCGTGCGGCGCAACAGCGCATCGAGGAGATGGCAGGATTGCTCGTCTCCTCTGTCAGACGCTTGCGGAGTTAAGCATTTGTTATGAGCAGCGGTCGATCGCGCGGCAGTTTGTCATCAAAAGGCTTTTGCGGACCCCGAGACTGCCTTGAACAGACCGCTTTTGCGACCTAGGTAATTTCTAATCGATTAAAGCCGAAAGGTTTGGTTTCGCCTTACGTCGAGACCTGGATGCGGCATCATCCCGATGCCTGTGGAAGACCTTCCTTCTCATCGAGAAACTTCGCGGTGCTCGAGGGCGCCGCACACGACTCAACGACTGAGGAAAGCCACTATGGCGACTGGTACGGTAAAATGGTTCAACGCCGAGAAGGGTTACGGCTTCATCCAGCCTGATGAGGGCGGGAAAGATGTGTTCGTCCACATCAGCGCCGTCGAGCAAGCGGGTTTGCGCAACTTGCAGGAAGGTCAGAAGATCGACTTCGAAGTGGTTGCCGATCGGCGATCGGGGAAGTCGGCAGCGTCCAATCTTCGCGCCGCGTGACACTTGGAGCCCCGGTTTTGCCGGGGCTTTTCGATTCGGCTTGCGACAACGTGCAAGTCGCGCTGGCGAGTTACACCACAGTTCGCGCATCACAGTCGGCGCACAAACCATCGCAGTCGGACGACCCACGTGACCGAAATCTGGAGCCGCTGAGGGCTGGGGCACCGAGCTTTCGGCCGACACCGCCAGTACGCGCGTCGCGTGATTACTGCACTGGCGCGGCGTAGAGCAGTCCGCCGCGGGTCCAGAGATCGTTTAAGCCGCGCTTGATTTTGAGCTTCGAGCCGTCGCCGAGGTTGCGCTGGAAGACATCGTTGTAGTTTCCGACGAATTTGATGATCCTGTAGGCCCAATCGGCGCTCAGGCCGAGTCCCTGTCCATAGTTGCCCTCGACCCCGAGCAGCCGCTTGACCCGCGGATTGTCGCTGCGTGTCATGTCGTCGACATTGCGCTGGGCGACGCCCATCTCCTCGGCATCCACCATCGCCGTTAGCGTCCATCGGACGATAAGGAACCATTGATCGTCGCCCTGGCGCACCGCCGGGCCAAGCGGCTCCTTGGAGATGATCTGCGGCAGGATCAGGTTCCCATCGGGGTCGGGCAGGCTTGCGCGGAGGACGAAAAGCGCTGACGCGTCGCTCGTGTACGCACGGCATGCGCCGGACCGGTAAGCCGCTTCGACATCCTCGTTCGTCTGGAATGTCTTCGACTCGTACTTGAGGCCGCGCTGGCGGAAGAAGTCGGTCAAATTCAGTTCGGTCGTGGTGTCCTGCTGGACGCAGACCCCGTTGCTCGGCAGCTTCGCGGCGTCCGTGATGCCGAGATCGCGCCGAACGATGAACCCTTGGCCGTCGTAATAGGTCACGCCCGCGAAGAGCAGTTCTTGGCCGGCTTCGCGACTGAGCGTCCACGTCGTATCGCGGCTCAGCACATCGACGAGGCCCTGGCGAAGCGCCGTGAAGCGCTCCTTGGTCGTGAGCGGCACGAACTCGACCTTGCCGGGCTCGCCGAAGACGGCGGTCGCGAGCGCGCGGCAGAAGTCGATGTCGAACCCCGACCATTGTCCCTGGGCGTCGATCTGCCCGAAGCCGGGGAGGGCGGCGCTGGCACCGCACCGCAGACGCCCGCGTTGCCTGATCGCCGTCAGCGTCGCGCCGCGACCAGCCGGGGTGACGTCGGAGGGGGCAAGCGTCGAGGCCGTCTGTGGCTCGGCGGTGCGGGACGACACCGGAAGAAGCAGCGCGACCAGCAGGCCCGCGATCAGCCTCTTCCTCATCCCGTCCTCCGCGCGCCGACCCCGAAGCCGACGCCTCCCACCAAGGCTCGATGCGCCCGAACGAAGACGTGTTGTCAAGACGGAGGTAGGCGTATCGCGCGTGAACCTTAACCGGCGTCCTGTGGCGCATAACGGCGCTTCAGCCGTGCCCAGTCACGCGGTGTCCTGACCTCGCGCACGAAGTTCACGCCTTTGCGGGTCAGTTTGCGAAAGAGCCAGAAACCGGGCTCGTCCTGGCCGGCACCATCGATGTACTCGAGCCGGAGTAAGGCATCGAGGCCACTCGCAACCGCTTCGGGCAATCGCCCGAGCTCTCGCGCCTCCTCGTCGAGAGAGATCACGACGGGGGCGCGCGGCGAGAGTTGCTGAGTTTCCAGCGAGAGCATGAGCTCGCGCAGCAACTCGACATCGTGGTCCATCGGGTTGCTTGTGCTCGAGGTGCGGTCCGGGCCGATCACCGAAGCGTGTCAGATCGTCGGAAGGAAGTCGATAAGCGCCGCCTCGCTCGAACGGCGGGTGCGCTTTGGCGTTCGCCTCCCCATACACAACCTGCGACGTGATCGATGGAAAGGACGGGCGTGCAAAAGACCCTCGAACTCAATGACGGACATGCCTTGCCGCAAATCGGCTTCGGCGTCTTCAAGGTCCCGCCCGGCGAGGCGACCGAGACGGTGAAAGCGGCCCTCGAAGCGGGCTACCTATCGATCGACACGGCGGCGATCTACGGCAACGAGGAGGGCGTCGGTGCCGCCCTCGCCGGCGCCGACCAAGGCGTCGCCGTTACGACCAAGTTGTGGAACGACAAGCACGCGCCCGAGGCGGTAAAGCCGGCGCTGCAGGAGAGCCTGCGCAAGCTCGGGCGCGCGAGCGCCGACCTCTACCTCATTCACTGGCCGGTGCCGTCGAGCGACTTCGTCGCCACCTGGAAAGCCATGATCGCCCTGCGCGAGGCCGGTCTCGCCGCATCGATCGGCGTGTCCAATTTCACGATCGGCAATTTGACCAGGATCATCGATGCGACCGGCGTGGTGCCGGCCGTCAACCAGATTGAGCTGCACCCGGCTTTCCAGCAGGCCGAACTGCGCGCCTTCCACGAGGAGCACGGCATCGTGACCGAGTCTTGGAGCCCCCTGGGGCAGGGCGCCGGACTCAAGGACGGCGAGATCGTCCGTCTCGCGGAGAAGCACGGCAGGACACCGGCGCAGGTCGTGCTCCGCTGGCACCTGGACCTCGGTCTCATGGTGATCCCGAAGTCATCCACGCCGGCGCGAATCGTCGAGAACCTCGACGTCTTCGGGTTCTCGCTCGATCAAGATGACCGTGCCGCCATCGCCCGGCTCGATCGAGCCGACGGCCGCATCGGCCCCGATCCGACGACCTTCGGCGCGTAAGGTCAGTCGTGTGTCGAGAGCCGGGAACGGCGTCTCGATCGGCTCGACGGCGCTACAACACTCGCGCCAGCCCGAGTTTTTCGGCGAGCCCGATGCGCTGCAGTTTGCCGGTCGCGCTCTTCGGGAGCTCGTCGAGCACCAGGATCGTAGCAGGCACCTTGAACGAGGCGAGATGCCGCGAGACGAAGCAGTGCAGCTCCTTGGCGTCGGCGTTGGCGCCCTCACGCAGCACGACGGCGGCGGCGATGTCCTCGCCGAGCTTGTCATGGGGCATGCCGAACGTGACGCACTGCGACACAGCGGGATGGTCCATGAAGATCTCGTCGACCTCGCGCGGCGAGATTTTCTCGCCGCCGCGGTTGATGATCTCCTTCAAGCGCCCGGTGATGAAGAGATAGCCGTCCGACGACAGCTTGCCTTGGTCGCCCGTCCTGAACCAGCCGTGCCGGGTGAAGGCCGTCGCGTTGGCGTCGGGGTTGTTCTCATAGCCGGCCATCACGCTGGCGCCGCGCACAACGATTTCGCCGGTCGCGCCGGCTGGCAGCGGCTCCCCGTCGTCGTCGATGATCGCGATCTCGGTGCCGGCGGCCATGCCGACCGAACCGGGATGATGCGCCTTGGGCGTCAGCGGCATCGAGGTCATCTGGTGCGATGCCTCCGTCATGCCGTAGGCCTCGATGAGCGGCGCGCCGAAAGCCGTTTCCAACGCCGTCACGATCTGGGGCGACATCGAAGCCGAGCACGAGCGGATGAAGCGCAGCGGGTTGGCGTGAACGATGGCGGTGTTTCGGGCCGCACGCGCGAGGATTGCCTGGTGCATGGTTGGCACGGCCGTGTACCAGGTCGGCCTGATCTCGCCCATCCAGCCGAAGAACTTGAGCGCGTTGAAGCCCGGTGTGCAGCACACTTCGCCGCCGGCCGACAACGGCGCGAGCACTCCCGCGATGAGGCCGTGGATGTGGAAGAGCGGCATGATGTTGAGCCCGCGGTCCGCCGCCGTGAGGGCCAGCGACGCGCGAATGTTACACGCCGACGCGCAGACGTTCGCTTGGCTCAGCGGCACGATCTTGGGTCGCGACGTCGTTCCCGACGTGTGCAGCACGAGCGCGACGTCGTCGGGCGCTGCGGGCCCGGTCCCGGTAGCCGCGCTTCCGGGGTGCCCCGCGTCGGCGAAGAGAAGGTCGAAGCTCCCCGCGCCGAGCTCCGGTCTCGGCCGCAGCCGAGCGATCGGGAGGCCGAGCGTCCGGGCCGCGTCGATCGCCGGCGAGGGATGATCCTCGGCGATGATCAGGAGCTTGGCTTTGAGGTCGCTGAAGTAGAACGCGAACTCTTCCGCCTTATAGGCCGGGTTCAATGGCGCCGACGTCGCGCCGGCCGCGATCGCGATGAGCGCCGCCGCGGTGACCGGGCCGTTGTCGAGGACGACGGCGACGCGGTCACCCCGCCCGATGCCGTGCGCGTTGAGGGTGTCGATCGTGCGGTCGATCAGCGCCCGCAAGGCCCGGAACGTCAGGGGGATGCCGCCGGGTGCCGACAAGGCCGCGGCGTCGTCGGCGCCGTGTCCGGCGAGGTCGTAGAAGGTCTGAGGGACGGCGGTGGCGAGAAGCATGGGAATCCTCGGGCGGGTCAGGCGGCGGCTGAGATCGCGAGACGGCCTTTTGCCGTCCCGAGGCTGTGCGCGAGCAGCCGCATGAGCGCGTAGACGGTGTCGAGGCGAGGTGTCGGCGTCCCTGTCAGTTGTCCGAGTTCGACCACCGAGCCCAGCAGAGGCTCGAGTTCGACGGGGCGGCCGGCTTCCACGTCCTGCAGCATCGAGGTCTTGTGCGCCCCGACCTTTTCCGCCCCTGTGATGCGCTTCTCGATGCTGATCTTCAGGGTGACGCCGAGCGCGGCGGCGATCTCCTGGGCTTCGCGCATCATGGTCTCGGCGAGATGGCGCGTGTCGGGAAAGCGGCAGATGCTTTCCAGCGTCGCATGCGTCAGCGCCGAGACTGGGTTGAAGCTCGCGTTGCCGAGCAGCTTGAGCCAGATCTCCCCACGAATGTCGCTTGTGACCGGGGCTTTGAACCCGGCCCTGGTCAGCTTTTGCGACAGCGCGAGGACGCGATCGCTCTTCGAGCCGTCGAGCTCGCCGAGACCGAAGCGGTTGCCCTCGACGACCTCGACCACGCCGGGGGCGGCCAGCACCGCGGCGGGGTAGACGACGCTGCCGACCACCCGGCTCGGATCGAGGTGCCGGGCGATGAGACCGCCGGGGTCGGCGGTTTCGAGATGGGTTCCGGCGTAACGCTCGCCGCCGTGACCGCCGCGGAGGAAATACCACCACGGGATGCCGTTCTGCATGGTGACGACGGTTGTGTCCGGACCGATGAGGTGGCGCAGATCGGCGGCAATGGGACCGACCTGGTGTGCCTTGACCGTGAGGAGCACGACCTCCTGCGGGCCGGCCTCCGCCATGTCGGCCGTCGCCTCGAGGTTTGCGGCCATGATCTCGTTACCGTCCTCCTCGACGAGGCGCATGCCGTTCGCCTTAATCGCCGCGAGATTGGCGCCCCGCGCGATGAAGGTGACGTGTTCCCCCGCATCGGCGAGCTTGACGCCGAGATAGCCGCCGATGGCGCCGGCGCCGACGATCGCGATGCTCATGACTGGTCCGCGTCCCCCTCGGGATGGCAATAGCCGAGGACCGCACGCCCCGCCGCTGACTTTTTTTGAAAGCCGCTCCACGGTTTTTTAGCGAGGTCCGGCTCGCAGCGATCCTTCCGCTGCCGCCGAAGCGCCGCCAAAAGCGACCGTCCTGCAGCACTCCCGCCCTCAGGATTGCGCATCTCCGGCGCTCCCGCTATAGCTCGAACCACTCTCGCTCCCTTCGTCTAGCGGTCCAGGACGTCGCCCTCTCACGGCGAAAACAGGGGTTCGATTCCCCTAGGGAGCGCCAACGCGATCAATGGGTTACAGCGTTGATCGTATGTTCGATCTGAAGTCGCCGTCGCTGTGATTGCCTCTACTCTTGGAATCTTGCACCTTGTCCGTCGGGAGGTCGGACTGGCGCGAAAGTCCTACGTCGGTTGCGCTGGCACCGCGGCAACGAGGTCCGGTTCTGGCGCAAACGTCGCGGTCAGATGACCATCTGTCGAGCTGCGCGACTCACCATTGAACCGGAGCCGGCCGCAGCGGTGGTCAGAGTCGGATCGGCGATCCGACCGAAAGAGGCACTCGGCCGTCGCCGGCATGGCAGGCGTTTTTCGGCTCGCATAGACGGCTGCACGGTCGCGCAACGTTGTTGAAGTGCGGTGATCAGGGCTCATCCCATCGCGGTCCGCATAACGCAATCAGCAGTGCAGGCTTCCGAAGCCGGCCACATCATGACCGGGTCTGGCCGCGTTCCGCCAGTCCGCTTGAAGGCTAGCGCTGCCGCCTTCAGTGCGCCAAAGCCGATCGGGCAGTGCTGATCATTCTAATTTTTGCTTTGCATTCTCGATCTGCTGCGTATTTTTGCAGCCTCCGGCTACGCTGAAAAGAAAGCGAGTAACGATGCGCTCACCTTTGGCGCCATGCCGCCAATTACTTGGCCGCCAATTACTTGGGGCGTCGGCTTTTCCAGAATGACTGCCTCGGCCCATAACGGCGACACGCCGGTTCGCCACACGGCGTTTGTCAGCGCGGCTTACCCTGCGGAGGAGGCCGAGGCGGCCTACCAGCTTCTTTTCGCCAGTTCGGCGAAGGTGACGCCGCTCAGAGAACCGTTCTTCGTCGAGATCCAAAGCCATTGGACCGACGTCATGACGTTCCACTTCATGCATGCGGTGCCCTTTGAGTTTGAGCGTACCGAGCAGAAAATCGGTTTCGATGGCAACGACAGAATCATCGTCCAGCATGTCGAGACAGGATGTGTCGAGGGAACGTTCGGCGACCATGTCATTCAGGCGGGGGAAGGCTCGATCTACATCATCGATTTCGCCAAGCCGTCCCGCATCCGTGACTCGGCTGCCTTTGAGCGGCAACGGCGAAATTTTGTCGCAATGCCGCGCGCGCGCGCCGAGCGCTGGCTCGGGCCACTTCAAGACGTGCATGGTCTGGTGATCGAGGCCGCGCACGCCGTTGCTTACGTGAAGTGGCTGAGCGAGCTCAAGGAATTGCTGCCGCGCCGCTCCTGGTTGGGCGCTTCCGCGTTGGACCGGACGGGAGCGCTCCTCGCGCAGCTGGTTGGACAGTGCCGTTCCGCGACGTCAAAGCCGAACGATGGCCGCTTATCGGCACGCCATCGCGCCTGCCTCTACATTCAAAATCAACTTGGCCGCCGGGACCTCAATGTCGAGAACGTCGCCGCGAGCATAGGTGTATCTCGCGCGAAGCTCTTCATGCTGTTTAAATCGGATGGAGGTGTCGAACGGTATATTTGGCTCAGTCGTTTAGAGGCGGTCAGGCTTGCTCTCAGCCGCTCCGAGCGAACGTGCACTGTGACGAGGCTCGCTTATACCTACGGATTCCGCGACGTCGCTCAACTCAGTCGCATGTTTCGGCGACACTATGGCGCGACCCCTACGCAGCTAAAGTCGGCTTGCGGCCTCGAACCCACAGATTCATCTAAAGTGTGATTTAGACGCTCGGCCAACTAATTTAGAGGGAGAGCCAAAGCAGTAAACGTACTCTTGAGCTAAGCGGAATGCCTAGGCGAGGCTTAGGTTCCATTCTCGCATGGAAAAGTTAACACGAGGTTGTCGTGCCGAGTTTGCCTCGCTTTCAGGTTCGCGGTCGGTCCATTGCGGCGGCGATCATTGTTCTGGGCGGCATATGCGGGACCCTAGCCGGGGCTCAAGAACAACAGACGAAACATCAGCTTCCGCCAGATACGGCGAAACAAGCTCCTGGTAAGACGAGCGCCCCAAGCGCGCCCAATGCGGCGATGTCTGCCGCGAGCGATCAAAGCAGCGTCAAAGTCCTCGGGTTCCGTTCGGCGCTGTTCGGCATGGACGAAGCTCAGATCCAGGCGGCTATAGTCAAAGACTTCGGGGTGCCCGGTTCGGCCATCCACAAAAGTCAAAACCTCGGCGATCGGACGGACATTCTTACTGTCCGCGTGCCCGACGTTCTCCAAGGCGGTGGCACGAGCGATGTCGCCTACGCGTTCGGCTACAAGTCGAAGAAGCTGACGCAAGTCAGCGTGATCTGGTCGAAGGGCACAGATACGGCGATAACGCCCGAGCGAATGCTCGCGAACGGCGAGGCGCTGCGGGAATACTTTCAGAATGAAGGCTTCGATCCCAAGACGATCGTGGTCAATTCCGCTCTCAAGGACGGCATTCTGCTGTTTCGCGGGTCCGATGGCGACGGCCACACGACCGCGATGATGCTTCACGGGACAACAACGGCGGGTCAGGACAAGACCACGCAGACGTTCGTGCCGAACGCTCTTCTTCTCTTCTACCTGGCCGATTCGAAGGCGCCCGACGTCTTCAAGATCCAAGCCGGACGCTTCTGACGGCGGACCCGATGCTCCGAGAAATCGCCTTTTTCGTGCGGACGTGACGAGATCTTTCACGCGGATCTGGCCGCGGTTTCTCAACGAGCGCCGACCTCACCGCCGCTTCGATCGCGACCGCTTCCTGCTTGGCACGGCGCTCGTTCCGGCGGCGGCGCTGGCGGGGGCGGGTTCGGCGCTGGGCCAGGCGGTCAACCTCGGCCAGAACTCGATCGTGCCGGACGGGCGCACGGCGACGACGGTGCGGGTCCATGGCTCGGTGACCAACATCCGCACCTCGACCTTTGCCGGGGGCAATGCCTACAATTCCTTCTCCACGTTTAGCGAGGCGGCCGGCAACACGGTCAACCTCCGCGTGCCCAAGCAGGCCAACTCGCTGGTCAACATCGTTCGCAACGGGGCGGTGGATATCCAGGGCACGCTGAACTCGTACCAGAACGGCAAGATCGGCGGCAACATCGTGTTCGTCGACTCCTACGGGTTCGTCGTCGGCAAGGGCGGCGTCATCAATACCGGCAGCCTGACCGTGATCACGCCGTCGGGCGGGACGCTCGACCAACTCATCGACGCCAAGGGCCATGTGAACCAGGCCCTCGCCGCGCAGATGCTGGCCGGCAACGTGCCGCTGTCGGCCGACGGTTCGGTGGTGATCCAGGGCCGCATCAATGCCGCCCACCTTGTGCGGATCACGGCGCAGGACGTGCGCGTCGCCGGCTCGATGGCGGAGGCCAAGCGCACGGCGATGCACCGGGCGCAATTCGAGGCGACCGTCAACACCAGCGGGATGCAGGAAGGCGGCTCGATCGTCGTCCGGAATGGGTCGATCAGCATCGTCGCCGCCAACAACGCCAGCATCGGCGGGACGCTGAGCGCGGGCGGCCGCACCGGCGGCACCGTCTCGGTCGCCGCGGCGCGCAATGTCAAGGTCGCCGCCTCGGCGCGCGTGTCCACCGGGACGGCTGCGCAGAGCGGCACGCACACGCCGAGCTCGCGCGCGGCGCCGGCGGGGGCGATCACGGTCAGCGCCGGTAATGAGGCGACCATCGCGGGTCTGCTTTCGGCGGCGTCGTATGACAGCGCCGCCGGCGAAATCGCCATCACCGGCAAAGACATCGCCGTATCGGCGACCGCCAAGCTGGTGGCGGAGGGGACGGGCCTCGCGGACGGCGGCCACATCTCGGTCAAGTCGACGGGCACTACGAGTGTCGCTTCGGGCGCCACCTTCCTCGCCGCCGCGCTTGGCAGCGGCAACGGCGGCCTCGTCGAGATCAGCGGCAAGGTCGACAATGTCGCCGCCGGTGTGACCGTCAATCTCGGCGCAGCGAGCGGCACCGCCGGCGCACTGCTGTTCGACCCCGACCAACTCCTCATCGGCGGCGCGACGCAAAGCCCGGCGCCGGGCGACTCTCCGATCGTCGGCGGCAGCACCAGTACGCTCGCCAGCCTCTACACCGACGGCGGCAGCGTCGAACTCGACGCCACGACCTCGATCACGATCAAAGGCGTCATCGACACGCGCAAATACAGCGGCGACCAGGTCAGCGCGACGGAGGTCGTCGGTACTCTGGCATCGACCGGCAAGGCGTCGACCGGCAGTTCCGGCTCGATCACCCTCAATGCTCCCTCGATCACGATCAGTCAGGGCGGGGCGCTCTACGCCGACGTGAACAACGTCGGCCCCACCACCTACAATGCCGGCGACGTCACGCTCGCGGCGACCGCACACGATATCGAAACGGTTGGCGTATCCGCCGCCTCGACCGGCATCACGATCAACGGAGCGATAACCGGCCGGAACATTTCCGCGCTGGCGACCGCCACAGCCAGCTCGTCGATCGACACGCTCGCCGGGTTCGTCCAGTTGCCGGTGAACACGATCGCCGGCTCCCTCCTCGGCCTCGACGGCAGCTACGTCGGTGCGACGGCGACGGCGACTGTGACCCTGCAGCAAAACGCCAGTCTGCAGGCGACGGGCACCGTCCAACTCGCGTCCGCCGCCTCCGAGACGGCAGTGGATCCGATCATCACGATCGCCTCGGTGATCCCGCAAAACCCGACGTCGGTCGGGGTCGTGGTCGGTAAGATCTCCGGCACGGTGCAAACCGAGGTGCAGAGCGGCGCCACGATCTCGGCGGGAGGAGCTATCAGCGTCGTCGCGCTGAACAATGCGACGATGGGCGTGAATGCCCAAACGATCACCTTCACCGGGACCAGCCTGGACGCGACCGTCGCCTATTCAACCGGGTCAGTTCAGACGAGTGCGCTGGTGGACACCGGCGCCGTGATCTCGAAGGCGCCGAGCCTGTCGGTCACCGCGCAGAACACCAACTCCTTCTCGACCGAGTCGAGCTCTCTCGCCGGCGGCAGCGCCCAGGCGGGCGTCGCGGTCGCGGTGAGCGACGTCTCGACCTCGTCCGTTGCCAACCTCGGGGCCAGCATCTCCTCGAGTGCCGGGACTGGCAACATCAGCGTGTACTCCGGGTCGAATACCGAAGCCAACGTCGTGCAGGCCTCGACGACGGTCGGCAGCAATTTCCTGACCGTCGGCGTCTCCCAGGGCCTCCAAAGCGTGTCGGCACCCTTGACCAAGTTTTTCGGGGCCGGCGGCGCTCTTTCTTCGACCGACGCCGGACAAGGCATGGCGGCACAGGGCACGAGCAGCTTCGTCCCGAAAGGCGGGGTCGCCCTGTCGCTCAACCTCAGCCAACAGACTTCGGCGGCATCGATCGCAGAAACCGCGAACGCCTCGGGGGCGCCGACGATCTCGTCGTCGGGCGATGTGGCCGTGATCAGCACGCTGGTCGATGCGGGGATCCGCTCGGACGCGGAAGCGGCGATCAACTCCAACTCCTACGATCCGACCCTCCAGGACCCAGGTGCGTCGTCGAGCTTGGCGCTGGCGGTCAGCGTCGCGCAAATCACGCATTCGTCGATCGCAACGATCGGTGCGGGCGTCAATCTCACCGCCGCGCATGTCGGAGTCGACGCCACGACCTCGGTTCCGATCACTGATTCCTGGACGGATTTTTCGACCTTCTCCGATGTGACGTCGCACCTCAACGCGAACGGGGGCGTCGTCAACGACATCCTGACGAGTTACGCGAATGCGACCTCGACCTCGTCGAAGCTCGGCCTCGCCGGGGCGGTCAACTACTTCGACGTCCAGAACACGACCACCGCATCCATTGAGGCCGGCGCACGAGTCACTCAGACCTCCACGCAGTCGGTTTGGTCGTCGAGCATCGCCGTCGCCAACGACATCGACGGCTACAGCGCCCTCAAATTCGGCCCCGCCCAAAACGTGTCCTGGTCGGCCGGCACGGCGGTCATCGCATCGACATCGACCCAGAGCATCGATGTCGGCGGCAATTTCAGCTGGCTGCTGCTGCTGGGCGGCAGCACCAGCACCTCGCCGTCCGGCAATTCGATCGGCGGCTCGGCCGATGTCGTTATTTCTTCGACGACGACCACGGCTGGGATCGGCGCCGGAGCCGTGGTCAACGCATCCGGCAACCTCGACGTCGCCGCCACAACATCGGACCTCGTCTACGGCGTGGCGCCGACCTCGGGCATCGGCTCGGGGCTTGGCGGCAACGGCATCGCCTCCGTGATCCTGATCGACAATACGACGTCGGCTTGGATCAGCAATCTTGCGACGATCACCGCTCCGACCGTGGCGATCAATGCCGAACAAGACCTCTCCGGTTTCGCGGTCGCCGGCTCCGTCGGCGCCAGCTCCGGCGCCGGCGTCGGGATCGCGGTCGCTCTCGCCGACATCGAGACCAACACCTCCGCTTATATCGGCTCGGCACCGCTGACCGCGGGATCGAGCGGCACGCCCGGCTCCATCGACAGCGACAACGTCGACGTCACCGCGCTGACGGTCGGCCGCCTGACGACCGTGTCCGTTGCCGCCGAATATTCCAACAACACGCCACCGATCGCCGCGCCCGCGCCGGTCCAGGCGATGACGCCGGCAGACTCGGACTACAGCGACTTCGTGGCGGACTTTGCGAAGGCAAAGGCCGGTGCCATCGTGCAGAAAATCAAAACGGCGGTCAGCAACGTCACGGCGGCGAACCCCAATGCCGGGTCGGGTACGGCGAGCGTCTCCGGCGCGGGCAGCAGCTCCGTCGACTTGACTGCGCTTAAGACGACGGCGTCGATCGAGGGGGCGACGATCGCGCCGAAGTCGGCGGGAGGGATCGGCAACAGCGTTAGCGTCCAAGCTCTGAACAACACCATCATCGATACCGGCAGCGGCGCCGCCGCCATCGCGAAAGGGGCGCCGTCCTCGTCCTACACGGTGGGCATCGCCGGGGCGGTGGCTGTTACCCTCGATTCCGATCTGACGACGGCAACCATCGGATCCGCCTCGCATGTCACGGCGGACAATGTCGCGGTCCAGGCACTCGCCGGCGGCACCAACACCACGGTCGGGCTCGCGATCGCCGTCACCGCTGGCGGCAGCTTCGGCAGCACGACCGGCGTGTCGGCCTCAGTCTCGATCGCGCAGATCGATGACGGCGTGAACGCCTCCATCGACAGCTCGACCGTGACCGGAACGAGTGCATCGAACAGCGGTACGTTGTCGGTCAGTGCCGACGACCAGACGAAGATCGGCATCGGGGCCGGCTCGCTGTCGGTGCAGGCCGGCTTCGCCATCGGCGGCGGCAATAGTATCGGGATCGCCCTGACCTACGCCGCGATCGGCGATCCTTCGAACGGCAACGGCGTGTCGGCTATCCTGTCCAACGATTCGGTCCAGCGCTACGGCGCGCTGACCGTCGAGGCCCTCGACGACGATCGCATCGTGTCGGGTGCGGCGGTCGCCAGCGGCGGATCCACCGCCGATGGTTTCGAGGGCGCGGTCGTCGTCAATCAGATTTCCCCGACCATCGTTGCGGAAATCGCGGGGGCGCCGGCGATCGGCGGCTCTTCGATCTTGAGCGGGATCACCATTTCCGGCGACGTCAACGTCATCTCGTCAGGCGGCACGGACGCAATTCTCTCCGCACTCATCTCGACCGCAAAGATCTCGACGGCGGGCGTCCTCGCGTCGAGCGGCGCCGGCACCGGCGCCGACGACTCCCACCTCGACTTCACCGCCAGCGCGCTGTCACCCACGACGAGCGCCGGCGCCGGGATCTTCGCCGTCGCCGGCCAGGTCGGGGCCGGCAAGAGCAACGTCGGCATCTCGCTCGTCGTCAACCAGATCGATCAAAGCAATTACGCCTTCATCGACGGCGTTTCGCTCACCTCGAGCACGGGCGTCGTCAACGTCTCGGCCAAGAACGACGCGGAAATCCTCGGGGTCGCGGTCGGCGCAAGCGGCGCCTACGGATCCGCCGCCGGCGTCGGCTCGGTGGTCTACAACTCGATCGCGGACGGAGTCGTCGCGCAGATCGGCCACGAGGTCGCCACGGCCGGTATGCCGGCGATCACCAGCGTCACAGCCGCCGCCGTCGACGTCGCGGCGGAGGATGGATCGACGATCCGCGGCGCCACCGGAGCGATTTCGGTCAATATCTCGGGCGGGTCCGCCATCGGCCTCTCGGCGACGATCAATCAGATCTCCAACTACGTCGTCGCTGAAATCGCGGGCGCTCAGGTGTCCGCCACCGAAACCCTGGGAGACGGCAGCCCGCTCATCGCCGGTCAGCTTTCGACCGGATCGATTCTCGTTTCAGCCGCGTCGACGGCCGATATCACGACCGTGGCGATCGGCGCGGCCGCCTCGATCGGCAATCCGGGCGCCTCGGGTTCCTCGCCGACGGCGACGCCGCAGGACAATTTCGCGACGCTTGTCTCTGGCCTGACACCGGCCGCACCGACGCAATTGGCCGGGCGGTTCGGCCCCGGCGCTTTCTTCGTCAACTACACGCCACGCACGCCGCCGGCGACTCCGCCAACCAGCGGGCTTTCCGGCGCCGGCTCGATCGCGATCAGCACGGAATCGACGACCGTTACGGCCGATGTCGTGCAGAACGCCGCCGCAACCCCGTCCAGTTTGCTTGCCAACAACAACGCGGTGATCGAAGCGACCAATACGGATTCGATCGCGGCCTACGCCGGCGCGGTCAGCGTGTCGGTCGGTTCGGGCCGCGGCGTCGGCATCTCCATCGTCGACAACGAGATCGGCGGCGCAACAAGCGCCTTCGTCTCGAATAGCGTCGTAGATGCGGCGGCGCTGGGCTCCGCCGTCACGGTCGACAACGGCATGCTCGCGACAGCCGTCGATCCATCCGCCGCGCAGACGCCGGCCAGCGATCCTACCTTCGCCGATGGCACCGTCGGGCTCAAGGGCATCGCCGTCCTCGCGTCATCGAAGCAGACGGCGGACACGGTCGCCGTCATCGCGAGCCTGAGCACGAACGCCGCCGCCTTCGGCGCCAACGTCGAAACCGATATCATGGGCGGAACGACCCAGGCCTATGTGGATACCGCACGCCTCGACACCAACGTCACGGCGCCGTCGGATGTCCGCATCGCGGCTTCGAGCGTGTCTTTCGCCAACAATCTCGACATCGGCGCCGCTGCCTCGGGGTCCGCGACGGCCGGGACGGTCGCCCTCATCGTCAACACGATGGATCGGACGACGAGCGCCTATGCGCACGCGACGAGCATCGGGACGACCGCCGTGCCCTCCGGGGCATTGAACATCCTCGCCAATGCCTGGGAGGGCACCTCGGGTGAGGCGATCGGCATAGCCGCATCGGGCGGTTCGGCCGTCACCGGTTCGGGCATAACCAACGACCTCGCCGCCGCGACGTCGGCCTATCAGATCGGCGGCACCGACACCGCCGCGAGCCTGAAAGTGGCGGCGACTACCACCGACGGCGATTTCGGCTCGATCGGCAGCGCTGCGTTGGGGAGCTCCGCCGGCGTCGGGGCCAGCGTGATGGTGACGCTCATCAACAACACAACCACCGCCACGATCGGCGATGGAACGGGAGCCTCCAGCACCTTTGTCAACCTGTCCGGTCCGCTGATCGTCAGCGCCACGACGACAACAAACGTTTCTACCTACGCCATCGTTGGGGCGATCGGCGGTGTCGCCGGCGCCGCAGCCCAGTTCTCCGGCGTGTTCCTGACCAACACGACCGAGGCGGCCCTGCTCAACGGTGGGGTCACGATCAGCGGCGCCTCCGGCAGCGCCGCCGCCGTCAATGTCAATTCGCAGGAGACCGATGCGATCAACCAGGTGACCGGCGGCCTGTCCGGCGGTGTCACCGCGGGCATCGGCGCAGCGGTCAACCTGGTCATCGTCAAGAGCAACGACGCGGCGCTGGTCTCTGGTTCGACGATCACGACCTCGGGCGCGGTCGACGTCACGTCTCTTTCGGCCCGCGACATCGATCCTGTCACCGTCTCGCTCAGCCTCGGCGGCCAAGGTGCGTTCGCCGGCACGGTTGGGGTCGTCCTCGTCGGATCGGGCGCCTCGAACGACGAGCTGTCCGTCTTGAACGGCGGTTCACAAAGCGCACCCGGTAACACGCTCGCCAACGCCGGAGTTGCCGGGGACGTCGGGGGAGGGGTCGACGGCATTTCCGCGCAAATCCTCGGCGGCTCGGTCACGGCCGGTTCGGTCGATGTCGATGCGACCAGCAAGATGGCTGTCAGCAACGTCGTCGGGACGCTCGCGATCGGCGCGACCCTCGGCGGGTTCGGCGCCGGCGTTGGCTATACGGAGGTGTCGCAAACCGTCACGGCGAAGGCCGACAGCGGTTCGATCACGGCTCCCTCGGTCACGGTGAACGCGCTCGCCGAGGATCACGGCGACCATGCGGCGCAGACCTTCGCCGTCGCCGGCGCGGGCGGTCTCTTCGCCGGCGTCGGCGCCGCCGTCGCCTACACTAAACTCGATGACACGGTCGCGGCCGAGCTCGGCTCGACCACCCACGGCGGCAGCACGGGCGATGCATCCGGATCGGTCGCCGTCACCGCCACCGACAGCTCGTCGATGCTGTCGCAATCGTATGGTTTCGCCGGCGCCGCGGGTGCCGTCGGCGCCTCGGTCGCCCAGGCGCTCAAGGAAAGCACGGTCACGGCGGACATCGCGGCGTCGACCACGGTCGCCGATTTCGCGAGCGTGGCGGTGACGGCGGGTGCCGGCGGGACGGTCACCTCTTTCACCGTGGCCGGAGCGGCCGGCATCTTCGCGGGCAGCGGCGCGTCGGCGACATCGAACGATTCAGAAACGGTCGATGCCTACATCGGCCACAATGCCAATGTGTCGGCCGATGGCAGTACCGGCACGCTGGTTTACGCCATCGTGACGCCGGAGCTGTCGGCGTCGGCCTATGGCGTTGCGGCGGGTCTCAGCGTCGGCATCGGCGCGTCGGTCGCGTCCGCTCAGGTGTCGGATACCGTCGCAGCCTATGTCGACGACGGGTCAACGATTTCATCGGGCCCCCTGACCATCACCGCGCTGGCGGCCACGCCGATTAACGCGCCGGGAGCCTACGCCTATGCGGTCGGCGCAGGCGGCGGCCTGCTCATCGGAGGGCAGGCGACCTACGTGACCGCGACCGACAGTTCGATGGTCTCGGCCTATGGCGGAAACAATCTGAGGCTTCCCTCCGCCAATGTGACGATCGGCGCGGAAAACGACAGCTACCAGAGCGCCGAAGGGACCGGTATCGCCGTCGGCTACATCGGCGCCGGCGATACGGTCGCGAAGGCCACGTCGTCCACGGCGACGGCCGCCTATCTCGGGTCGGGAGCGAGCACGAGCGCGTCCAATACCGGCGCGTTGGCGATCACCGCCACCGGCAACGACGCCAACGTCGCGAGTGCCGTCGCCGGATCCGGCGGCATCTTCGCGGGCGCGGGAGCCGAAGCGACGACGAGCACAAGCTCCACGACCACCGCGACGCTCAAAGGCGGGAGCGCCAGCGACACACTCTACGTCGGGTCGCTCGGCATCCTCGCCGATCACAGCACGACATTTTCCGCCGAGGGCGACGCCTACCAGGCTTCGGCGGTCGGAGCCAGCGGCGGGACTGCGACGAACACCGTGTCCTCGACGGTCACCGCCGAGGTCGGCCCTCGCCTCATCATCAATTCCGCCGGCGGCGATATGGACGTCATGGCGAACGACACCGTTCTCGAGACGAGCGGTGGTTCGCGGGGTGGTTCGGGCGGCGTCGCCGCTGGCGCCGCGACCCTCAGCGGCTCGACCGTGACGCAGAACGTGACCACCAAGATCGACACCGGGACGATCTTCAGCCTCAACGACGATCCGCTGACGTCGACCGCCAAGATCGACATCGAGGCTTATAATTCGCTGAGCACGAACGACACGGTGAACCTCACGGCGGCGGGCTTGTTCGCCGGCGGCGGCGCGCAATCCAACCTGAGTGCGACCGCCAACGTCGGCGTCACCATCGCCGACAACGTCGAGCTGTTCAGCGCCGGATACATCGACATCGGCACGGCGTCGCGCATGACTTCCAGCAACAGTGCCAACGCGAACCTGTACGGTCTGGTCACCGGCGCCGGCGCGAGCACCGACTCGGAGCTGACCGCCAACCAGACAGTGACGATCGGCGCGGCGAAGCTCGAAGCCTGGGGGATCATCTCGATCTACGCCGGCCAGAGCGGCAACGGCAGCTACACGAGCGTCGTCGAGGCGAGCGCCACGACAACGGTCTACAATCAGGCGCTCATTCCGATCACCGCGACCTACAGAGGCAACGCGGATGCCTACGATTACACCAGCCTGACCCTCGGGACCGGTTCGCAGGTGCTCGGGGCCAACAACATCTTCCTCGGGGCGACCCGCGGCACCGTCACTGCCGTCGGCGATGGCACCAACTACAATCCTTATCTCGAAGCGTTCAGCACCGATAAGACCGATAACAACGCCAACAACCCCATTAACAACGGCAGCGGCTCGGTCGCGCTGAACGGCGTGGTGGCCGCCGGCATCCACAATCAGGAAACGGTGACGATCTCCTACAACGGCACCGTCACACTCGCGAAAGGTGGGTCGTACGACGACCTCACGCTTCAGATGGTCTCGGACCCGAGTCAGTTCACCTCGGTCGTGAGCTACAATAATCAGACGCTGCAATACGCATCGTTCGGCGGGTTCAACCCCTACCTCCAGGTCGTGCAGGAGCTTGCTTCGCTGAGTGGCCTGTCGAACGGGCAGGTTGAAACCGCCCTGCAGGCCGGTACCCAGATCAACGCAGTCAACGACGATACTGCGGCCGATAAGCAGCGCCAGATCCAAACCCTGGTGCAGCAGGCGGCCTTCGCCACCAACGCAGCCGGCCCAACGATCGCCCTCGGCCCCATCCTGGTCTCCGGCGGCAACGTGACGATCCAAGCCGAAACGCTCAGCGGCACCAAAGCCAACGGCATGACGCCGACGGTCGTCGCGCACGGCTCCCCCGTGATCGACATCGAGGACCAGACGATTCAGTTCCTCGACCTCTCGTCCTTGTCGGTGTCGGGCGTTTCGGGCGGCCAGATCAATTTCACCGGCGCCGCCACGGGCAGCAGCGTGGTCTCGTCCGCGACCCAGGGGATCGCCTTCTCGTCGGCGACGAGCGTCACGCCCGCGATCATCGTCAACGCCAGCTACAACGTGACGAACAGCAGCGGCCAAGGCGTCGATGCCAACGGCAATGTCCTGACCACGACTCCCGACATTTATTTCAATGGTGCGGTCACCAACCTCAACGGTTCGCTCTCCATCACCAATCAGCTCGGCAACGTCACGGCCACGCAGAGTTACGACGCGGCAACGGTTCAGCTTCTGGTGCCGAACGGCAGCTTTACGTTCGACGGGGGTGCCAACAGTATTTACAACACGGCCGGCGACGTCGCCTCGGAATGGGCCAGCGTCGAGAACCGGCCGACCGCGGTGACGACGGTTGTCGACGCGGCCGCGACCTATCTCGGCACCTACGGCAACCTCGGGGCCAATGGCTTTAATCCATACTATTATTACTGGGACGCGCTAGCCAATAATGGCCAGGGCGCGGCCGTCTATGACCCCGTCACCAACTACGGTTCGAGCGCCAGCGCGGTGTTCACCGCGCGCCTGCTCAATTTGTATTATTCCGCGAACGGCAGCCAACTCTACTCGTCGATCTTCTTGCCAATCGGGTATCCGAACAACGACACCAGCAAGACGCCGGTCGGCAACGCGACCTGGGGCAACGGCCAGTATCGCGGCCAGGCCTACTCGGCGAACGACAGCTCGGGGCCGTTCAACTGCTCGGGATGCGCCGGCTTCTTCACCGTCATCAACCTGCAGCCGCTGAGCAAGACCGCGTCGAGCGTGTCCAATGCCGCTGCCGCGTCCATCAATGCGGGCAAGGCGGTCATCCTCTCTGCGTCTTACCTCAACATCAACGGCGCGATCACCAGCGGGCAGAGCAACAATTACTCCGTCTCGATCGGCCAAGGCGCCCAGAACTACATCTCGGGCATCCTCGGGAATGCGCAGACGCTGGCCCAGGATAAGCAATCGGCGGCAAGCGGCCACTACGTCGACCTCGCTCCCTACATCACCACGACCGGTAGCGGCGACGTGCAGATCGAGGCGCAATATGACGCACTGACCAACCAGATCGTCCTGAACAACGTCGTCCAGGGCTCGACCGGCTACGTCTACCTGAACGGCAAGATCCTCAGCACCTCGACGGCCGGCGTCACCGGCACGACGGCAGCCGGCCAGCAGCTCGGCCTGGGCAGCATCACCGTCAACGGCGGCGCCGGGACGGTTACGATCAACAACACGACCGGCACCGAGCTCGTCACCAACACGATCAACACTGGCGTGAGTGCCGCAAGCATCGTCGAGATCGTCGACCAGAATAAGCAGAACACGACCTGGTACGTCTACAACCCGACCGCTGGTTCGAACGCCGTCAGCATCTACTCGAAGGCCGGCGTCACCAACGGCGCTTACCAGACCGGCACCATGGTCGGGACCGGGGGAGCGACGGGCCTGGCCTACAGTCCTCTGGCCAATCAGCTTTATCAATGGACGGACTCAACCACCGTCTCCCACCCCGATGTGGCAACCGCCGGCAATTCCAATATCGGCGACCCCACGAGCCTGAACTGGACATTCAACACCGCAGCCGACGGGTCGTCGAACTCCGGAACCTACCCATATGTCAGGTCCACCACGATCACGACGGGGTCGCAGTCCTCGAATTATCAGCAGACGGTCACGGCAGCCGGCGCATCTCACATGTATAGCGGGCTGAACACCGGGCCCCACGAGTGCTGCGGTACCAACGAGAACACGCAATGGTATCAAACCATCTACGACAGCCTGACCTTATCGGTGAAAAATTCAGTCAAGGCCGATTACGCGATCGGCATCAATTTCAACGGGGGCGCGACCAGCAATGTGAGCATCGCGTCGAACGCCAGCGTCCTCGTCAACGGGTCGATCAACAACGCGCTCGGCTCGACGACGATCACGACCAACGGCGCCGGTTCGGCGATCCTCGCCGGCGCGGCGCCGTTCGTATCCGGCCAGAACGTCACGCTGACCGCGCCCGGCGGCATCGGCACGATCGGCAACGCGAACGGCGCCATCCCGGTCCAGCTCTATGGTGGCGTCCTGACCGCGACGTCGGTCGACAATGACATCGCCATCACCGGCACCGGTTCGCTGACGATCGCCCAAGTCAAGGTGAACTCGGCGACCGGTACGACGCCGCAGGGCAACGTCTATCTGTCGGCGACCGGCGATATCAACGCGAAAAACTCCTACAACGTGACGGTGCCGGTGATCGTCGGCAAATCGATCGAGATCGACTCGTCGGGCGGCGCGATCGGCGCCGTCTCGACCGTCGACAATGTCACCGGCCTCGCGACGCTGAACAGCATCAACCCCTTGGTGATCGAAGCATCGCCGACGCTATTGTCCAACGGCTCTTACGACGGCGGCCTGCTCAACAGCACGCAGTCGAAAGGCGCCTACATCGTGCAATCGAGCGGCGATTTGCGGCTCGGTTCAATTTCCTCGAGCGGGCCGGTGTTCCTTGAGAGCGCGACGGGCAACATCCTCAACGGCGTCACCACCGGCGGACTTACGACGGCGCAGGCCGCCCGTCTCGCCAGCATCTGGGCGAGTCTCGACCTTGTGACCGGCTCCGGCCAGGCCGCCGTGCAAAGCTATCAGTCGGTGATCGACGGCGCGTACAATGATTATTGGCAGCTGCGCAATATCGCCTTCGCCGACGGCGCGACCTACAGCATCACTCCGGCCGGCAGCAGCCTGATCGCCGCGCAGATCGCGGCGCAGACCGGCGTCGCCGCGAGCGCGGTTACGGCGGCGCAGATCCAGACCCAGGCCACCACCCGCTTCGAGCAGGACGAGTATCTGCTCGGGCTGAAGACGACGGCGCAGCTCGGCGTGTCGCTCGACACCCTGTTCAGCACGTCCAGCGGTCAAACCAGCCAGTTCCAGGCCGCGCCGTCGAACGCGGGCCTCACGGCGGCGCTGGCGACCTACAACGCCGGCTTCACCTACACGCTCGATCCCACATCCTCCCTGCACCAGGAGCTGACTTCGGGCTCCCAGTGGAACATCAACCAGCTGACCTACACGGTGAGTGCCAGCGCCGACCCTGCCAACAACGTGGCGCCCCCCAGTGTCGCCCAACTGCCGCTGAACATCAGCGCGCGCGAAATCATGCTTTACGCGCCCACCGGCGCGATCGGGAGCCTCGCTCCCGCGCAAGCGTTTTCGTTCACCAGTGCGAACGCCGCATCGCTGCCCAGCGTCGACGCAGCGCTTCTGTCCTCCGCAGGTCCGGGGCAATTGACGGTGAACGCCAACACCGTCAACGGTGTGACGACCTACAATGTCAGCGTCGCTCAGCAAAGTCTCGTCATGGTCAGCTCCCTGGGAGCGGTCGCGGCGCTGGCGCAGTCGCAGATCTATCTCGGGAGCGCCGCCGACCTGAAGCTCGGCGGCATCGCTCAGTCGGACTTCGGCCCGGTTCCTGGCGCCTACTCGGCCGGTCTGCAGACGACCGCGGGCGGCAACATCAAGCTCGATGCGGTCGGCTCCATCATCGGCGGCGTCCCGGGACAGATCGCGATTTCCGGCAACGTCGCCGATCTGACGCTGATCGCCGAGACAGGCAGCATCGGCGCCCCCGGTGCGGTCAACGCCGATCCGGCCACCAATCCGAACGCCTTGATCCTCGCGCTGACGGGAACGCCGGTCGGGCAACTCGACCAGGCGGTCGCGGCGCAAGGCATCTATCTCCGACAGTCGTCGGGCGACCTCGTCCTCGGCAACATCAACGGCGGCAGCGGGAACGCCGGCATCGTGCAGCTCGCCGCATCGGGGAGCATCTACGCGGAATCCCAGTTCACCGATCGAAGTGCCGTCCACGTTCTCGCCTCCGCTCTCGACCTTCGCGCGGGGGACGCCGTCGGTTACGACGGGTCGGCCTATCAGCCGCTGCAGGTCCGGGTATCCGGCGCCGTCACGGGCTCATCCACCGGGAACATGGCGATTATCAGCCCGGCGAGCGACCTCGACGTCGGGGCGGCCGGAGCCTACGGGACGCTTACATCGGGAGGCACCCTGACGCTCGATGCCACCGGCGGCGCACTCGCGATCAATGCCAACGTCTCGAGCGTGAACGCGCTCGATCTCCTGGCCAATGCCGCCGTGACCTTCGCTGCCGGGACGAGCGCCGCTCCCGTGGTCGCCTCGAGCAGATCGGGCGCCGTCACGTTGGCTTCGGCGTCGCTCGATATGAACGTGTTCTCGAGCATCGATGCAGCCCAGACGATCTCGGTCACCACGACCGGCACCGCAATCCTCGGCCAACTGGTTTCCACGCTCCCCTCGGCCGCGGATGCCGCGATGCCGGCGATCCAAATCGTAGCGGGTGGACCGGCGGCGGTCGGCGCGATCCTGAGTAACGGCGATGGACGTGAGAACCTCGTTGCGACCACTGCCACGATTGCGGTTTCCGCGAGCGGCGACATCGGCAGCTCGACGCACGCCATATCGGTCGACACGCCGATCATCACCACTATCAGCTCGACCGGCGGAAACGCCTATCTGACCTCGAATCACGACCTGGACGTCGTCTCTGGAACCGCATCTGTCGCGTCGTTGTCCATCGTCGACGCCGCCGGCCTGAAGCTCGACGCGATCACGACCGGCACGACCTTCACGGCAATCTCGACCGGCGCCGGCGTGATGATCGGCAGTGCGATCTCGGGCGGAACGCAAACGATCGGGGCGGCGACGACGCTGGCCTACACGAGCTTG
>CAXTFG010000009.1:0-5244 GCA_964243415.1 uncultured Beijerinckiaceae bacterium | reverse complement strand
CAGCCGGCGCGGTCACACTGGCGACGGTGTCGACGCCGGGCGGCGCGCTCGGCATCACATCGACCGGCGCCGGCGTGACGCTGGGCTCGGCGACCTCGGGCGGGACGCAGACGGTCGGGGCGGCGACAGATCTCACCTTCGCGACGCTGGTTTCCACCGGCGGAGCCATCGACGCGACAGCGTCGGCCGGATCGATCCACGGTACGACTGCGACGGCCTTCGAATCGGCGATACTCGCGGCCTACGACGACAACATCGGCACGGTGTTGACGACGCGGACCGGCGGTGCGGTCCTCACGGCGCAGGTCGGGCGGATCGATTGGGCGACGGTCAATACGGCGACGACGTTCGAAGCCACCGCAAGCACCGGCGCGATCACCATCGGGACAGCGATGTCGGGCGGAACGCAGACGCTGCGGGCCAACGCGGATCTCGCCTTCGGGCAACTGACGACCCTCGGTGATCCGGGCGATCGCGGCGACGTCATCCTGGTCTCGTCGGCGGGGGCGGTGCGCGGCGGATCGATCGACGCCAACGGGAGCGTGTCGGCGAGCGGACTGGGGATCGACTTCAACGTGATCGACGCCCGAGCCGGTGTTACCCTCGCCTCGTCGGCGGAGATCATCGGCACCGCGCTCGCCACTCAAGGGTCGGCGGGGCTCTCGGCGGCGACCACCATCGCCATCGGCAACATCACGGCCGCAAGCCTTGCCATGTCGACGCCTGGCGCGATCGGAGTCGGCGACATGACGATCGCGACCGAAGTCGATCTCGCCGCCCAAAACATCACGGTCGGCGAACTGCGCCAGGCGGCCGGCGTGCCGGGCCCGCTGACGCTTAGCCTCACCGGATATGCCGGCGGTATCGGTCAGACCGCCGATCTCGCCATCGACGCACCGGGCGGCCTTCTGCTCTCGCGGCTGAGCGAAAACACGGTGTCGATCTCGACCACGGCGCGCCAGGTGACGATCGCCGACGCCTTGTTGACCGGCACGATGCGCCTGGTGACGCCGACCTCGAATCTTTGGTTCAACGACGTATCGTCGCGACCTGTGCTCGGCAACGACGTCCAGTTTTACCAACCCGACGATCGGTTCTATCTGCTGCAGAGCGGCACCGACACGATCACCAACAGCTACATCGTCCAATATGGCGCCGGTGCCGCCATCCACGAGAACGTCAACGGGGTCATCTTCAACGGCGCCAGCTTGGTACGCGATATCGACCGGCAGGGTCGGGTCGGCGACGACGGGCTGGTGTCCGCGTTCGACGACGACGCCACGTTATGGCACTTTCCTGTCGAGGCCTTCGATCGCCACCTCGCCCGCGTCAGAACCCAGGTCCTTTCACCTCCCGACGGAGCCCCGGCTCTCAACCTGCAAACCGGCCGCTCCGCCGCCGAGGGCTTCAAGATTGTCTTTAAAAAGGCAGTGACATCCAAACAATAGTTTAAGTCGCCGAAAGATGACATTCAATCGGCAGTGACGTTCGAGCGGTCGTGACATGAGTGTTCGCCAGTATGGGTCTGTCTGCCTCGCCGCGTTCGTGTCGTCCGTGCTCGTGCCGGCTGCGCTTGTTTTGCCGGCATTGTCGTCAGGCCTCCTCGTTTCGGTCCTCGTTCCCACGGCAGTCCGGGCGCAGCAGGCCGTCCCGACCGCCATCCAACCGCAGATCAACCCCGGGATCGTGACAAACGAGAACCGCCGAAACGAGCAGCAAATCCGCGAGCAAACCGACCAGACCCTGCAGGGGCCGGCGGTCGTTCCAACCCCTGTGACTCCGACCCAGATCGCACCGGCGGGCGGCAAGACCTTTCTGTTGAAGGCGGTCACCTTCGACACGTCGGCCTTCCTCACGAAAGAGCAACTCGACGCGATCGCAGCCCCCTATATCGGCAAGAAGGTCGACATCTCCGAGATCCAGCGCATCATTAAAGGCGTCAACGACCTTTACGCCGAAAAGGGCATCGTCACCGCCGCCGCCACCCTGCCGCCGCAGAATCTTGCAGATGGCATCCTTAAGATCGCACTGACCGAAGGCAAGCTGGGGCAGGTCGTCATCAAGGGCAACGACCGTACGAGCACCGAATACATCCGCGGCCAGGTCAGAACGCAAGCGGGGGAGGTCGTCGACGTGCCTTTGCTGACTCGCGAGATCGCCGGCTTCAACAAGACCGGGGTCGCGCAGGTCCAAGCGTCGCTGGCATCAGGTGCCTCGTTTGGCCTGACCGACATCCAACTTGCCGTGATCGAGCCGCCAACGGTGTCCGTCAGCCTGTTCGGCGACAACCAGGGCATCGAGTCCGTCGGGAAGTATGAAGGCGGCTTTCTGATCCAGGGTTACGCACCCTTCGGGGTCGACGATCGCCTGACCGTGTACGGTGTGGGCTCTCGTGGCAACCTCGATGGCAATTTCGCCTACTCGCTCCCGTTCGACCTGTCCGGCGGCCGCGTCGGCGCGAGCTACACGAGGGGGCACATCTATGTCGTGCAAGGCCCTTTCGTGCCGCTCAACATCAAAGGCAAATCCGAAATAGCGGCGCTGAATGCCACCCAGCCTGTCTTCGTGAACTCCAACTATTTCCTGCTCGCAACCGGCTCGCTATCGCGCTCGATTTCATCCTCGACACAAACCGACATTCCGATCACCAACAACCAGACATTCAAGGAGACGGCCGGGTTTTCGGTCGGCTACCAAAACGAAAAGTTTTCGGCCAGCGTGTCGCCAACCTATTCGGCTGCGCAAACCGAGTTCAAGGTCGTCGACAACAAGCAGCATTTCAGCCTTTACGACGGAACTTTCGCGTCTACGTTGCGGCTTCCACAGGACTTCGTTGCAACGCTTGCCGGTGCCTTTCAGGTGTCGTCCGCTCAACTTATTTCGGGCGACCAGCTGTTTCAGATCGGCGGCCCGACCACGGTGCGAGGGTATACGACTGCGATCACCGCCGGCGCGACTGGATTTTATGCCAACCTCGAGCTGCACCATAATCTCGGGACGGCCATTCCGGGAGCGGATGTCTTCGCCTTCTACGATCGCGGCAGCGTCTACAGCACGTCGCCGGCGGTGGTGACCCTTCAGTCGGTCGGAACGGGTCTCAGCTACAATTTCAAGGACCGTGCGATCGCTGAAGTCAGCATCGGGTTTCCATTGGACCATGTGCAAACCAATCAGCCACCCTGCGAAGCTTATTTCCGATTGACGACGAAGTTCAGTTCGGCCGATCTCGCGCTTCTGAAGTAAGTGTCGATTACGAGAGAAGAGTAGCGTTGATGCCGGATACCCCGATGTTCTATCGCAAGATCGTACCCCTCAACCGCGAGGCGCACCGCGGTGTCCGTTTGGACGTCGGCGTCAACCGGTTCTCCTTCGCTGCGGAAGCGAACCTCGTCCCCGCTCTAGCGGAGGAGTTCGTCGCGGCAGCTCACCACCTTCCGATCGTCTTCGTCCCGGGCATAGCTCGACCGAGCGCCGTCTTCCTGGTTGGATTTCGTCCCGGCGAGAACCGCTTCGTCGAGGCCGACGGCCGTTGGACGGGCGGCTACATTCCCGCGTTCGTTCGCCGCTATCCGTTCATTATCGGAGAGGTTGCCGGGGCAGAGCCTGTCGTCTGCATCGATGAGCGGTACTGCGACCAAGCCTGCGCGGACGGAGAACCGTTGTTTGCCGATGGAGCTGACACGCCGGTCCTGCAAGCGAACATCCAGCTGATGAACGATTACCTCGCCGCTGCCAAGCGCACGGATGCGCTGATCGCGTCGGTGCAGAAGCTGGATCTGTTCCGGTCCGTGACGATCGACGTTCGCGCGCCCCACGACGCGCAAACCCTGCATGGGATGTTGGTCGTCGACATGGAAAAGCTGCACACGATCCCCGACGCTGACTTTCTCGCTCTCAAGAACGACGGACACCTCGCGGCAATTTACGCGCATGCGGGGAGCTTGGCCGAAATCGTGAAACTGCAACCACCGTCAAGCCTGACCGAGGCGGGCGCGCATGACGCGAACGGCACCACCGCACCGAAACGGAAGGCCGCAAGGGCGCAGGTCTGACGTGCGTCGCCGGTTTGCTTCTGAGATCTCGGTGCGATCGCCAGTGCCGACGGATTGCGCAACCCGAGCCGGTGTCGTGCGCGCGCAGCGCTTCGGCGCTTGCCGCGAGCAGCATGTCATCTCCGTTCGACGACGGCCCGCGAGGGATGCGGGACGGATCAAGGCGGGTGACAAGCCGCTTATCGGCCCGCGCACAGCCATTTTCGCTAACTTTGACGCGAGTTCGCCTCAACGACCCAGCTGCAGGTGGCAAGTGCGGCACAAACAATGCTGTTCTGAACCGTGACGATGCTCGTCCAACGGCATTTGCGGCGCGCTGGGGTGCGTCCGGCGAGCCGTCGTGATCTAGCCTGCTCTCGTGAGCGGGCGTCTACCGGGGGGAGAGTTCGAATGCGCAAAAGGTTTGACGTCCTGCGATACTTTGCGATCGCCTGCCTCTTTGGCTGTTCAGTTCCGGCTTACGCCAAGACCGTGACGATGAACGATCTCACCATCGAGCTTCCCGACACATTCAAAGTCTCCGACTCGAAACGGGGCCTGAAGGCGCAATCGTCCGATAAGGAAGTCGATCTCTGGGTCGAGACGTACAAAGACGCGGAAATCGACGCGATCGTCGAGGAGTCCACGAGATACTTCGCGAAAAACAATGTCGTGACATCAGACGAGCCGGTGAGGACGCAAACGACCGGCCCCTCACAACACGACGTTGAGGCTTACGACTACAAAGACGCGACATGGAAAGGCAAGCCGACGGTTCTTCGCTACTTGCGCATTGGCCCGTTCGGCTCCGAAAACAAACGCGTTCTCTTTACGCTGTGGGCGTCTCCGAACGGCGACAGCGAGCACGCCAAGGAGATCGACGCCATCGTCAACAGCGTCGACGTCGTTTATGTCAAATAACCCCTTCATCGCGCTGAACTTTATTCGAACGCGCAGGGTTGCTGGCCGAATCCTATGATGCGGTTTGCACCGCACATGATGACCAAGCTTCTCGTTGCCTCGACGACGCTTCTTCTCCTCGCGTCTACCAACTTCGAGGCGAACGCTCAATCCTACGGCTACCATCGACACTATCGCGGCCTGCATGCGCGGCGAACACCAGGGCGGATTTCTGGTCTTGGCCTCGGCAAGCAGACCCGCACCGGGGGACCATCAGGCGGAAGCACGAAAGGCTCAGGCGGCGGTAGCTAGC
>CAXTFG010000008.1:29844-41612 GCA_964243415.1 uncultured Beijerinckiaceae bacterium | reverse complement strand
CCCGCGCTGGGCGGCGACCCCGTCCTGTTCGAACACTTGTTCTGGTTCTACTCGCATCCGGCCGTCTACATCATGGTCCTGCCCGGCATGGGCGTAATCTCGGAGGTCGTTCCGGCTTTTTCACAGAAGAAGATCTTCGGCTACCGCTTCATCTGCTACGCCACGATCGCGCTGGCTTCGATCACCTTCTTCGTGTGGGGACACCACATGTTCGTCAACGGACAGAGCCCGTATGCGAGCCTGACCTTCTCGTTCCTGTCGTTCGCGGTCGCTGTGCCTTCCGCGGTCAAGGTCTATAATTGGACGGCGACGATCCATAAGGGAGCGCTCAAGCTCGACACGCCGATGCTCTACGCGATGGGCTACATCGGCCTTTTCGTCCTTGGCGGTCTGACCGGCCTGTTCTTGGCGACGCTCGCCATCGACGAGCACGTGCACGACACCTATTTCGTCGTCGCGCATTTTCATTACATTATGGTCGGCGGCACCATGCTCGCCTTCCTCGGCGGTCTTCACTTCTGGTGGCCGAAGTTCACCGGACGCATGTACCCGGAGGCTTGGGGACGCATTTCGGCGCTGCTCATCTTTCTCGGTTTCAATGTCACTTTCTTCCCACAATTCCTGCTCGGATACCTCGGCATGCCGCGGCGCTACCACGTGTACCCGCACGAGTTCCAGCTTCTGAACATCTTAAGCTCGGCGGGATCGACCATTCTCGCGGCAGGGTACATCTTCCCGATGATCTACCTGCTCTGGTCGCTGTGGTTCGGCAAGAAGGCCTCGGCGAATCCGTGGGACGCCAAAGGGCTGGAATGGACGACGCCGTCGCCGCCGCCGGCGCACAACTTCGCATCGCCGCCGATGGTTGATTTCGAGCCTTACGATTACCCGATCGCCTCGGCCGAACGTGGTTGAGGCGGCGATGGCAAGCTCGGCCGTCGGGGTCGAGCTTCAAGAGCAGTTCACCGATGTCCGGCAACAGCGTCACGCCGCCACGCTCGGCATGTGGTCGTGGCTGCTCACCGAGCTATTGCTGTTTGCGGCATTGTTCCTCGTGGCGCTGGTCTTGCGCCTGCTCCATCCGTCGTCCGTGCAGAATGCGGCGCATCACCTCGAGTACGGGATCGGGGCGACCAATACCGTCGTGTTGATCGTGTCGAGCCTGACGATGTCGGCGGCGATCGTGACGTCGCGGCTCGGCCTGCAGAGGCTGATGGTCTGGAGCCTCTGCGCGACGGCCGCCCTCGGAACGATCTTTCTCGTCCTGAAGGGCTACGAATGGTACCTCGACTATCTCGACCACCTCGTGCCGTTCATGGCGCGACCCTATGATCTCGCCGGCGACAAGGCATCGATCCTCTATGTCGACCTGTACTACGTCGCGACCGCGCTCCACGGCTTCCATCTGACGACCGGCGTCGCGATCCTTCTGGTGCTGACGATCCAGGCGCGGGCGGAGGGCTACCTGTCGCGCCACCAGAACCGTATCGAGGTCTACGGTCTCTATTGGCACTTCATCGACCTCATGTGGATCATGGTATTCACGATCATCTACGTAGCGAACCGTTGAGCGCCGACCGGACGGGAGCACGAGGTTCGACCCTCACAGAGGCCGACAAGCGCGCACTCCGCAAACACCTTCGCGAACCCCTTCTGACATTCCTCGCGCTGATCTCTCTCTTGGCCGTCAATGTCGTGACCGGCTATTTCCAACCGTTTCCGCACGTTTGGATCTTGAATCTCGGCGTCATGGCGCTGATGATCGTTATCGTACTGTTGTTCTCGATGGAGATCATCCAGGAGCCGGCTCTGGTGCGCTTGTTTTCCATGCTGGGATTTTGCTGGGTTGGCATTCTGGTGACCATGACCCTGATCGACTACACCACTCGCTAGATTAGTCGCCGGCGTGGTCCTTGCCGGTCACACGCTGCGTGCTTGCCTCGACCATGGACGTCGCATAAGCCGCGAGGGAGGGAGCGATGATGCTATCTCGTCGTCATGTGTTGGCTGGCTCAGCTTCGGTCCTCGCCGCACCTCGATTGGCCAGAGGAGCCGAGAGGCGGACCCTTCGGTTCGCGCCGCGTTCCGACCTTGGCATCCTGGACCCTGTCTGGACCTCGGCCCTCATCACCCGCAACCACGCCTATATGGTCTACGACACCCTGTTCGGTCTCGACGCGGCGTTCCGGCCGAGTCCGCAGATGCTCGCCGGCACCAGCGTCGAAGATGGAGATCTGACGTGGCGGCTGACCCTCCGCGACGGACAGAAATGGCACGATGGGGATCGAGTCCTGGCACGGGACTGCGTGGCGAGCATCCGGCGCTGGGGTGCTCGAGACTCGTACGGGCAAGCCCTTCTCGCGGCGACGAATGAGCTTTCAGCCCCGGATGATCGTACAATCCTGTTCAGGCTCAAGAGGCCTTTCAGCTTCCTGCCGAACGCGCTCGGCAAGACATCGCCCTTCATGCCCGCGATGATGCCCGAGCGTTTGGCCACGGCCGACACGAACAAACAGCTTCCGGAAACCGTCGGTTCCGGTCCGTTCCGCTTCATGGCACGCGAGCGTATCCCGGGAGCCCGCGCCGTCTACGAGCGTTTCGCCGACTACAAACCACGCGAAGACGGCACGCCGTCCAGAACCGCCGGCCCCAAACGAGTTTTCTTCGACCGGATCGAATGGATCACGATGCCGGACGCTGGGACGGCGGCCGCTGCGCTCGAGTCGGGTGAGATCGACTGGTGGGATTATCCTCTGGTCGACCTGCTTCCCTCGTTGAGGTCGGATCCAAAACTCAACGTCAAGATCCTGGAGAGGAACGGCCAGTACAGCTTCTTTCGAATGAACCAGCTTATCCCGCCGTTCGATAACCCGGAGATACGTCGTGCGATGCTCGGCGTCTTTGATCAGTCCGAATTCATGTCCGCCGTGGCCGGCAACGACCATGCGCTGTGGCGAGATGGCGTCGGGATTTTCTGCCCGGGAACGCCGCTTGCCAACGATGCCGACATCGGTGTGCTGACCAAGCCGCGTGATCTCGAAGGCGCCAGCCGGAAGATCAAAGCCGCTGGCTATAAGGGCGAGCCCATTATCCTTCTCGCGGCAACGGACTTTCCCGCCTTGAAAGCGTTGGCCGACGTCGCTGCCGATTCCATGCGGAAGGCGGGGCTCAATGTCGATTATCAAGCGCTCGACTGGAGCTCCGTCCAGCAACGCCGTGTGAAGCGAGGGGCTGGAGGCTGGAACTGCTTTCTGAGCGCGTGGGACGGGTCCGACACGTTGGACCCCGCGGGCCATGTCATGCTGCGCGGAAACGGCGCCGACGCTTGGTTCGGCTGGCCGACCGATCCGAAGCTGGAACAGCTGAGGGGGGCCTGGTTTGGTGCGAAGGATTTGGACGAGCAGAAGAAGATCGCAGAAGCGATCCAGGTCGAGGCCTTCAACAGCGTACCCTACATCCCCGTGGGCCAGAACTTTCAGCCCACGGCGTTCAGGTCGGATCTGAAAGGGCAGCTCGAAGGCTTCGCGCTTTTCTGGAATATACGGCGCGAATGATCGAGGGCTTCCAAAGCGAGCTGTCGCTCGACGGGCGTGAAAGATCGTACGTTGCGGTTGCGACCGAGTTCGCCCGGCGATGCATCGCACCCTTCGCGGAGACTTGGGAGCGTGAACGCCGCCACCTGCCGCGCGACGTGTTCCGCGCTTGGGCGGACCTCGGACTCTTGTCGCTTCAGGTGTCGACCGAAGCAGGCGGGCAGGGCGCGTCCTTTCTTTGCAAAGTTGCCGTCTCTGAAGCGATGGCTCGCACCTGTCTGCCGAGTTGCTTCGCTCTGATCAACGCGCAGGGATCCGCGACGCGCATGCAGCGGGAAGGATCCCCGGGGCAGGTTCGTCGCTATCTGCCCCAACTCATGACGGGCGAGCTCATCTGCGCACCTTCGATGAGCGAGCCGAGCGTCGGGAGCGATTTCGCGGCGATCGCGACGACGGCCACCAAGATCTCGGGCGGATGGGCGCTGAACGGCACGAAGGCTTGGGTGACCAACGGAGCGCATGCCGACCTTGTTGTCGTGTATGCTCAAACCGAGGCTGGTTCCGGTGCGACCGGAATCGCGAGCTTCATCGCAGATCTCCGAGGTCCAGGCGTAAGCCGGCAGCCGGCTTACGATTTGATCGGCGGCCATGCGATCGGCGCCGCCGAGATCGCCTTTTCCGATGCTTTCGTTTCCGACGAAGATCTCCTCGTGCCGGCAGGGGCGGCTTTCAAACGCGCCTTGAAGACCGTATCGGCCGCGCGAACTCACGTGGCTGCGATGGCCTGCGGCGTCGTGGCGAACTCGCTGGAGCGGGCCATCGAATACGCGCACCAACGGCGGGCCTTCGGCAGGGCCTTGATCGACCACCAGGGGCTGCGCTGGACTTTGGCGGATGTCGCGACGGAGCTAGAGGCCGCGCGCGGCCTCACCAATCGGGCTGCTCAGCTCATTGAGCGGGGCGAAGACGCGACCTTGGCAGCTGCGCAAGCCAAACGATATGCCGGGGACATGGCCGTGAGGTCGGTCTCCGCTTGCATGCAGACGATGGGAGCGATCGGTTTGAGCGCGGACGAGCCGTTCGGGCGTCACCTCATCTCCGCTCGCATTTCATGCTACGTCGATGGGACGACCGAGATGCAGCGCGATCGGATCGCCGCCCTCCTGGGCAAGCATTACGGCCTCGAAAATGCCGGCCGAGTGATCGCCGATAGATGATGGACAAGCGCGCGAAAAGTCTTGCCGAGGCCGTCGAGGGATTGAGCTCCGGCCACACGGTGATGGTGAGCGGATTCGGTGGCGCGGGGATGCCCCGCTCGTTGGTCGCCGCGGTGCTCGCCCGCGGACCAACCGATTTGACCGTCATCTCCAACAATGCTGGCTTCGGTCCCGGCGACATCAGCGACTGGTTCGCTGCGGGCTTGGTCGCGAAGATGATCTGCAGCTATCCCCGGACGTCACCGATGTTCGTCGAGCTTTACAGGCGCAAGAGGGTGGAGCTTGAACTCAATCCGCAGGGAACGCTGATCGAACGCATGCGATGCGCCGGCGCAGGGCTCGGCGGCTTTTACACGCCGGTCTCCGCCGGAACGGAGCTTGGGCGACACAAGGAGCACCGGTCAATCGACGGAAAGGAATACGTGCTGGAGAAGCCGTTGGCTGCCGATTTCGCTCTCATTCGAGGCAGGCTTGCCGATACAATGGGCAACCTCACCTACAACAAGGCGGCGCGCAATTTCGGGCCGGTTATGGCGACAGCGGCACGCGTCGTGGTGGCGGAAGTCGACGAGATTGTCGACGCCGGGGAACTCGATCCCGAGGTCGTCGTGACGCCCGGGATCTACGTCGATCGCCTCGTGCGAGGATCGGCGCCGTGACGCCCATGTCGCGCAACGATATCGCGCGCCGTATCGCCCGCGAGCTTCCGAAAGGATCCTACGTCAATCTCGGCATTGGCATGCCAGGACTCGTCAGCCATTTCATGTCGCCCGAGCGGGACAACGTTCTGCAGACCGAAAATGGTGTGCTCAACTACCAGGGTCTCGCCGAAGGGAAGCCTCCTGATCTCGATTGCATCGATGCGAGCAAGCGGCCGATCACCATCTGTCCCGGCGGCTGCTATATGGACGTGGCGACGTCCTTCGGCATTATGCGTGGCGGTCGTCTGGACGTCGCCATCCTCGGGGCATTCGAGGTGTCTGCGGCGGGAGATCTCGCCAATTGGTCAACGGGAGAGGAAGACGATGTCCCGGGCATCGGGGGAGCCATGGACCTCGCCTGCGGTGCCAAAGCAATTTGGGTGATGATGGAGCATACAACGAAGCAGGGGCGCCCGAAGATCGTTGAGACCTGCTCCTATCCTCTGACAGCGCCCAAGGTCGTGACACGGATCTTTACCGATTTGGCTCTGCTCGATGTGTCATCTGTGGGTCTAACGGTTCTCGAGATCGTCGCGGGTTTGGACCGCGAAGGTCTGCAGGCCCGGACCGAAGCCAAGCTTTCGTTCGTCGAAAACATCACCGGCTACCACGCTTGAGGGGGCCGAGCCGCGCGAGCCGAGGCGGAACCCCAGCCTAGAGGCTGACTGCCCGTGGTGTCCCGAGAGCGGCCAAATGCTCCAGCCTTCGCGCGACGCGCAGGGCATCGACCTCCCGCCAGGGTGCCGCGATGATCTGGACGCCGAGCGGCAGACCGGTATCGATCCAGACAGGCACCGCGACGACGGGTAGGCCGATGAAGGAAATCGGCTGCGTGAACAGACCGATGTTGGCGCGGGCCGGCGTGCTGGTGCCGCCAAGAATGATGGTCGTCTGCCCGATCTTCGGCGCCCGGCACGGCGTCGTCGGCGCGATGATGACGTCGACGCTCTCAAAGAGCGCTCGGACGTTCCTTTGGTACACTCGGCGGAACTTCTGCGCTCGATCGACCCAGGCCGCCGGGATCATTGCGCCGGCCAGCAGTCGATCTCGGACCGCTGGATCGAAATCGTTGGCTTGGGTTCGCAGCCGGTCGAGGTGAAGTGATGCGCCTTCCGCTGCCGTGATGACGTACGCAGCGGCGCGGGCTCGCGCCGCATCCGGGAAGATGACCCGGCGCGTCACGCCAAGACCGTCGGCCACACGCCTTACCGCCTCTCGGATGTCCGGTCCCGCCAGGGTCTCGAAATAGTCTTCCGCGATCGCGATCCGCAGGTTTCCGATCCCGGCATCCAAGGTTGGCAGAACAAGCTCGATGGGCCTGTTCGCGAGATGATGATCGTCGGGATCGGCGCCCTGCATGGCATCGTAGGCCAGAGCGAGATCGGTTACGCTCCGAGCCATGGGACCGAGATGATCGAAGCTTGCGACGAATGGAAAACTGCCGGCCCGGCTCAGGCGCCCATATGTCGGCTTCAGGCCGAACGTCCCGCAAAAGGCGGACGGGACGCGGATTGAGCCGTTCGTATCTGACCCGAGTGCGATCGGTACGAGGCCGGCGGCCACGGCCGCCCCGGAGCCGCCCGACGAGCCGCCCGACATATGATCGAGCGCGTGGGGGTTGCGGGACGGCCCGGCATGAACGTTCTCTCCGGTGAAGTCGTAGGCGTATTCGCCCATGTTGAGGCCGCCGACGAGGACGGCGCCGGCGGCCTCGAGCCGGCGGACCAGGCTGCCATCACGTGATGCCGGCGTACTCTCGTCGTTGATCCGAGAGCCGGCGCGCGTCGGAAGGCCGGCGATGTCGAACAGGTTCTTCACGGCGAAAGGCACACCGGCGAGCGGGCCAACGTCTTGTCCCGCCGCGATCTCGGCATCGAGATCGCGCGCCCGTTTTGTCGCTCTCTCGGTGACAACGTCGGTAAAAGCGTTGACCTTGGGATTGATCGCGGCGATGCGGGCCAGCGTCGCCTCGACGACGGTTGACACGGAGTATTTGCGGCTGCGGATGTCGGCTGCGACCTGCTCGGCGCTAGAAGGGAAGGAAGCGACCGACATCGGCTAGGCCGTGAAGACCGGCGCTGCTTCATCTCCATCGTCCACGGGATGATCGGAGACGAGTTTGGCGGCTTGTGCGACGACTTTTAGGTTTACGAGGACCGCTGGATACCACTCCGGTTCGATCGCCAGGCCATGCAAGGCGGCTGAACCTCCGAGGAGGGCAGTCCACTGGTCGTCTGACATCTCTTGCATGGCAAACCCCGTCTGTTCTGTCGATCTATGCACCCGGCGCATCTGCCTGAGAGTACGCAAATTGCACCCTCGTGGCCGCAAGAGCTAGGCCCACTTCCATAGGCCCTTGGTCACGGACGGGTCTGATCGACGATCTTCGGCACGAGGACTGGACATGAACGCATTCTGGCAGTTGACAGCCGAGAAGATCGCCGAGCTGGTTCGTTCACGCGAAGTGAGCGCCGTCGAGATCGCCCGCGATGCCCTTGCGCGGCTGGACAGCGTCAATCCCACGATCAATGCCGTTGTGGATTGCCGACCGGAAGATGTTCTCGACGAGGCTGCGGCGCTGGATGCGAACATTGTGGACGGCGCCGTCGCCGGCTGCCTCGTCGGCGTCCCCGTGACCATCAAGGCCAACACGGATCAGGCCGGGTTCGCGACCACGAACGGCATTCGCCTGCAGCGCGACCTCATGGCGAAAAACGACAATCCGGTCGTCAGCAATCTGAGGAAGGCGGGCGCAATCGTTCTCGGCCGCACCAACACACCGGCGTTCTCCTATCGGTGGTTCACCGGCAACCAACTGCACGGCACGACGAGCAATCCGCGGGACCCCGCCTTGACGCCGGGCGGCTCGTCCGGAGGCGCGGCCGCTGCCGTCGCGGCCGGGATCGGAGCCATCGCGCAAGGCACGGACATCGCCGGCTCGATCCGCTATCCCGCCTATGCCTGCGGGATCCACGGCCTCAGGCCGACGCTCGGACGGATCGCAGCCTATAACGCGTCCACGCCGGAACGGTCGATCGGCGGGCAGCTGATGGCGACATCCGGACCTCTCGCGCGGACGATCGGCGATCTGAGGCTGGCGCTCGACGCGATGTCGCGCGAGGATCCGCGCGATCCCTGGTGGGTGCCGGCGCCATTGCAGGGCAATCCGACCCGCAAGCGTGTCGCGCTCTGTTTGCGTCCGGACGGCTTGCAGATCGCGCCCGAGGTCGAGGCAGCGCTCCTCGACAGTGCCAGACGGCTCGAGCGGGCAGGCTGGGAGGTCGAGACGGTCGAGACCTTGCCGCCGCTCCGAGAGGTCGTGGACCTTCATGGGCTGCTCTGGCTCGGGGACGGGTTCGAGGACAAGATGCGCGACGCCGTCGAGGAGAACGACCCCGGCGCGCTTGCCGTGCTAAGAGGCCTCGAGCCTCTGGCGCGCGGGTTCAATCTCGCAACCTTTTCTCACGCCCTCACCCGGCGGGCGACGCTCATGCGTCTGTGGCAGGTCTTCATGGCCGAGACCCCGCTGGTGCTCCTGCCGGTCTGCGGGGCGCTGCCCTTCAAACAGGATGCCGACCTCGAGAGCGCCGATGCGTTCCGACGCATTTGCGAGGCACAGCTCACGCAGATCGCCATCCCGTTCCTTGGTTTCCCCGGGCTGACCGTCTCGACGGGCCTCGCGGGCAGCGTGCCGGTCGGCGTTCAATTGATGGCAGCCAAGTTCCGCGAAGACCTCTGCCTCGAGGCGGGCGAGGCGATCGAAGCCGGCGGCGTGCCGCCGTCTCCAGTCGATCCCAAGGTGCCCACCTGAACCGCCTCGAGCCTTGCGCCTCGTTATTGGTTCGCTTCGTGCTTGATCCCCTGAGGCTGCGCCGAGTGCTCATACGCCATCGAGCGACGGCAGCTGAAGGACGGTTCGATGAACTTTAGATACGCGATGCTTGCGGTCGGCCTCATGCTTGCCATGCCGTCGGCGCTCGCTCAAGCGGCAGAGAAGGGCGTGGCCATGGCGATCGATCTTCCTGAGGTGAAGGCGGAGGTGGAAGCCGCTTTCGCTGCCTACGAGAAAGCTCTCGTGACAAACGATGTCGCCACTCTCGAAGCTTTGTTCTGGGACGATCCAAGGACGATCAGGTACGGCATCGGCGAGAATCTCTACGGAATGGACGCCATCCGCGCCTTCCGCCGTGCGCGCTCCTCCGTTGGACTGGCACGAGTGTTGAGCCGGACCGTGATCACGACCTTCGGCCACGACAGTGCGACGGCCATGACCTTGTTCACGCGCGAAAGCGCCCCCAAGCGCATTGGCCGGCAAAGCCAGACCTGGGCGCGGTTCCCCGACGGATGGAAGATCGTGGCGGCGCATGTGAGCGTGATCGACGCTCCATGAGCGGACGACGCTCGTGGCCCGCGACGTTCTGCGGCTGACGTTGCCCCTCAGGGGACGCCCCCTCGCGGGCTGTCCGCTAAAGCGACGCCGATAAGGCTGTCGCGCGAAACCAGATTTGCGAGCGCCGTTTCGTCCCACTCTTCGGTCGAAGCAGGGCGTGCGGGCAGAACGAGGTAGCGCATGTCGGCATTGCTGTCGTGGACGCGCACCCGGACGTCGCGCGGGATCTCGAGGCCGAATTCGGAGAGGACCGCGCGGGGTTCGCGGACTGCGCGGGCGCGGTAGGACTTAGAGACGTACCAGAGCGGCGGCTGTCCGAGCAGCGAACGGGGATAGCACGAACACAGCGTGCACGTGATGAGGTTGTGCTCACGCGCCGTGTTCTCGACGACGACCAGTTGCGCCTCGCCGATCTTGAAGCCGTACTCGGCCGCAGCCGATTTCCCATCGGCGAGGAGCCGCGCCTTGAAGGCGGGGTCGATCCAGGCTCGCGCCACGAGACGCGCCCCGAAGTGGACGCCGGGCACGTCGAGACGCGCGATTTCCTGCTCGATTTCGTTGGGCGCCAAAAGGCCTTTCTCGACGAGCAAGGCCTGGAGCGCGGCCGTCAGCCGTGCCGCTTCGACATTGCCGGCGTCGGTCTCGAGCACCAGGCCTTCGTGCGCCCTGAAGCCGGAAGCCGTTCCCCTAGCGTCTTCTTCTGATGTTTCAGCCACCAGCCTGTCGCTCCTTCGCTGGTTCCAGCCAGTGTTCGTAGACTTCGATCACCAGCGTATCTTCCGGCGAGCCGTCATATCCGTCCCAGATCTCGTTTTGCAGGAACTCGACCCGATAGCATTCGACCACGCGTCCGCCGGCATTGCCGACGGCCAGATCCTCGGGGTTGAGAAAGGCACCGCAGAACTGGAGAACCCGACCCGTCTGGTGCCTGATATAGGAGGGCGTACGGATATGGCCGGGCTTGTTCAGCTCCAGCACGCGAACTTTGTCCCCGACCGCGTAGCGGGACATCATGCCTCCGGCGGGAAGATGGCCGAGACTTTGGCGGCGAGTTCGCCTGGCGCCAGAACACCTTTCTCGACGAGGATGTCGACCATTGCTTCCAGTCGTCGGCGATAGAACGACAGGGCTTTGTACTTGTCGATCCCGAAGGACTCGAAGCCGCGGCGCATCTCATCCAGGCTGACGATGCGGCGCGTGCTGTCGCCGAGCAGGTTGCGGATTGCTTCGACCCGCTTTTCCCACTCAGTCCAGGGCGGGTTAATTTGCGGGATCGGCCCGGCCGGATCGCCGCCGATGTCGTGGTAGCCTCTCAACGGAGTCCTCAAACACGTTTGATGGCAAAGCTGTCGATATATTCGGTGGGTCGCGCAGGGTCGAACTCGCGCCCCATGATCATGCGCTTGGCCATGCCCGTCGAGGGCGGCGTAAAGCCGAGGTTTGCCATGGTCTTGGCAGCGCCCGTCGAGAGGAAGACCTGTTGCGCCACGCTCTTGTAGTCGAGATCGTTCGGGATGATTTTCCAGCGTCGCATCTGCGTGAGGAGCCAGATCCCGGTCGTATCGTAGGGGAACGGATCGAAGTCGATGCGATCCGGCGCGTTCACCACCTTGCCGAGGCCGTCGGCATAGCGCCCGGTGAGCACCTGCTCCAGCACCTTCTTGGGCTGGTTCAGGTAGGTGGCCGGAGCGAGGAGTTCGGCGACTTGCAGCCGGTTCTCGTGCTTGTTGGCGAACTCCGTCGACTTGACCAAGGCGCGAAGGACTGCGCCGAAGCTGTTCGGGCTGTTCTTCATGAAAGCTTCGCCGACCGACAACGTACAGCAGGGATGGTCGGGGAAGATGTCGCGGCTCAGCGTGTGGATGTAGCCGACGCCCTCGAAGACGGCGCGTTGCCCCCACGGTTCGGCGAAGAGCATCCCGTCGAG
>CAXTFG010000008.1:0-29744 GCA_964243415.1 uncultured Beijerinckiaceae bacterium | reverse complement strand
CGCCCTCGAAGACGGCGCGTTGCCCCCACGGTTCGGCGAAGAGCATCCCGTCGAGGTTGCCGGCGGCCATGTTGGAGACGGAATCCGGCGGCGGGTAGACGCGCAGTTCGACGTCGCGGTCCGGGTCGAGCCCGTGTTCGGCGAGGAAGTAGCGCAGCAGCATGGCGTGCATGGAATGCTCGTGCGGAATGCCGAACTTGAAGCCCTTCCAATCCTTCGGGTCCCGCTTGTCCTTGTGCCGGAGGGCCATCGTGATCGCGTTGCCGTTGGTGTTCTGCACCGTGGCGACGCGCGTCGGGTAGGGCTTGGATCCGATCCCCAGCGACATGGTGAAGGGCAGGCCGAGGACGAGATGCGAGAGGTCGAACTCGCTATCGACGAGCTTGTCGCGGACCAGCGCCCAACTCGGCGTTCGCACCAGGGATACGTCGAGACCCTGGTCCTTGTAATAGCCCATCGCATCCGCGAGCAGCATCGGCACCGTGCACGTGATCGGGACGTAGCCGAAAACGAGCTTGGTCTTCTCCAGCGGTCCGGTGGCGGTCTGTGCGATCGCCTTGGCCGCGCCGAGAGGCAGTGCTTCGGACAGCGCAGCCATCACGGTGCCGATGCCGACGGCGGCGATCAAGTTACGCCGGGTCGTCCGGGAGGGGAACGCGGCACGCAGCGCCGCGGTCTCGATCGCGCGATCGAGCCGCGCTTCCGCGGAAGCACCGACGTCCGGTGCTCCCGTGCACTCGAAGGCGTCGCTGCGCACGGCGCAGCCGCAAGGACAGATTCGGGACCCACCACGGTCATTCATCGTCGTTGTATCCTTGGTTGGCGCGCGTGACACTCACCCGCTCTTGACCGCCGCTTGGAAAATGCCGAGGGCCTGCGCCTTCAGTGCGATGAAGGCCGGATCGGTCAGCGTGGCCGGTTCCCGTGGTCGGGCGATCGGGACATCGATGAATGCAGCGATCCGCGTCGGCCTGCGCGTCAGCAGCAGCAGCTTGTCGGCGAGATAGACCGCCTCTTCCAGATCATGGCTGACCAGGAGCGAGGTGGTGCGCGTCTTGGCCAAAACCTTCTGCAGCTGATCGCGCATGAGCAGCGTCATCTCGTAATCGAGCGCCGAGAAGGGTTCGTCGAGGAACAGGACTTCCGGTTCGACGACGAGCGCGCGCATGATGGACACGGTCTGCTGCTGGCCGCCGGAAAGTTCGTAGGGGTAGCGGTTGAGGTCGAACGGCAGCTCGAACCCGGCGACGAGTTCGTCGATGCGGCGGCGGCGCTCGGCGGCTGGAACCCCGGCCAACTTCAAGGGATAAGCGACGTTGTCGACCGCCCGCATCCATGGAAACAGCGCCTCGCGGTAATTCTGGAAGACATAGCCGATCCGGGTCTCGGCGATGGTCTTTCCATCAAACAGGATTGCGCCGCCCTCGTGCGGAAGAATGCCGGCGATCATGTTGATCAGGGTGCTCTTGCCGCAGCCGTTGGGGCCGAAGATCGAGACGATGGCGCCCCGTGGGAGATCAAGGTCGAAATCATCATAGACGACGTTTCCGGCGAAGCGCTTGGCGAGGCCGCGGACGGTGACGTGCGTCGCCGCAGAGCGGCCCGACCGCGCTAAAGCGTCGTGAGCTTCGACCGGATTCGCATTTGAGTCGGCGGGCGAACTCGGGCCGCTGTCGGCAAGCGTCAAAGGCCGATCTCCGCCTTTTTCAGCATGAGCGTACCGACCTTCAGCGGCGTCTTGAGGACGTGTTCGGCGGCGAAGACGTCGACCAGCGCCTGGTAGGAGGCGATATCCGTGTCGTTCAGGTCGGCGAACGGGCGGAGATAGGGTTGCGCCACGACCGCAAGCTGGTTGGTCTTGATGGCGGTGTATTTGGGCAGGACGCCTCGAATGCCGTCAAAGTCGGCGTTGGCGAGGCGCGTCGCCTCGTCTAGCACCTGGACCACCTTGCGCGCCGTGTCCGGTCGTTCCTTGATGAACTTGGTGGTCAGCACCGAGACGCCCGAGTAGAACGGGTCGGCGATGGCTGCCGAGCAAGGATTGGTCAACGCTCTTTTGGCTTGGCCCAACGCCACCGCGATCGACCCTACCGGCTCGAGTGACAGCGTGGCATCCACCGTCCCCGAGATGATCGCCGGAACTTGCAGGCCGACTGCGAGCTCGACGAGCCGAATGTCCTTGTCCGGGTCGAGCCCGGCCTTGCGGACGAGGGAGCGGGAGATCGTCCGCCATTGAATGCCCGGGAGATGCCCGAGCACCTTGCCGCGCAGATCCGCGAACGACTTGATGGAGGACGTGCTGGCCACGATCAGGCCATCGTTGATGCGGTTGACCTTGATGCCGCCGCCCTGGAGACCGAACACCTTGAACGTGCCCGGGAACTTGTCTTCGGCGAGGGCGGTGATGCCGGCAGCCGCTCCCGGCGCCCCGACGTCCGCCCGTCCCGATACGAGCGAATCGATGATCTGGTTCGGCGCTTCGAAGCGGGCCGCTTCGACCTCGATCCCGGCCTTTTCGAACAGCTTGTGGTCGAGCGCGACGTAGAATGCCGTCGTCTGCATGATCGGGAGCCAGGAAACGACCAGCCTCTCCTTGGCTTGCGCGATCGCCGGGGCGGCGGGCAGCATGGCGGCGCCGACCGCCGAGAGGGTGAAAGCACGGCGGGTCGGCCGGTGTGACATCGGTGCTCCGGTCATCGACCCGCCCAATGCACAAGGCGCGCCTCAAGGGTCAGGAAAAACAGATTCAGCGCGTAGCCCAGAGCGCCGGCGAGAAGGATCGTCGCGTAAAGCCCGGGCATATCGAAGGTGATCTGCGAGTCGATGATGCGCCGGCCGAGGCCGTTGTCGGACCCGATGAACATCTCGGCGACGACGATGATCACGAGGGCGAGCGACACCGCCGTGCGGACGCCGACGAACGTCTGCGGTAGCGACTCGAAGAACGTGACGTCCCGAAAGATCCGCAAGCGGGACGCTCCCATGACGCGGGAGGCGAGCATCCGGGTCGGGCGCGCGTTCATCACGCCATAGGCGACGTTGAAGACGATGATGAGCAGGGCGGAGAACGCCGCGATCGCGACCTTCGCGCCATCGCCCAATCCGAAGATGATCATGAAAAGAGGAAACAGCGCCGTTGCCGGCGTCGATCGGAAGAAGTCGATGATGAACTCGATGGATCTGTAAACGCGCACGCTGGAGCCGATGACAATGCCGAGCGGTACGCCGGCACCGGCCGCGATCACGAATGCCTCCAGCGTTCGCCGCACCGTCTCCCACAAGTCCCAGCCCAAACCATCCGACCAGAGCCCGCTCGCCAACGCCTCGCCGGTCAGCAGCGGCGATGGGAGGAGGCGTGCCGTCACGAGCCCCGTCGCGTTGACGAGGGCCCAGATCAGGATCAGCGCCGCCGGACCCGCCGCAGCGGGAAGCCACCGCGCGCTTGGAACGAAAGCGAGCTGCCATAGCGACTTCGACCGGGTCGGCGTTGGCGAAGCGATGTCCAGGCTGTTGGCCACTCAGTCCGGTCCTCCAGCTGTTTTGGCGGAAGTGGGCGCGACTTGCCGGTTGCGGTCGGAGCAGCCGAAGGTGCGGTCGGCAGAGACGATTGGTCTCTTTCGCATGTCGGCTCAAGGTGGAATATCCGGCAAGGACCGCTCCGAAAAGGGCAGCCTCGGCTTATGAGCTGTTAAGCGGGGCTTATGCGTGCTGGCGACGTCCAGGACCATTTTTCGCGTCCGCGAAACGCCCTCCAGTCGGCGTTACCGTCTGTAGCGCTCAAGCTGGTGAGCGAGATCGGCGTCCTCGACGGAGTCGATGAAGGCCTGTAGCAGAGGCGAGATCGGCGTGCGCTCCTGGACGAGCAGCCCGATCGTGCTCGTCGAGGTCGGGTTCACGATTGGGATGGCGTGGATGTAGGACCAGTCGCCGAGCAGATAAAAGTATGAGTGCGGCACCACGGTCAGCCACTTGCCCGAACGCATGTGGGCGAACAAGCCGAGTCCGCAGTTCGTCTCGATGACTGCCTTCGGCGTCACGCCGGCTCGCGCGAACAGCCGCTCCAGCACGATCCGCATCTGCAGGTCGGGCGTCAGCATGCAGAGGGGAAGTTCGCCGACTTCGCTCCAGCCGATGGACGTCCGCCCGCGGAGCGGATGATCGCTGGGGACGAGGAGGTGATAGCTTTCCTCGTAGAGGACGTAATGGCGCAGCCCTGTCTGCGTCACGCCGTCGAGGTAAGTCGCGCCGATGTCGATGTCGAATGAGCGGAGACTGCGCTCGATGTCAGGAACGTTCTTCGCCAGCACCGTCAACGAGACGCCGGGGTAGCGCTCGTTGAAGGGAGTCGTGAGCAGCGACACGATCGACATGACGACGGGTGCGATGCCGATGCGGAGCGACCCGCTGAGGTCGCCGCTGACATGATTGCCCGGTTCGAGCAGGCGATCGTGGTCGGCAAGAGCCTGCTGCGCCCATTCCAGCACCGCCTCGCCCTGCCTGGTGAAGGCGTGGAACCCGCTCTGTCGGCGATCGACGATCGGGACGCCGAAATGCCGTTCCAGCTGCTGCAGGCCTTGCGACAAGGCCGGTTGGCTGATCGAAAGGCACGCTGCGGCACGGCCGAAATGGCGTTCTCGAGCAAGAACGGAGAGGTAGCGGAGATGTCGGAGCTGCATGATTGGTGCGCCCTCCGATATGGCCGGGCCTGGTGAGGCGAGCGCCGCCGAAAGGCAGCGCTGCAATCTAGGTGAGCGCGCCGAGCGCGTCGAGGACGGCAGCGCTTGTCGCGACGGCGCCGAACACGCCACCCTGCATCGTCACCATCTTCAGCGCCGCCGCATGATTGCCGGCATCCGTCGCCGCACAGCAGTCGGAGACGAGCAGGCATTCGAACCCGCGGTCGTTGGCTTCGCGCATGGTGGTGTGCACGCACACATCGGTCGTGATCCCCGTGAGGATGAGATTGCGGATCCCGCGTGTCCGCAAGATCAGCTCCAGGTCCGTCGCGCAGAAGGCTCCCTTGCCGGGCTTGTCGATGATGATCTCGCCGGGCTGCGCCGCGAGTTCCGGGATGATCTCCCAGCCCGGTTCGCCGCGCACGAGCACGCGACCGCAAGGGCCGGGATCGCCGATGCCGGCGCCGATCTGGCGCGATCGCCAGCGCTTGTTGGCCGGCAGGTCGCCGAGGTCCGGGCGGTGGCCTTCGCGGGTGTGGATGATCGCGAAACCCGCGGCCCGCATGGATGCCATGAGCCACCTGATGGGCGCGATGGGCGCCTGCGTCAGGCTGAGGTCGTAGCCCATCGCATCGACGTAGCCGCCTTTTCCGCAGAAATCGATCTGCATGTCGATGATCACGAGAGCGGTATTGTCGGGCCGCAATGCGCCGTCGAAGGGCCACCCGTAAGGGTCCGCGGCGACATAACGGGTCGCGTCGACGACGCCGGTTGTGAGGTCAGCCGTGCTCACTCCGCGGCTTCCTTTCGTGGCGGCCCGTAATGACGCGTGGGGGTCGGAAGCCCGCAGGGCGTCCCGTCCCTCACCTTTACCTGGTCCTCCCAGGGCAGCCGATAACGACCGGCGACGAGGTCTTGCATGAAGGTGTAGGGGCAATCGCTGGCACCGCCTTTCACGGCGGAATAGCCGCGATGTCCGAGCTGGTAGATGTTGTTCTCGACGCCCCAGTGCAGGCGCGCCTCGCGCACCAGATCCGGGCGAACCTCCGCGGTGATGATCTCGTCCGCGCGCCCGGCGGTGCCATGGGCGACGACGCTGCCGTCGAAGTTGACGATCATGCCTTCGCCCATCGAATCGAAGGTGCCGTCCGAGCCGCACATGCAGACGTTCGCCGTCACCATCAGGTTCTGGAAGGCGTTGGCCTGGTTGGTGAAGCGCCAGGACTCGCGGATGGGCGCCGTGTAGCCCGCCGTGCGCATCATGATCTCGGCCCCTTTGTAGGCGCACTCCCGCGCCATCTCAGGAAACATGCCGTCGTGACAGATTATGAGGGCCAGCTTGCAGCCTTTGGGTCCGTCGATGACGGGAATGCCCATGTCGCCAGGCTCCCAGGGCTCGACCGGGACCCAGGGATGCATCTTGCGGTAATAAAGTTGGATCTCGCCGCGGTCGTCGATGACGATCCCGGTGTTGTAAGGGTTGCCGTGCGGGTTGAACTCCATGAGCGAGAAGCAGCCCCAGATCGCATTGTCGAGACAGGCCTGCCTGAAGGCCGAGACCTCGGGTCCGTCGATCCGGCACATGATGCTCGGGTCGGTGCTCATCGACAGGCCGTGAAGCGCGTATTCCGGAAAAACGACGAGATCCATCGTTCCCATGTTGCGCCGCGCCTTGGCCACCGTGTCGACGATCTTCCGGGTCTGCCGCCTCAGATCCTCCGGCGTGTCGATCTGTTCGAGTTTCAGCTGAACAAGACCGATGACGACCCCGTTCGGCGACTTGTTCAATCCGCCGAGTCCATTCATGGCGCACCCTTCCTTTGTCTTCGCCGAGCCGGTCTTGCCGCCCTCCCCGAAATGTCGCGAGGCGTCCTGAGAGTTGCGCCTTCGCCGGCGATGGTTGAAGACTTGGGCAGCAAGACGGATGCCATTGGTCGCGGCGCGCGAGATCTCTGCGCGCAGGGAGGCGGCGAGGAACGAGATTGGTTGAGCAGAGCGCCGTAGACCACTAGCCATTGTCTCGACAAAATAGACGAACGACCCATGGTCGATCCATCGACGCCATGCATGACCTCTTCTATATTGCAACGCCGAAGAGCCGCGCCGAGTATCCAGCAAAGTGCATCTCGGTCTGCGCCGCATGAGCGGACGGGTTGGTTCGACACTCGACGGTGAACGACGGACGGCGATAACGACACGGGTGGCGCTAAATCGCCCGTTGACGGCTCTTCCCGGAGGTGCCGTTAAGGAAAGACACGGGGGAGAAAGCGTGAATATCCAGAATAACGAGGCCATGCTGGCGTCTGCGAGCACGGACGCCATGTTGGCCAACCCGCGATTTCAGGAGCTGACAAAGAGTCGCTCCGCGCTGGGCTGGACGCTCGCCTCAATCATGTGGGTCATCTACTTCGGGTTCATCCTCCTGGTTGCGTTCAACAAGGACGATGGCCGCATTCTTTCCGCGAAGATCTCTCAAGGGTCGACGACATCCGTTGCGATCGTCGCTGGTTTTGCCATCCTGGTCGCCACCTTCATCATCACGGCTATTTACGTGCTGATCGCCAACTCCAAGTTCGACCGTCTAACGGCGGAACTTCTGAAGGAGGTAAATCGGTGATCCGCTCCATCGCCAAGGCCGCGACCGGCCTTCTGCTCGCCGCTCTTTCACCATGTTTGGCCTTGGCCGCCGCGGAAACCGGACCTGCCGCGGCCGTCGAAGCGTTGAACGTTCCTGCCCTCGTGATGTTCTTCATGTTTGTGGCGCTCACGCTATATATCACGGCACGAGCGGCACGCGCGTCGAAGTCGGCGACCGACTTCTACGCCGCCGGGGGCGGCATCACCGGGTTCCAGAATGGACTTGCGATTGCCGGTGATTACATGTCCGCCGCCTCGTTTCTCGGCATCTCGGGCCTCGTGTACACGTCGGGTTTCGATGGTCTAGTCTATTCGATAGGCTTTCTTGTCGGCTGGCCGATCCTTCTATTCCTCATTGCGGAGCGGCTGCGCAATCTCGGCAAGTTCACATTCGCCGACGTCGCTTCTTTTCGCCTCGCGCAAACACCCATTCGCGTCCTCTCGGCCTGCGGTACGCTGGTTGTTGTTGCGCTCTATCTTATCGCGCAGATGGTCGGCGCGGGCGAACTCATCGTCGTCCTCAGCGCCAAGCACATTCCCTACGAGTATGCGGTCGTTCTGGTCGGCGTTTTGATGATCGTTTACGTCGCTTTCGGCGGCATGAAAGCGACCACCTGGGTGCAGATCATCAAGGCCGGACTACTCTTGTTCGGGGCGACGGTGATTGCCTTTATCGTCATGACGCGCTTCAACTTCAGCATCGACGCCATGTTCGCCAGGGCGGTCGAGCTTTCGGCGAAGAAGGACGCGATCATGTCGCCGGGCGGGTTTGTGCCCGATCCCATCTCCGGCATCTCGCTCGGCATGGCTCTGATGTTCGGCACAGCCGGTCTTCCGCACATCCTGATGCGCTTCTTCACCGTGCGGGATGCGCAAACCGCGCGGAAATCGGTCCTCTACGCGACCGGCTTCATCGGCTACTTCTACGTGCTCACGTTCATCATCGGCTTTGGCGCCATCATCTTTGACGCTAAAGGAACGATCGGCAACATGGCGGCGGTTCGGCTCGCGGAGTCGGTCGGCGGAAGCTACCTGTTCGGCTTCATCGCGGCGGTCGCTTTCGCGACGATCCTCGCGGTCGTCGCCGGCCTTACGCTCGCTGCCGCCTCAGCGATCAGCCACGACCTGTATGCAAACGTCATCGCCAAGGGTCGGTCGGAGCGAAACGAGGTGAATATTTCGAAGGCATCAGCCGTCGTCATCGGTATCGTTGCCGTAGGTCTCGGGATCGTCTTTCAGAAGGTCAACGTGGCCTTCATGGTGGGTCTCGCCTTCGCCGTTGCCGCGAGCTGCAACTTCCCGGTGCTGGTGATGTCGATCCTGTGGCGCAAGACGACCACGCTTGGGGCTATGGTTGGCGGCTCGCTCGGGCTGATCTCCTCGGTGATCATGGTCGTGCTGTCGAAGGCGTTCTGGGAGACGTCGCTACACTTGCCGGCTCCGGCTCCGTTTCCGTATTCGAACCCGGCCATCTTCTCAATGCCGATCGCGTTCATCGGCATCATCGCGTTCTCGCTGCTCGATAAGAGCGCTCGTGCGAGGCGGGAACAGGCATCGTTCGACGCGCAATACGTTCGCTCCGAGACTGGGATCGGCGCCCTTGGTGCCCATGCCCACTGAATGGTCGTTCAGTGTCCGGAGAGAGTTGCTGGAACGTTTGACGAAAAAGCCCCGCTCGCGCGGGGCTTTCACGTTGGATGAAGATGTTACATCGGTGAGATCGTCAGCGCGACCCGATGGATGGTCTCGAACAGATCAGTAACCTTCGCAGACCCGTCGTGGACGGTCGACATAGACGCCCGCGTAAGGATCCCAGGTGCGGACGAATTCGCGGTGGCAACGCGGCGGTGGCGCGTCGACCGGTTCGACGTAGCGCGGCGGCGGCGGATAGTAGCCCGGAGGCGGCGCATAAGCACCTGCGGCGGCGCTACCCGCGAGCGCGCCGAGAGCCGCACCGCCGAGCACGCCGGCAGCGATAGCGCCGCCCCTGTCGCCCGCATAGGTCGGCGTCATCGTACCACCAAGCGTCGCTGACACGAGGCCGGCCACGAGGCCGATCTTCAAAAGCCGTCCTGTCTTGTGAATCAAGCTTCCCCCTCCTCAAAAGCAATCCGCGCTTATAGCTCGGCGGCGATATGAACCGACTCACGGCATCTGGTCGGCCGCCGAATTCAGCTATAACAGCGCCCGACTGCGGCAATCCTAGGGCTGGAGCCGGCGATCGGCGGCGACGGCTGGCCGATCTTTGCAAGTGCGTGACCGCACTGTTAAGAGACGATCAACGGCCGGTTTAGCTCAGTTGGTAGAGCAACTGATTTGTAATCAGTAGGTCGCGGGTTCGACTCCTGCAACCGGCACCAAAATGTTCACTCCCAGTATGCCAAGTATATCTGCAGAGTGTCCTCCCGCTCGTGTCGACAGGCACTGAATTAATGTGAGCGTTCCCAGATCCAATACCGCCACAATGACATCGCTCACGCCTTAGCGGTGGGTATCCAGCGTCAAAGCGCTATCGTCAGCCTTCGAGCGAGAAAAACGCTGTTCGTGCATGTCAAAAATGAGTTCACGTGGGCTTTGTCGCACCACGACTTTGACTGCAGATCTATTGAGGGCGCTTTTCCAAAGTCGGGCGCCCGGTTTCTTCAGGCCCACTGTGGAAAAGAACTTTGCCAGCTCGCACTCAAATCGAGCGGGAAAAAGCCGGAAGAGGAGAAGGATGAGTTCGGCGAAGAGGCTCTCATGTTCACTGACCGTCACGACGTGCGTATCCCGACCCATGTTAATCGGCTGGGTGGCCTTTCGATATCCAGCGGCGAATTCAGTTGTTTTCGCAATAAAGCGGGATAGCTGTCGTTCGAAACCGCCGGCTTTGCGCAAATAGTTATCCGCACCGGATCGAACGGTCGCTTTTGCTCGAGCAATTTCATCCGCGTCGGTGCCCCAAGCGTATCCCTCCGGTCCAAGCTCGGCGGACGCGATGATCCCTTTCAAGTAAGGATTTGGAATGAACACGGCGGGACAACCGCAAAGGACGGCCTCGATCGCCAACGCTGTGTTCTCATACGTGTAGAACAGTTCAGACCGCTGGAGAAGATCGGCGATCTCATGATGAGTTTGGTCCTTGTCGCTCCCCCGGAGGATTTCGGTGCTGCCTCTTGTGCAATCATCGAGGACGCCGCCGTGGATCTTCTGGAACTTGTCGGCGTAAAAGCAAGATCCCTGACGCACCATACCTTCCGGCGGCGGCTTGAAGACGCTCGTGTCGATCGGCGGTATGAAGAGGATATTGTTCTCGCACCCGGCTGCTTTGCCAAGCACCTCGGAGTACGCAAAACGGATTTCTTCGTCGGGGAACCACTCGTCTCCGCCGAGCAGCCCGGGGAAGTTGAGGAGATAGCGGACGGCGATCTCCGCGTTGAACGGATTGCCTTTGACCGTCTCGGGGTAGACGACGATCGGCTGTTGGCCCCGCTTGAAATGGTCGGTCGCGATAGCGTGAGTTAGGATCGGCGTCAAAAGATCCGTTCCGGTGACCATTGCTTCCGGATCGCGCAGATCGGGATCTTGAAGCAAATAGGCCATCTCGCCGGACAGATTTAGATGATGACAGAGCATGTGCAGACAGCGAATGCCCGCCGAGGCTCTCCTGTAGGCGGGTGTGACGATGTAATATGGGTTCAGGTGAAATTTGCCCATAGAGTTCGTCACCGCAGACTGCGCTCCGACATAACAGGAGTGTTTTGGAAATCGACGCAACCCCGCGAATGCCGTATTTTCACTCGCGGTACCTCGATGGTGAACGGCCGAAAATTTGACGAAGGTGATCCACCTTTCTCGATTATGCCGTAGCGCATCAAAGTAGAAAAGACGTTCAAGGTAAGTGTTCCCATAAGGGGCAGGATGCGTTGGTTGCCGGTGTATGACGCCCTGTCGAAGGCCGCAATTCCATGATCGTGGGTGCTCGCATCTCCTCTATCGAGTGCGCGTCCTCAAGGAGGGAGAGCGCACCCTACTGATCCTAAAGGCCCCAAAGAAGGTGGCCGACGCGCTCCTCCCCTTCCTGTGATAAAATTGCTCATCCTGCACCGCATCGAGCCTCGGCAGTCATGCCTTGGGGCCGCTTGGGAGGTTCATAGGCGTTCGCTCTTCGGGTCACCATGCCGCACGATCGGCTCGCCGTTAGGCGGCATACTTCATCTAACAGTGTCGTTCCGGAGCACGCTGCCGTCCGCGCTCCCTCGCACAAGGTTGCTGAACACTTTGACATTCGCATTTCGGCCGGGGCACCCCGGCGGCCATCCGAAGCAGGCCATTGTTGTCGGTGCCGGGCCAGGCGGACTTGCTGTCGCTCTCCTGCTCGCGAGCCGGGGCGTCAAGGTCACGGTCTTCGAGCGCGACGACGTGGTTGGTGGACGCACCCGCACCCTGTCGACGAGCGAGGGCTATCGCTTCGACATCGGCCCGACCTTTTTTCTCTATCCGAAGGTGCTGGCGCAGATCTTCGCGGATTGTGGCGCGCGCCTCGAAGACTACGTCAAGCTCGAGCGGCTCGATCCGCAATATCGGCTCGTCTTCGAGGGAGGCGGGGAGTTGCGGGCAACGGCCAATGTCGAGCGGCTCACAGCCGAGATCGCTCGTCTTGCGCCGGAAGATTCGAAGCATGTGCGCCGATTTTTCGATCATGGCCGTAGCAAGCTGAAACTTTTCGTCCCCGTGCTCGAGCAACCTTTCCATCGCTGGCGCGACATGGCGTCGAAGGCGATGTTGGCGGCATTGCCGAAGCTGCAGCCGTTGACGACCGTGGATGGCGAGTTGCGGCGCTTCTTCAAGGATCCGCGGGTTCGGCTCGCCTTCTCGTTCCAGACCAAATATCTCGGCATGTCGCCGTTCCAATGTCCCAGCCTGTTCTCCATCCTGAGCTTTCTGGAATATGAACACGGCGTCTACCATCCCGTCGGCGGTTGCGGCGCGGTGTCGGAAGCCATGGCGGCACTCGCTCGCAAACTCGGCGTCGACATCCGCCTCGGCTCGCCGGTGCAGCGCTTGATCTATGAGAAGGGGAGGGCGCGCGGGGTCGTCGCCGCCGGTCGCGAGGCTCGCGCGGATGCCGTCGTCGTCGGGGCCGATTTCGCCCATGCCGCGTCCGGAATGATTCCCGAGGAGGCCCGACCGCGCTGGCGCGACGCCAAGATCAAGAAGGCGCGGTTGTCCTGCTCGACCTTCATGATCTATCTCGGGATCGAGGGGCGTCTGCCGGACACGCTGCCCCATCACTCGATCCTGCTCGCGAAGGATTACGAGCGGAACATCCGTGAGATCTCGTCCGGCATCCTGTCCGATCAACCCTCGATCTATGTTCAGCATGCCGGGTACACGGACGGCGGCATGGCGCCGCCCGGCCACAGCAGCCTCTATATCCTCGCGCCGGTCCCGAATTTGAGGGCCGGAATCGATTGGAACAAAGAGGGTGAACGGTTCCGCGAGCTGGTCCTGAAACGCCTGGAGCTTCTCGGAGTGCCCGATCTCAGGGGCCGCATACGTTACGAGAAGATCATCGACCCGCGCTCTTGGCGCGACGATTACGCCGTTTACGAAGGGGCGACCTTCAACCTGTCTCATGACCTGCGCCAGATGCTGTACTTTCGGCCGCACAACAACTTTGGCCGCGGCATCTATCTCGTGGGAGGCGGCACCCACCCCGGGTCGGGCCTGCCTGTCATCTACGAGGGAGCGCGGATCACCGCGCGATTGCTCCTGCAGGATCTTTTCGCCAAGGATGCGCAGCCGCAGGTCCATCCCAGCATGGATCCGGAAATCGGCCTTGCCGCCATGGATACGGCCGTCGCCTGCAACGCTGCCGCTCACGGAGAGGGACATTGAACGTCCATGCCATGCCCAGACGCATCGCCGTCGTCGGCGGCGGTCTAGGCGGCCTTGCCGCGGCCTGCGTGGCGAGTGCCCGCGGACATGCGGTGACGCTGTTCGAGAAGAACGATTGGCTCGGTGGCAAAGCGGCCCTGCTGGAAGAGGGCGGTTTCCGTTTCGACATGGGACCGACTATCCTGACCGTTCCATTGGTACTCGACCGCATTTTCGCGGAATCCGGGCAGAGAACGGCCGACTATCTCGATCTTCGCCGCCTCGACCCGCAGTGGCGATGCTTCTTCGACGGCGGCGACCGCATCGACCTGCTCGCCGACGTCGATGCGATGGCGGCCGAGATGGATCGCTTCGCCCCCGACAAGAACGCAGGTGCCGGCTATAGACAGTTTCAGGCGATCTCCGAGCAGTTGCACGGAGTTTCCAACCGCTTCTTCTTTTGGAAGGCCGTGCAGGATCTGTTCGACACGATCGACCTCCGCGCCAACATGAATCCATCGACGTTGCGCGACGTGCTCTCTCTACGCATGCACGCCACAGTGGCGAGCACCATCCGATCGAAGGTTCGTGACGCCCGACTTGCCCAGCTTCTTGATCACTTCGTGCAGTACGTCGGGTCGTCACCCTATGGAGCGCCGGCCGTCCTGTGCGCGATTGCGCACATGCAGACGGCTCAGGGCGTGTGGTACCCGATGGGCGGTACCCGCGCCGTGGCAGATGCGTTGACGCGGCTCGCCGGCGAGAACGGAGCGGCGTTTCGTTGCGGCGAAGACATCGCCGGACTCGCCCTTGACGGGCGCAGCGTCGTAGGGGTTCGCACGTCGCGCGGCGTCGAGCGCTTCGATGCCGTTATCTCGAACATGGACTCGATGCGGACGTACCGCGAGCTCGTCGGTGGTCCCGTCGGTCAAGCGTACGAGAAGCAGAAAGCCGAACCGGCATGCTCGGGTGTCGTGCTCTACCTCGGATTGAAGAAACGCTACGATCACCTGCTGCACCACAACTTCGTGTTTTCGCGCGATCCGAAAGAAGAGTTCGACGCTATCTACGGCAAAGGCGAGCCGGCGCCCGATCCGACCGCTTACGTGTGTGCTCCTTCCGCGAGCGAACCCGGTGTCGCGCCGGAGGGCGGCGAGGCACTTTACGTCCTTGTTCACACGCCTTACCTCCGGCCGCATCACGATTGGCGCTCTGGCGACTTATTCCAGCGTTACCGCCGGACGATCATCGACAAGCTCAAGAGCGCAGCTGGGCTTCACGATCTCGAAGATCGGATCGTCGTCGAGCGCCACCTCACCCCGCAGGACATCCATGAACGCTACAAAGTGCTGAACGGCGCGATCTACGGACTTGCGAGCCATGGCCGCTTGTTAGGCGCCTTCAAGCCCGGTAACCGATCACGCGAGGTTCGCAACCTATATCTCGCCGGGGGCGCAGCCCATCCTGGCCCGGGTATGCCGATGGTCATGATGTCGGGGTGGATCGCCGCCGATGCGGTCGACACGGATCTGAAGGTGCAGGCGACGGCTGCCGTGTCGTGAGGCAAGCGCAGGCGACGGCGGCAGACAGCGTCGTCCGGCGTTACTCGCCTGCATGGTTCCGCTTCTTCGCCTGGCTTTTCGCGCGCGACCTGTCGGCCCACTTCCACGCGGTGCGTCTTCTCGGGTCACCGCCGGAGATGGACGGGCCGCTCGTCGCCGTGGTCAACCATCCGTCTTGGTGGGATGCCATCATCACCATCTGGCTGTCATCGACGCTGTTTGCCGATCGCCGCTGCTTTGCACCAATGGATGCGAAGATGCTCGCCCGATACCGCTTCTTCGGCCGCATCGGCGCCTTCGCTGTCGAGGCGGGTTCCTTGCAGGGTGCGGCGCGTTTCCTCGCCGTGTCGGAGCGGGTTCTGTCGAAGCCCGACGGCACGCTGATCGTCAACGCGCAAGGTCGATTCGATGATGTCCGGACGCGTCCCATTTCGATCCTGCCGGGGCTCGCGCATCTCGCCAAGCGCGTGCCGAGCGCAACATTCGTCCCGCTCGCGCTCGAGTATGCGTTCTGGGACGAGCGTCGACCGAACGTCCTCTTGCGGTTCGGCAAGCCTGTCTCGGCCAAGGCCGTTGCCGACCAAACCGTACTCGCCATCGCAGCCCATCTCTCTAAGGCGCTTGAAGCGGCGATGAATGAGCTTGCGGAGGCCTCGAAAACGCGGGATCCCGGCCGATTTCGCACCCTAATGATTGGAAGGGTTGGGATCAATCCATTCTACGATCTGTGGCGTCGCGCTCGTGCCTTGGCGCGTGGACAGAGTTTCAGCCCGGCTCATGGCGACCGCGCGTGAGCGTGGAACGGCTGCCGCCATGATCCTGCTTGCTTTGCTCGCCCTCATCTTGGCTCTGCTTCCCACGATCATGACCTTCGTTAACCTATCGGCTTTGCGGGAGCCTCCGCCCGCTCCTGACGGCGGATCGGTCTCCGTGCTCATCCCAGCCCGCAACGAGGAGGCAGGCATCGTCGCCTGCGTCGAATGCGCCCTGGCCTCCAAAGAAATCGACCTGGACGTCGTCGTGTTGGACGACCACTCGACCGACGCCACGGCGGCTCTGGTGAAAACGATCGCGGAGCGCGATCGGCGCGTCCGCTTGGTGCCCGCGCCGGCGCTCCCTGCCGGCTGGTCGGGGAAGCAGCATGCCTGTCATGTGCTTTCCACCCTGAGCAGCAAGCCGATCTTCGTTTTCGTCGATGCCGATGTGCGGCTTGCCCCCGAAGCGGGCGTGCGTCTCGCGGGAGCTCTGCAACATGCTGATCTCGTCAGTTGCGTCCCTCGCCAGGACATGGGCAGCGCGACCGAGCTTCTTCTCATTCCGCTGATCAACTCTCTCCTTCTCGGCTATCTCCCGATCCCGCTGATGCGCAGGGACGGACGAGTCGCGCTCGGCGCCGGCTGCGGCCAGCTCATCGCCGTCCGCGCCGAGGCTTACCGTCGCGCGGGTGGCCACGCCGGCATCAGGCACAGCCTGCACGATGGACTGCTACTGCCGCGGCTATTTCGGCGGGCCGGCTTGCGTACGGACCTCGTCGAAGGAGTGCGCCTCGCCTCCTGCCGCATGTATGTCGGCGCGCGCGCGACGCTTGCGGGTTCTTTGAAGAACGCTCACGAAGGCTTGGCCAAGCCTTTGGCGCTGCCAATTTGGACGGTTTTGCTGCTGGGCGGTCATATCCTCCCATGGCTCGCGTTGATCGCGTCGCTCATGGCCAGAAGCTTGGCTGGCGCGTTGATCGCCGTTTTGGCCTGCGCCGGTTTGCTCGCGGCGCGGGCGATGCAAGCGAGCCGATGCCAAGAGCCTTTGCAAGTAGTGGTCGTTCATTCATTTGGCGTGCTGCTGCTCGTCTGCCTCCAGTGGATCGCGTTGGCGCGCCATACTGCCGGGCGCCCCTCGACGTGGCGGGGCCGTACCTATCCAGTTCGGAGCTGATCGACGTGTTGAACGAGACGACGGCGGCGCGGACGCTCCGGCGGTTGCGAACCGCGCAGAGCCGGGACGGTAACGTGCCTCTGGAGATCCGCCGCGAGACACTGAAAGCCTTGCGTCGGATGATCGTGACGAATGCCCAAGCCTTCGTCGAGACGATTTCGAGCGATTTCGGATTTCGCTCGCGGCACGAAACTTATGTCAGCGAGGTCGCGATGACGGTCGCAGCCGTCGACCACGCGCTGCCGCGCCTGCGCGCTTGGAGCCGGCCGGAACGCGTCGGCGTCGGGTGGCGCTTCTGGCCCGCCTCGGCGCGCATCCTCAAGCAGCCGGTGGGGGTCGTGGGCGTGATCGCGCCGTGGAACTACCCACTGCAGCTTGCCTTGCTGCCGGCTGTCGGCGCTGTAGCGGCGGGGTGCCGCGTCGCTATCAAGCCGTCGGAGCACGTCCCGCGGACAGCGGCCTTGCTCTGCCAATGCCTCGCCGACCAACTCGATGGTGATCTGGTCGCGCCGGTCGAAGGAGGCGCCGAGGAGGCCGCCGCGATGGCCGGCCTCGCCTTCGACAAGCTCCTGTTCACCGGATCGACCCGCACCGGACGATCAGTCTTGCGGGCGGCGGCGGACAACCTCGTCCCTACTGTGCTCGAACTCGGCGGCAAGTCGCCGGCCATCATTGACCCGTCGGCGGATCTTTCCCGCGCGGTTGCCGACATCGTCGCCGGCAAGCTACTCAATGCCGGCCAAACCTGTATTGCGCCCGACTACGTATTCGTGCCGCGCGCTCGCGTACAGGCCTTCGTGGATTGCGCGAAAGCAACGGCCAGGCGACTCTATCCCAACCCGGAGAGCGCCGACTATAGCGCGATATGCCGTCCCGCTGATCGCGAGCGGTTGATCACCCTGCGGGCCGAGTGCCAGTCCATTCCGCTCTTCGACCGCGAACTCGCGGCGCCAAAGATGACTCCGGCGATTATCATTGATCCGCCATTTGAAAGCGCGCTTCTGCGCGAAGAGATTTTCGGACCGCTTCTGCCGATTATTCCGTTCGACGAGATCGAAGAAGTGTTCCGCGCTCTCCAAAACAGGCCCGAGCCACTCGCGCTCTACTGGTTTGGAACCGACCCGGTACGGAGGCGAGAAATGCTCGAGCGGACACGATCCGGCGGGGTTTCGATCAATGACACCATCATGCACGTCGCCGTCGAGGCATTGCCGTTCGGCGGCCTGGGGTCGTCCGGAATGGGTGCCTATCATGGCCGCAGCGGCTTCGAAACCTTCACCCATCGTCGGGCGACTTTCATTCAGCATAAGTGGTCGCTGACGCGACTGCTTCGACCTCCTTACGGCAGGATCGCCGACCGTATTAGCGGAAGCATGATCAAGTAAAGAGCCGCGCCATCAGCGACTAAATTTCGTGCGTGCTCAGGACGCGAGCCGTGTCAGCTTGAGAAGCGCAGGGGCATCGCTGATCGGCAGGCTAGGAGCCGACCCGACCAAGGCCGCGATGCGGGCCGCCGGCACGGGCCGGCTGAAGTAGAAGCCCTGCGCTTCGTCGCAGCCCTCGTGCATCAGCATTTCGAGCTGCTCTGCGGTTTCGACGCCTTCCGCCGTCGTTCGCATGCTGAGACTGGAGCAAAGTTCGATGATGGTGCGTATGATCGCACGCGATCCCGGACTAGCGTCCCGCGTGAAGCTTTGGTCGATCTTGAGCCGATCGAAGGGAAAGCTGCGGAGATAGCTCAGGGATGAGTATCCGGTTCCGAAATCATCGAGCGAGATTTTCACGCCGAGTTCTCGTATTTGCTGCAGCATGACGAGCGTCGACCGATTGTCTTCCAACAAGATCGATTCAGTGATCTCGAGTTCGAGGCGCGATGGAGGCAGTGCCGTTGCGTAGAGCGCTTCGATCACTTGGCGGATGAGGTCACCATCCCGGAATTGTGAGGCGGAGACATTGACGGCGACGGTCAAACCTCCCGGCCAATCCATTGCGTCCGCGCACGCTGTCCGCAGGACATGCTCGCCGATGGACGTGATCATCCCGATCTCTTCGGAGATCTCAATAAATTCGCTCGGCAAGATCAGGCCTCGAGTCGGGTGCCGCCAGCGTATCAAAGCCTCGACGCCGACGAAACGCGGGTCGCCGATGCTGAAGATCGGCTGATAGTGGATCTCGAGCTCGTTTCTCGCCAGTGCCTCGCGCAGATCAAGCTCCAGGAGCCGTCTTGCCTGCAGCGCCTCGTCCATGCCGCGCTGGAAAAAACGGATCGTCTTGCGCCCGTCGGCCTTGGCCTTGTACAGGGCGAGGTCGGCATTCTTTAAGAGCTTGTCGTACTCGTCGCCGTCGTCGGGCGCCACCGAGATGCCGATGCTGGCGCTGACGCTAAGTTTGTTGGTGCCGAGTTGAAAGGGGCTTGCCAGACTTTTGAGGATACGTTTCGCCACGACGGCCGCATCGTTCGCATCCTCAAGGCTTGTTTGAATGATCGCGAACTCGTCGCCTCCCAATCGCGCAAATGTGTCGCTCTCCCTTAGGCACGATCGAATGCGTTGCGCGACTTCTCGAAGAAGCTCGTCCCCGGTGGGGTGACCGAGCGTATCGTTCACCTGCTTGAAGTGGTCGAGATCGAGATAAAGGAGCGCGAAGCGACTTCCCTGTTTGGCTGCATCGATGGCATGAGCCACTCGTTCACCGAAAAGCAGCCGATTGGGGAGGCCGGTCAAGGCATCGTGACGTGCCATGAAAGCGATCTTGCGCTCTGCATCGATGCGCTGCGTTACATCTTCGAACGTGGCCAGCCATCCGCCCCCCTCGAGAGGACGAAAGGCCATCGAAATCTGTCGGTCTCCTGGAAGCTCGAGGATCTGATCGTCCTGTTTGGCCGCCGCGACGCAGGCTTCCAATTGAGTCTCGTATCGTCGAGCTTCAGGACGTCGCGGGGCCTCGCCGCGGTCGGCATTGAAGCTCAAGCCGAGAAGCTGTGACAAGGCCATTCCCGGGTGCACGAGATCCGGAGGCAAATCCAGGATGGTGCACAAACGATCGTTGAAGACCTTCAGATACCCGTCCGCAGCGAAAAGGCAGAGGCCGTGTGAAAGATTGGTGAGAGCGGCATCGAGCCAATAGTTGGCGGTATTGAGTGCTGCCTGCTGCGTTTTGACCAGGGAGATATCGCTGCAGATAATGACGCTCCCGCCACCCCTCGTACTGTTTTGACTGATCCGCAGCCAACGGCCGTCGGCGCACTCGATTTCATGCGCTGGGGTATCCTTTTCTGCGGCCGACGTCCGGAGGCTCGTAGTCAGAGGACCCGCATCATGGCCGACCGAAACATGCGGGGACACACTGCGAAGCAGGTCGGCCGCCTTCGCGTTCGCGAGGACGACCTTTGCTCCCGCGTCGATGACCACCACACCATCGCACGAGTGCTCGAGGGCGTTGGCGAGCTGCATCTGGGCTGATTGGCGAAGACTGACCTCGCGACCCATGCTTTCCTTGATGCCGAGCCGCATTTCCTCCATGCACCGCAGAAGGTCTCCCAACTCGTCCGGGCGACCTCCGGGCACTTGCACGTCGAGATCGCCGCCCGCGATCCGTCCGGCGACATGCGACGCGTTCTTGATCGGGCCAGTGATGTGCCGGGCGAGCAGCCAGGAGATCAAGCCGGAACAGGCCAGGGCGAGAAACGTCGCCAGGATCGCGAACCGTCGGTTCTGCTGGATCGTCGTGCGCGCCGTTTGCCGATAGGCGAAACCATCGCCCGCAGTGTAGTTGATCAGCAAATCCAGCTCGGCGATAACGGCTGCGGCCTGCCGATCCAACGCCGCCCATTGCGCATCGCTGCCACTTTTGGTGAATTCCGCTTCGGCCTGAGACCAAGCCGCCAGGGCGCGCAACGTGCGTTGGGCGACTTGCGATGCCCGATCGGATTGAGCGCGTTCGACGGCGATCGATAGATCTTCCTCCATCGTCTGTTTGAGGTCGGTGAGTTGATTGTGCGAGGCGAGCGACGAGGTTTGGTTCGGCAGCGAGTGACTGCGCGCGAAGGCCGCAAGCATGGCGAAGAAGTCCGCAGATGCTGCTCTGGCGAAACTGACGGCCATGAGGGAGCGGTCGTAGGTGCGGTCGACGAGTTGTCCCTCGTAGGCGATCGAAAGAGTGCTGAATGTTCCGAGCGAAGCCGAGATAATGCTCATCAGGACAAAGGCGAGAAGGATCTGAGACCGGATTGTCGGAGCCGGCAGATGCAACCGCCGGCGCCTAGGGCGCGGCTGCAAGCCGATCGAGCTTAACTGGCGCATATATGGGACTCATGAGGACCCATGGTCTAGCGACGTAACGTTAAGCTTCGGTAAGCATGGCGCGGCGCCATAGCTGGCGCGGTAAGATAGATTAAGACTCGTCTTCTAAAGTTTGAGTTCTGAAGGTTGTGGGGCCGTGCCGATGCGTCGGTGGCAGAAGAGGTCGTCGATGTTCAGGTTCTCGCTCGCCTTGGCCTCGATCTTGGCCGCTTTCGGCGTCTTGGCGTCTGCGGATGACGGGCAAATCGTTTCGCAGCGGAACCGCCGCTTCAACCCTGCCGATGTAACGCTCAAAAAAGATCAGTCGCTCGTCATCGCGAACGATGACGGCGACCTTCTGCATCACGCTTACATCGAGTCCGAGGATTTCAACTTCGACTCCGGCGATCAGAAGCCCGGAAGTCGGACTTCGATCAGATTTCCGGTTCGCGGTGACTTCAAAGTCCTGTGCGGGATTCACCCAAAGATGAAGCTGACCGTTCACGTCCAGTGACGACTACAGGATGGTCGTCCCGTACATCAGGGCGTGGGTCACGTAGTACAGGCCGATGAAGATGGCGAGCGATCCCATGAACTTCGCCGGGACGAGCGCGACCTGTCGGATACTGGCGATGTATTTCGCATCGTCCAACATGAGGGCGAAGAGCACCCCGATGACACCGGCGTGGCCAATCGCGTCGATCTTCCCGAAGCCGAAGATAGCGGTAATGAAGATCGACGACAGCATGATGGCCGCGCAGCGTCTCGTGAAGGGCGTCAGAGTGAGGGCGAAGGCGAGCGCGAACTCGACGACGCCGGCGGCGCGCATATAGTAGGCCGGATCGAAACCCATCGTCATGTCGGGATGTGTCGCGAAGAGCGGGTACGTCCATTCCGGATAGGCCCATTTCTCGACAGACGCCCACATTAAGGTGATCGCCAGGCTCCACCGCAGGACATCGAGCGGACGCAGCCCGAAGATCGTCCGGTTCAGACCGACGGCGGCGAGGTAGGCAGCGATGCCAAGAAAGATCGGGTAATCCGCCAGGTGGAAGACTCCGTAGGACGCGAGCGCCGTACCAAAGAGCACGACGATGCCAAGAGCTGAAACGATCAAGGTTCGCCTGTCGATCAAGCAGGCGGCGATGAGCAACTGAAACCAGGGAAGGTAAGGCGAGCTGGTCGTGAGTTCGGGCGTGAGAATGATCCCGCCGAGATTCCAGAGCGACACCATGAGGAGGCCGATGCCCGCTCGCACCACGACGTCGGGTTCAACGGCGATGAAGCCGAAGACCCTGTCCAGCGCTCGGTTCATGGCGGCTCCGATGAAGGATCGGTCGACGATAGCGCCCCAGACGAGTGCTGCGACGGCTATGAAAGACAGACTTTCGAAGTCAGTGCAGAGGACATTGCTCAGACCTTCCGGCTGGCCTGCCACCGAGAACGCGCAAAACCATTTGACGTGAGCGTCTGCGCTTTGCGAAAGCCCTATGAGTGCTGTCGCACCGGCACCAGCCTTGATCGCAAACCGCAACATGCATGCAGTCGACATCGACGCCCCCCAGCGTTGCTGCCGTCATGCCGGTCAGCAAGAGTGAGTATACGCGTCTTTAACTATTTGGCTTTACCGACCTTTACAGTTGGTTAACGTCTCCTGTTTACCATCTATTAAGTTTCGATTGGCCTGTTGCGCGAAGCTTCGATTGTCGTAAGGTGCCGTCAAAGAATGCGGTCCAATCTGTGACGCGAGCAAGGGCTGGGCCGATGATGGTTTTGATGAGCGTGGCAAGCATCGTGAGCGGCACACTCGTGGCGTGCTGCAGCGAGAGGCTGCCCACCGCGACCGCCCGAATGGAGCTGTTCGGCGGTGTGCTGGTCGTTTTCGGTCTCGCCCTTGTCGGTTCTGGACTACCGCTCTTTCGCTGACGTCAGTTCGACGGCGTCAACATGAAGGTCGTCGGACCCGAGAGCGCAGCAAGAAAAGCTTTGAGGTCGGCCTTTTCCTGATCTGATAGATGAAGAGGGCGGATCGCTTCGGCGCGGCTCGGGCGGTCGACTCCGCCACGATTATAGAGTTCGATGACCTCGTCGAGGGTCGTCTTGCTCCCATCGTGCATATACGGCGTGCGCTGTGCGACTCCCCGCAGGGAAGGCGTCTTGTAGGCGTGTCGCAGCATGAGGGAAGTCGGAAAATACCTGCCGCGACCCGGATCGCTGTCGGTGCTGCCGATGTCGTGAAAAGATCCATCCGTGAAAGCCCAGCCGCTGTGGCATTCGTTGCAGTGACCCTTCCCGACGAAGATGGCGAATCCCCGTTTTGCGTCGGCGCTGATTGCAGTTCCGTCACCCTCCACCCAGCTGTCGAATGAGGACCGAGCCGAGGTGATCGAGTTGACATAGCGGGCGAGGGCCGTCCCTACATCGTCAGTCGTGATGTCTTGATGGGCGAACGCCTGATTGAATAAGGCGACGTAAGCTGGCCGCGCGCGGAGCCGATCCAAAAGGCTTTTTACGGGCATGTTCATCGTGGTCGAGCGCATCGCGAAGAGGGACACCGACGCCGTATCGGCAAACCGACCAGTCCACCCCAGCCGGTCGAGCGACCCAACGTTCAGCAGTGTCGGTGCCTTGAAGCTGAGAGGTTGGCCGTCATCGCCGATCGCAAGCGGATGCGTGTCGCTCCAACTCCTGTCGGGCTGATGACAGGTTGCGCAGGAGGTTCGACCAGAGTCGGACGCCACCGTATCGAAGAAGAGTGATCGGCCCAATTGCCAGACCGGATCCTGATCCGCTCGACCTGTCTCGACCGACTCGGCGGGACGGCGAAAAGCTTTCTTCTTCGCCTCGATACTCGAGGGCGAAATGGCGCTGCCGACGATGCCGGTCGATATCGCGACGACGGCAGCCGCGACGACGATGATCCAAGACGTCTGGATGGCGGGCATCGCACATTATTGAATTGAAAAGGTTTCAGAAGGGTGAGTCCGTCTGTTCGAAGCTCGCGACGTTCCGAGTGGCCGCTAACCGAGCCCTACAGCGCCGACGGCTTTCGATAGTCCTTGAGCTCGCCTACACTGCGTCAATGTGACGATCTCGACCTGAACGAAACGCATCCGCGATCTCCCGGCGCAGTTCGGGGAGAACGTCCACCTCGAACCAGGGATTTCGCTTCAACCACCCTGAATTCCGCCACGACGGGTGCGGCAGGGCGAACACTCGCGGTGCTCGCCCGACGTAGCTGCGCCACTCGCGCACGAGATCGTCGAGCCGAAGCAGTTTCGGCAGAGGTCGGCCGAGCCGCTCGAAGTGGTAGATTTGCGCATACCGCCCAATCGCCAGGACGAGTTCCACCTGAGGCATCGCGGCAAAAAGGCGGTCGTGCCAAGTGCGGGCGCACTCCCGACGTGGCGGAAGGTCCCCCTTGTCGGGCGTATGTCCGGGAAAACAAAAACCCATCGGCGCGATGAGGACTTTTTGCGCATCGTAGAAGCGCTCGCGGTCGACCCCCATCCAGAAGCGAAGCCGGTCGCCGGAAGGATCGTCGAAGGGCAGGCCGCTGTTGTGGGCGCGGATTCCCGGTGCCTGACTCGCGATCAGCAAGCGGGCCGTGGTGTTCACCCTCAGGATCGGCCTGGGCTCCTGAGGTAGACCGGGCGTGTTGACGGGAGCATCGCGGCAAATGCGACAGGCGCGAATGCTCGCAGCGATCGCGTCCGCCGCTGGTATGCCCAGCGTCGGTCGAACTTCATCTGCTGTCGGGACCAACTTGCATTCCGCAATCATACCGCTGCCGCCGCGAGCTCGCCGACAAGGCAGGACCGTTGGCGTCGAGACAGACGAGCCTTCGCAATCTCTAACAACTCCCTCCCCAAGCGACTTCGCTCTTTTTCATGCATGTCGTTGCGGCCGCCTCTCGTAGTGGTCGCCCATTGGAGCTCACGAGCGCCTTCATGTGACGCTCCGACGTCTTGTCTTTCGGTGTCTCGCGCCGACGATGCGTCATCGCACGACCATGATCGCGATGCAGAAGGATCGCCCCCCGGAGACCTAGCACGTGCGATCACCCTTCGCTCCGTTCATTGCCGCCGCGGCTATCGCCTTGCTCGCCGGCAACGCCTCTTCCCAAGCATCGCGGCCGGTCGCGACGGAAGCAGTATCCGACCTTGCGAAAACCGTCCCGCCCCACCCCCTTCCGCCGCCTTCCATCACGCATCATGAGCTCAAACTCCCGGGTCGGACGCTCCGTTTCAAAGCAACGGCCGGTGCCATCAGCCTCAGCGACGCGCAATCCGGCACGCCGCTCGCCGACATCGCCTTCACCGCGTTCGAATTGGAGGGGCAGCAAGCAGCGAAGCGGCCTCTGACGGTTGCGGTCAACGGAGGCCCTGGCGCGAGTTCGGCTTGGCTCAATCTTGGCGGCATCGGGCCATGGCGGTTGCCGGTTCAATCGTCGGACCTGTCGCCTTCCGCGCGCCCGCAGGTCGTCGACAATGCTGACACTTGGCTCGATTTCACAGACCTGCTGTTCATCGATCCGCTCGGCACCGGCTACAGCCGAGCTCTGGGCAAGAGCGATGACACGGTCAAGCAGTTCTGGTCGGTGAACGGCGACATCGGTTCGTTGTCGACGGTGGTGCGCAAATGGCTGCTCGCCAACGACCGTCTCCTCAGCCCGAAGTTCATCCTCGGCGAAAGCTATGGCGGCTTTCGCGCCCCGAAGCTCGCCCGCAAACTCGAAAGCGACGACGGGATCGGGGTCGACGGTGTCATCATGCTGTCGCCGGTACTCGATTTCGGCTGGTTCGCATCGGATGATAATCCAGCCGTCTACGCGGCGCATCTGCCCTCGCTCGTTGCCGCGGCCACGAACCTCAAAGGGCCGAACCCGCGAGATCGGCTGCAAGCTGCCGAGGCCTACGCGACCGGCTCCTACCTTGTCGACCTCTACCGTGGTCGCCGGGATGCGGCTGCGATACGACGCATGAGCGCGGCCGTAGCGGGGTTCACCGGCCTCGACCAGAAGTTTGTCCAACGCTTGGGCGGCCGCGTCGACGCTTCCGCGCTGCTTCGGGAAAAGAACCGCGATGCCGAACGGGTCGCCAGCAGCTACGACAGCAACGTCACGGGTTTCGACCGCGACCCCTTCGAGGCTGGGGGCCACCATCGAGAGGATCCGATCTTGGACTCGCTCAAGGTGCCCTTCGCGACCGCGATGGCGGATTTGACCGCCCATCGACTGAACTGGCCGGTGCAGGCGCGCTACGAAATCTTGAACCTGCAGGTCAACAGCCGCTGGAACTGGGAGGACGGCCGCCGCTCGGCCGAGGCGACCGGCGATCTTGCCACGCTCCTGTCGCTCGATCCGCATTTTCGTGCTCTCGTCATGCACGGCGTCACCGACCAGGTGACCCCCTACTTCGGTTCCAAGATGCTGATCGACCAGATGCCGGCCTATGGCGATCCCTCGCGCCTTCGGCTCTCGGTCTACGGCGGCGGGCATATGCCCTACATAGAGGACGAACCGCGTGCGGCGATGCGGGAAGACGCCCGCAAGCTCATTGTTGGGGAGGCGCCCGCTGGTCAGCGTTGAAAGGATGAAATGTACGCATGGATCGGCGATTACCTGCGATCACATTTGCGGTAGCGCCGTTACATTCCGTGGAGGCGCTACGAAGTAGGAACGGAGTAGGGCGGATGAGCGGAGCTCGCTGCCTCGCAAAGGACCATCACATGAGTATCCCTGGACGAACATTCGCGGTCGGCGCTGCCGCATTGGCTCTCTTGCCAAGCGCTGCATCGGCGCGACGCCTTCATCATCATCCGCACTACGTTCAACACGTCTATCAACCCTACGGTGCGGTCCCTTACGTTTACGCTCCCTATCCGGTGTACGGCGGATACGGCGCGGCGCAAATCGTCGAGGACGCGTCTCGGCGGGCTCGTCATGAACCTGGCGTGACTCTGGGGATTGAGCCGTTCGCGAAACTATCGGCGACTGGCGGACCGTCGGGCGGCATACCCGGCCGCAGCGGCGGCCCTTGAGGGTCCGCAGCGCGGATCGGAAGCGGGAACTCCACAATCTCCCGTGCGTAAATGAGACTCAAGGAGAACAGGGATGAAATTCGTCAACGAGGCGCTCGTGCTCGGCACCATAGCTCTCACTTTTTCGACAGGAACGGCATCGGCCCAAGGTCACCGTCATCGATCGACAACGCATCATAGGTCGGTACAGCGCGTAGTTGTTTATCGATCGCTGCCGTATGGTTATCCGGGCCAGTACGGTTATCCGACATACGAGTATGCTGCGCCGTACTATCGCAATAGCCAGCAGCCGGCACCCGTTCCTTTTGTCCCTGCAGCAAGTGATTATTCGCCGGGCGCCGTTGTATTGCGCCGAACCATTAAAGCGCAGGTTGAACCGGGCCTAACGAACGAGTTGGCGCCTGACTCGGCGCAAACGGCTTCGGGAGGTCCTGTGGGCGGCATTCCTGGCTACAGCCCAGGCGGACGCTAACCAGGCCTTCTCGCCTAAAGCTTGCGACAAATTCGCCGTTCACTGACGCGGTGGCGGCGGACATCTGCTGATGGAGACTGTGATGAATAGGACAACGCGCGTTCTCGCGCTCGGCATTACTTGCTTTGGTTTGTCGACTGGCATGCTGCTGGCTCAGGGGATTGCCCCGGCACAGAGAACGTCGGAGCCCGAGCAACCGCATTATAACGGACCGGGAGGAACCGTGAACGATGCTGCAAATCGTGCTAAGCGGGAGCCCGGAGTTGCCAACGATTTTGATCCGGATGCCAAGCAGTCCGCAACGGGTGGACCTGTGGGAGGCTCACCCAGCCGATCGGGCGGGCGCTAGGAGACTGCATTTGAGCCGTTGTCAGGTCCGGCAACGCCGGCCTGCGCAAAGGTCGCCATGTCGCGCGTGCAGGCGAGGGCGGCTTTGAGAACACCCAGCGCGAGAGCGGCGCCCGAACCTTCGCCAAGACGCATGCCGAGGTCGAGGATCGGCTCCTTGCCGATCCGTGCGAGCGCGGCCCGATGCGCCTTCTCCGCCGACACGTGGCCCGCAAGGCAATGGTCGATGGCGCTGGGATCGAGAGCCTTGAGGATCGCGGCGGCGGCCGTGACCACGAATCCGTCGAGTACGACCGGCACGCGCTGCATTCGAGCAGCCAGGATTGCGCCGACCAGTGCGGCGACTTCGCGGCCGCCGAGGCGGCGCAGCACTTCGAGCGGATCGCGGAGATGTCCGGCGTGCGTGGCGAGTGCCGCGTCGACTGCGGCGATTTTGCGTGCGAGCCCGGGCTCGTCCATGCCCGTGCCGCGACCGACCCAGTCCGCGGCGGTGCCGCCGAACAGGGCGCAGAAGATGGCCGCCGCGACGGTCGTGTTGCCGATGCCCATCTCTCCGAGGGCGAGGACATCGACATCGCCGGCGACGGCTTCCATCCCAAAAGCGATTGTCGCCGCGCAGGCCGGTTCATCCATCGCCGGCAGCTCGGTGATGTCGCCGGTCGGAATATCGAGCGCGAGTTCGAAAACCTTGAGACCGATGCCGTATGTCGCGCAGATCTGGTTGACCGCCGCACCACCGGCGGCAAAGTTTTCCAGCATGGCCCGGGTGACGGATGGCGGGTAAGCCGACACGCCCTTGACGACCACGCCGTGGTTGCCGGCGAACACCGCGACGTTTGGTCGATCCATCGTTGGCATCGCCTTGTCTTGCCAGGACGCGAGAAAGGCGACGAGCTCGTCAAGCCGGCCAAGCGAGCCCTGCGGTTTGGTCAACTCGGATTGACGCGCCCGGACGGCCGCCTCGGCCCGCTCCGACGCTTCCGGCATCAGTGTGAGCAATGCGCGGATGTCGTCAAACGGGAGTCCGCTGGCCGGCATTCTATGGCTTCGCCGAAATGAGGCCCGCGATCAGCGTCGTGGCTCGAGGATCATGCGGCCTTGCAGCCCTTCGAACGACGGCTTCTCAGCGAGGATCTGATCCATGGAGCGAGCAGGCTCCGCGCAGCCGGCCTCGCCGACGTATTTTGCGGGCACGCCGGCCACCGTCGTATTGTGCGGCACGGGGTGCAGCACGACCGAGCCCGCCGCGATGCGCGCGCAATGGCCGATCTCGATGTTGCCGAGGATCTTTGCGCCGGCACCGATCAGCACGCCGTGGCGCACCTTGGGGTGTCGATCGCCTACGTCCTTGCCGGTGCCGCCGAGCGTCACATCCTGCAGCATCGAGACATTATCTTCGATGAGCGCCGTCGAGCCGACGACGAGGCCCGTCGCATGGTCGAGGAAGACGCCCTTGCCGATCCGGGCCGCGGGATGGATGTCGGTCTGGAAGACTGCCGACGAGCGACTCTGCAAATAGAGCGCGAAGTCCAGCCGGCCGGCCTTCCAGAGCGCATGGCCAAGCCGGTAGGCCTGGATGGCGTGGAACCCTTTGAAGTACAGGATCGGCTCGATCACGCGGGTGCAGGCCGGGTCGCGATCGACGACGGCATGGAGATCGGCGTGAAATGCCTCCGAGACTGCCGGATCGGCCGCGACGACATCGACGAAGGCCTGCCGGATCAGGTCGCTGGGCACGTCCGGGTGCGCCAGCCTTGCTGCGACGCGGTGCATGATCACGCTCTCCAGCGAGTCATGATTGAGCACCGTCGAGTAGATGAAGCCGGCGATTTCCGGCTCGCGGCGAATAATCTCCTCGGCTTCGTCGATCATCCGCGCGAAGACCGGGTCGGTCCTCTTCAAGGCGACGATCTTGGCGCTTCCCTGGCCTGGCATGCCG
>CAXTFG010000007.1:0-43315 GCA_964243415.1 uncultured Beijerinckiaceae bacterium | reverse complement strand
ATCCCGCCCGAAGTGATCCGGGCGACGATCCGCGCCAACCAGAAATGCTTCGTGCTCAAGGAGGGCGACAAGCTCGCCAATCGCTTCATTATCGTGGCCAACATCGAGGCGAGCGACGGCGGCGCGGCGATCGCCGCCGGCAACGCCAAGGTCGTGCGCGCCCGGCTCAGCGACGCCCGGTTTTTCTGGGACTCTGACCTCGCCGTGAAGCTCGAGGACCGTCTGCCCAAGCTCGAGGCGATCGTGTTTCATGCCAAGCTCGGTACGCAGGGCGAGCGCGTCGCGCGGCTGCGCAAGCTTGCCGCCGACCTCGCCCCGATGGTCGGTGCAGATTCGAAAGAGGCCGAGCGGGCGGGGGAACTGTGCAAGGCCGACTTGGTGTCCGAGATGGTCGGTGAATTCCCCGAACTGCAGGGCCTAATGGGTCGCTACTACGCCGCGCACGGGGGCGAGAGCCCGGCCGTTGCGGCCGCTTGCGAAGACCACTACCGCCCGGTCGGGCCGACCGATCGGGTGCCGACCGAGCCGGTCTCGATCGCCGTCGCGCTCGCCGACAAGCTCGATACGCTCGTCGGCTTCTGGGCGATCGGCGAGACGCCGACCGGCAGCAAGGACCCCTATGCCCTGCGCCGCGCCGCCCTCGGCGTGATCCGGTTGGTCCTGGAAAACGGTCTCCGCCTGCCGATCCTCACCGTCGGCGCGATGGCTTTTCTGCGCGCGGAGAAATTTGCCGGTCTGGCGCAGGACGACAGGATCGCGCTGCTCAAGTCGCTGCTCGGCTTCTTCGCCGAACGTCTCAAGGTGTACCTGCGCGAGAACAAGGCGCGGCATGATCTGATCGATGCGGTATTCGGCAGCCACGGATCCGACGATTTCACGCTGGTGGTGCGCCGCGTCGGCGTGCTCGGCGCCTTCCTTGCGACGGACGAGGGAGCCAACCTGCTCGCCGGCTATCGCCGCGCCGCGAACATCCTCAAGGCCGAAGAGAAGAAGACCCCGGCCGAAGCGCCGCTTTTCGCGCGGCCGTTCGACTCGAGCCTGCTCGCCGAGACTGCCGAGCGGGCCCTGGCCGCGCGCCTCGCCACCGCCGCACCGGAAGCCGGCGATGCGGTCCGGCGCGAAGATTTCGAGAGCGCGATGCGCGTTCTCGCCACGCTGCGCGCGCCGGTCGACCTGTTCTTCGACGAAGTGACCGTGAACGCGCCGGATCCCACGTTGCGGCTGAACCGCCTGCGCCTTCTGGACGGCTTCCGCAACGCCGTCCATGAGGTCGCCGATTTCGCTCGGATCGGCGGCTGAGAGAGATCTTGCGCCGGGGCCAGATGCCGGGAGCTCGCGTGGTTGGCACCGCGTCGGTCGTCGGCTCTTAAGCGCTTTCACCGTTCATCAAGGGCTCTCGTGCACCTAACAGTGAGAGATCTCTCATGGTGCGTGGAACTTGAAGGACGCTACGTACCAAACCTTGAACGGGTTGAGCGGTATCGCCGCCCTCGTCGTGGTGGCCTACCACTTTTCGCTGCGCCACTTGTTCGGTGTCGATCTTGGCTTCATCGCGGTCGACTTGTTCTTCGTCTTAAGTGGCTTCGTCGTCGCTTCTTCTTACGGCCATCGTCTTGCCTCCGGGATGACCGTGGGGCAATTCTTTCGCGTCAGAGTGATCAGACTTTATCCGCTCTATGCTCTTGGAATGATGATGGGTGTCGCTGCGGCGCTTTGCTCATCGACGCCGCAAAGCGAGAGCGCTGCCTCGAACCTGACGGCGCTCTACCAGCTGCTGTGTTCCGTCCTGATGTTGCCGACGCCGCCCATCGCGGGCGTTTGGGCCAACGCGGCCCTCTTCCCGCTCAACGATCCAGCATGGTCCCTGTTCTTCGAGCTGCTCGTCACCTCGTCTATGCCGCCTCTCACAGGTGTTGGACGATCCGACGCCTGATTGCCGTACTCGCGACCAGCTTGACCGCGTTCACATGTATCTATGCAGCGACGGGAACGCTGTATGGGAACGGCGGCTGGGATTGGTCCAGCTTACCGTTCGGTCTTGTTCGCGTGAGTTACGGCTTCTTCTTCGGCGTCCTCATTGAAAGGTTGCGACCGACCCTGGTGCGGCTTCCATCGATTGCGAGTGTCTTCGTCGTCATGCTCTTTCCAGTCATGTTGAGCCTTCCCGGCACGATATGGCTGTTCTGCTCAATCCTGCTCGGGATGCCTCTGCTCGTCGCGCTCGCCGTTGCGACGGAACCTCCGCCCGCGCTTGCGACCATCTTCTGTTGCGCTGGCACCATCTCCTACCCTCTTTATGCCGTCCACAAGCCGGTCCATGCTCTCGTGGCGGCAATCATAGAGAAGCTCGGCATCAGGATCTCAGTTGTCACGGCTGATCTTCTTCTGATTGCGTTTTTGGTTCTCGGCGCCTTCTACTTGGAGCAGGCCTACGATCGGCCGCTGCGGGCATTTCTCAGCGGAAAATCGCGGGGCGTAGCCGCCGAGCCTGCGAGCGCTTGAACCTGTGCAAACTCGCTAGGCCGCCTCGCGCTGAGAGCCACTTCCTTTCGCGATATTGTCCCGCGCCGCTCACGTCTCTCCCAGATGCAACCGTTTTCCATCAGGAACATTGCCGGAACGAAGGAGACTTTTATGGCTGGCAAGCAAGACAAAACCGACCACAATCCCAAGACTGATCCGGCGCCGAACTCAAACACGGTGAAGGACCCGAGCAATTGGACCACGGGCGGCGAGCCGATGACGGGCGCCCAGGCCTCGTACCTCAAGACACTGACGGAGCAGACCGGCGAGGCCTTCGACGAGAGCCTCAACAAAGCCGACGCCTCGAAGCGCATCGACGCCCTACGTGGCGAAGCCGGTCTCGCGAAGGGCTGATCGGCGCACCGCTTCGCCGGGCTGCAAGAGAGTGATTGCGGCGGCATGCGCCAATCAAGCTCCTAATCGGGCTCTAGTGCTAAGCCTCATCGAGAGGCGACGTCCCGGTCGGCTTGCCGTCGCGCGAGAGGGTGATCTTCTCGATCCGCGTTTCCGCGCTTTTCAAGAGCGCGTCGCAATGGGCCTTGAGCGCCTCACCGCGCTCGTAAATTGCGATCGACTCCTCCAAAGCCACCTGCCCCTTTTCGAGCTTGTCGACGATGGCTTCGAGTTCCTTGATCGCGACCTCGAAGGGCAGGGTCGCGATGTCTGCCTGCATCTGCTCGTTCAACTCGTCGATCCCATCCAGCGTCATGCGTGTCAGGCAAGGTCGAGGGCGAAGGGCTCGCCCTCGTAGCAGTCCCGCCCGCGCCCGATCGCCCTGACCGCGTCGATCATGCGCCCCTGGCGCCCCAGCATGCGATCGGCAATCTCGACCATCAGGCTGTTCGGTGTCGCGGTCGGCGACCGGGCGCGGATCTCGTCCGCAACGTCGCGTTCCGTCCGGTTGTCATCGAGGACGCATGCAGAGATGAAGGCTCCGGCAGTCGACCGGCTGACGCCGGCGAAGCAATGGATGATGAGCGGCGCGGCGCGATCCCAGGCCCGCACGAAATCGAGCATGGTCTCGATGTGGCTCTGGGCGGGGAGGATATGACCATCCTCGGCGAGCACGATGTCAGACATGGCGACGAAAAGGTGCCGGCTTTCCGGAATCTCGCGAGGCCGGATCACCTCCGATCCTTCGTTGATCAGGGTGACCATCGTGCGTGCGCCGCTGGCACGGACGATGTCGGGTATCCTTGAAAGCGGACAAACGTATATGCTCGACACCACGCACCTCGGTCAGGCCGGCTTGGTGTCATAGGCCGACACTGCTTTCAAGCGCTCAGCACGCTGTCCTGCACAAGCCTTGCAGTTCGGTGAGGAACCGATCGGCTGCGAGCGTCGGCGGCCAGGGCTCCCATGCCGTTCCGCCGTAGACGGCGACGAGCGGGTCATCTGCGAGCGGCTCGAAGGGAATGCGCAATGTGGTGCGGACCTCTTCGCGCGTCCAGCCGACGACATGGACCGCCTCGGAGGCAGCGGCGACGCGGTCGGCGCGCTTGTGCGCTTTCCGTTCCGCCGGTGCGAACGCCTTGATGCCGTAGCGGAGCGCGACGGCACGCTGCAGATCGGCCGTCAGAGCACGGAAGGAAGCGCCGAGGAATGGCTTGACGACGGAGATGCAATCGAAACCGAGCAGGCCTTCGTCGGCATCGTGCAGGAGTTCGCGGTGCTCGGCGGCCGGGTCCGTGCGCCGCGCGCCTTGCCGGTGCATGGCGAGGACGAGCAGGGAATGTTGCGCCACGGAGAGCGGCAGCGGCCATGCCGAGTGGCCGCCCCACCTGTAGGTCCGGGCAAGGCCGACCGCGAGGTCGGCGTCATCCCAGTCGAAGGGCGTCGGGTGAAGGAGATCGAGCCGCTTGCCGGAGGGCAGGCGTACCCAGGCCCGCGTGTCGGTGCGCATCCGCCGGCTCCGCTCGAGCGCCGCTAGAGTGCCGCCGCGATCTTGGCCGCGTGCTCCTTCAGCACGGCGCCGTCCGCCATGCCGCCCTCGTGGGGGCGAAGCGGAACTCCTTCGAAGCGTGGCACCACGTGAAAGTGCAGGTGGAACACGGTCTGACCGCCGGCCGTTTCGCTGAACTGGAAGATTGTCAGCCCGTCGGCATCGAAGGCCGTCTTGACCGCTGCGGCGACCTTCTGCACGCGCATAATCACGGCCGACAGCGTCTCGGGCGACACGTCGAGGATCGTGCGTGCCTTCGTCTTGGGCACCACGAGCGTATGCCCCTTGCCTTGCGGCATGACATCCATGAACGCGACAGCGATCTCGTCCTCGAAGACCTTGTGCGAGGGAATCTCGCCTCGCAGGATCTTGGCGAAGATGTTGCCGTCGTCGTAGGCCGGAAAGGGTGCGCTCATGCGTTTTCTATGCCCGACACCTCACCTTTTTTGAAGGGCGCCAGTTCGCCATACTCCTCGATCGCTTCGTCGATGGCGACGCGCTCGCGGGCGAGGTAGTCGTCGATGGCGCGGGCGAAGCGCTTGTCCGGGATTTCGTGGGCGGAGTACGTGGGCACCGCGCGATACCCCCGCGCCAGCTTGTGCTCACCCTGCGCGCCGGCTTCCACCCGCTTGAGCCCGTGCGCGATGGCCCACTCGATCGCCTGATAATAGCAGACCTCGAAATGCAGAAACGGGTGCTCCTCGATGGTGCCCCAGTTGCGCCCATAGAGCGCGTCGTCGCCGATGAAATTGATCGCCCCCGCAATGTAGCGCCCGTCGCGCTTCGCCATCACGAGCAGGATCCGGTCGGCCATCGTGCGCCCGACGGTGTCGAAGAAGGCGCGGGTCAGATAAGGCCGGCCCCATTTGCGCGACCCGGTGTCAACGTAGAACTTGAAGAAGGCGGCCCAATGCTCGGGTCCGATGGCCGGACCGCTCAGGCACTCGATCGTGATGCCGTTCGCTAACGCGTCGCGGCGTTCACGACGGATCATCTTGCGCTTCCGCGAAGCCAGGCTCTCGAGAAATCCATCGAAATCGCGGTAGCCGTCGTTGACGAAATGGAACTGCTGGCCGGTCCTCTGCAGCAGGCCGGCTGCGCCCATCGCTTCCCATTCCGCCCGCGTCGGGAAGGTAACGTGGACGGACGAGGCCTCGATCTTTGCTCGCCAAGCCTGCAGACCCGCAATCAGCGTTTGCGCCGCCATCGGTTCGGCATCGGCTGCGACGAGCAGGCGGCGTCCGGTCGCCGGCGTGAACGGCACGCAGACCTGCAGCTTGGGATAATAATCGAGACCGGAGCGGTGATAGGCGTCGGCCCAGGCATGGTCGAAGACGTATTCGCCCATCGAGTGGCTCTTGATGTAGCACGGAGCGGCCGCCTGCAGGCGGCCGGCCTTGGTCTCGACCACGACATGCGTCGGCGTCCAGCCGGTACGTCCCCCGACCGATTTCGAGCTTTCCAGCGCCGCGAGAAAAGCATGCGTGATGAACGGGTTGTGCCGTTCATCCGCAAGTGCGGCTTCAAGTCGTTCATCCGCCGTCGCACCCTCGACGGATCCGCTCGACGGAGCGGGATTGGCACAGGCGTCCCATTGCTTCGCGTCGAGGTCCGCAATGGATTGAACGATACGAACCACGGCAGGGGTCTGCATACCGGCAAACTAATACCCCGACGTCGTCCCGCCAATCGAATTAGGCAGGCGAGTTGCCGCGCCGGCCAGAGCCGGCACTCAATCGCAAAACGCCGTCGCGCTTTCCTTCGGACTTGTTTTGTTCTAGTCTCGCGGCATGCTTCAGACCCGGCGATCGTCCTGATGGCCAGGGCACGGACCACCTTCGTTTGCCAGTCCTGCGGCAACGTCGCCCCGCGCTGGCAGGGACGATGCGAGGCCTGCGGCGCTTGGAACTCCATGGTAGAGGAAGGCGGCGAGGCGTCCGGCATCGGGGCGCAGGCCGCCCGCGCCGCCCGCAAGGGCCGCGTCTTCACTTTGGGGGAACTCGGCACCTCGGATCGGCCGATGCCGCGGCTCCAGACCGGCATCGCTGAATTCGACCGCGTGACCGGCGGCGGTTTCGTCTCCGGCTCGGTGCTCCTGCTCGGCGGCGAGCCCGGCATCGGCAAATCGACCCTCCTCATCCAGGCCTGCGCGGCGTTGGCGAGCAAAGGCGAGCGCGTCGTCTACATCTCCGGCGAAGAAGCGATGGATCAGGTGCGGCTGCGCGCGAGCCGGCTCGGGCTCACGCGAGCGCCCGTCGAACTCGCGGCCGAAACCGGTGTCGAAGACATCGTGGCGACGCTTTCTCAAGGGCGGCGGCCGGCGCTCGTGATCATCGATTCGATCCAGACGATGTGGACTGATGCCGTCGAGGCGGCGCCGGGGACTGTCGGTCAAGTCCGCGGGGCGGCACAGGCGCTGATCCGCTTCGCCAAGATGAGTGGCGCCGTCGTGATCCTTGTCGGGCACGTCACCAAGGATGGCCAGATCGCCGGTCCGCGCGTCGTCGAGCACATGGTCGATGCGGTGCTCGGCTTCGAAGGGGAAGGCGGTCGCGACTTTCGCATCCTGCGTGCGATCAAGAATCGTTTCGGACCAACCGACGAGATCGGCGTCTTCGAGATGACCGGCGCCGGCCTGCGCGAAGTCGCGAACCCGTCCGCGCTGTTCCTCACGACGGTGGGCGACCCGAGCCCGGGTTCTGCCGTCTTCGCCGGCATGGAGGGGACGCGACCCTTGCTCGTGGAGGTGCAGGCCCTCGTTGCGCCGACGACGCTCGGTACACCGCGCCGCGCCGTCGTCGGCTGGGAGACGAGCCGGCTCGCCATGGTCGTCGCGGTGCTCGAGGCCCACGGCGGTCTGAGACTTGGCCAGCACGACATCTATCTCACCATCGCCGGCGGCCTGCGCGTGAGCGAACCGGCTGCCGATCTCGCGGCCGCCGCGGCGCTGGTGTCGTCGCTCAGCGGCGTGTCGCTCGCAGCCGATTCCGTTTACTTCGGGGAGATCGGCCTATCGGGCGCGGTGCGGCCAGTGGCGCACGCGCCCGCGCGGCTGAAGGAGGCCGCGAAGCTCGGCTTCAAGCGGGCGGTCGCCCCCTCGATTTTGCAAGCCGCCGCGAACGGCAGTGACGAACCGAGCGAGACCCTCGCGAGCGTCGCCTGTCAGCATGTCGGGTCGCTCGTGGCGACCATCGCTGTACCGGAGGTGCGGTCCGGCGACCGGCGCAGGGCATGACGAAACTGCAGGGCGTGACGGAACTATCGTGCGTCGCTATAAGCCTTTCGTAAGGCCGGCCCCTGCAAGGTAAACCGGATCGTAATGCCGTCGTAACGCTTCGTCGCGGGACGCCTTAGCCTGAAGGTTCGGGGCCATGCCCTCCTATCTCGATCTTGGCCTGCTCGTGGTGGTCCTAGTGTCCGCCCTGCTCGCCATGCTGCGCGGGTTCACGCGCGAGGTGCTCGCCATCGCGTCCTGGATCGCAGCCGCGGCGGCGGGCGCTTATCTCTACCCCTACCTTCTTCCTTACGTGAAGCCGTACATCGCCAAGGAGCCCTGGGCGTCGATCGCTTCGGCAACCGCGATCTTCTTCGTCGCCCTGATTCTGGTGTCGATCATCACCGTCAACCTCTCGGATGCCGTTCTCGATTCCAAGGTCGGGGCGCTCGACCGCTCGCTCGGCTTCCTGTTCGGCGCGGCGCGCGGCTTCATCCTGTGCGTCATCGCTTTCGTCTTCTTCAATATGCTCGATCCCGGCGACAAACAGCCGGAGTGGGTGAAGAACGCGCGCGCGCGCCCCGTGCTGCAAAGCGTGGGTGAGGACATGCAGGCGATGTTGCCCCACGATCTGCTCAACAAAATCATCAAGCCGAAGGCGACGACCCCCGCAGACGAGACCACGGAGGGCGAAACGCCCAACGAGAAGTCGGATGCCGAGCAGAACTCGCCGGCGCCGCTCCCGCCACCGCGCAACAACGGTGGAAAAGGACCCTGATCTGCGCCGTGCGCGCGAATGTTTAGCTGGCGTTCGCGGTGGTTCTGATTACTTAGAGGTCGTGACGATGGAACTTTCGGCAGATAGTCTCTGAGCCGCCGGGCTCGGGTCGTGCCGCGAGGAACAGCTAATGCCCGATCCCGCTGCCGCCGCGAACCGTGATGACGGTTTCGATCCAGATGCAGACCGTCTGCGCGAGGAGTGCGGCGTCTTCGGCGTTTTCGGGCACCCCGATGCCGCTGCCATCACCGCGCTCGGCCTGCACGCCCTCCAACATCGCGGGCAGGAGGCGGCCGGCATCGTCGCCTTTGATGGGCACCGCTTCAATTCCGAACGCCGGCTCGGTCTCGTCGGCGATCACTTTTCCAAGGCTTCCACCATCGCTCGCCTGCCGGGCACGGCGGCCGTCGGCCACGTCCGCTACTCGACGACGGGCGAGACCATCCTGCGCAACGTGCAGCCGCTCTTCGCCGAGCTCGATACCGGCGGCATCGCGGTCGCCCACAATGGAAATCTCACCAACGGCCTGACCTTGCGGCGCGAACTCATTCGCGACGGCGCGATCTACCAGTCGACGTCGGACACCGAGGTCGTCCTCCACCTCGTCGCGCGCAGCCGCAAAGGGCGCGTGATCGAGCGCTTCATTGAGGCCCTGCGCGAACTCGAGGGCGCCTACGCCTTGGTCACGCTTTCCAACAAGGCGCTGATCGGTGCCCGCGACCCGCTCGGCATCAGGCCGCTGGTCCTTGGCGAACTCGACGGCTGCTACCTTCTCGCCTCCGAGAGCTGCGCGCTGGATATCATCGGCGCCCGCTTTGTCCGCGACATCGACAACGGCGAGATCGTCGTTATCACGGAGCAGGGCGTTGAAAGCCTGCGGCCGTTCCCGCGCGTGCAGGCACGCCCGTGCATCTTCGAATACATCTATTTCGCGCGCCCCGACTCGGTGGTGCACGGCCGGTCTGTCTATGACGTGCGCAAGAACATGGGCGCCGAACTCGCCCGCGAAATGCCGACCGATGCCGACATGGTCATCCCCGTCCCCGACAGCGGCGTTCCCGCCGCGATCGGCTACGCCCAGGCTTCGGGTATCCCCTTCGAGCTCGGCATCATCCGCAACCACTACGTCGGGCGTACCTTCATCCAGCCGACCCAGTCGACGCGCGAAACCGGCGTGCGCATGAAGCACAGCGCCAACCGGTCCGTTGTCACCGGCAAGCGCATCATCCTGCTCGACGATTCGATCGTCCGGGGCACGACTTCGCTGAAGATCGTGCGCATGATGCGCGAAGCCGGCGCGCGGGAGGTACACTTCCGGATCTCGTCGCCGCCGATCACGCACCCGGACTATTACGGAATCGACACGCCCGAGCGCGAGAAGCTGCTTGCCGCGACGCACTCCCTCGACGAGATGCGTGACTATATCGGTTGCGATTCACTGGGCTTTCTCTCTGTCGAAGGCGTCTATCGCGCGATGGGCGAGCAGCGCCGCGATCCGATCCGGCCGCAGTTCACCGATCATTGCTTCACCGGCGACTATCCAACCTACCTCACCGACGTCATCGGCGAGCATCGCAGCCAATTGTCCTTGCTGGCGGAAGCTGGCTGACCGCCCGTCGGCGTCTCCGCTGCGCCGCACGATCCGTCCGGACCCGTGATGCCATCTGATCAGAAGCCGTTGCGCGACCGCGTCGCGCTCGTCACCGGGGCATCGCGCGGGATCGGGCGCGCGACGGCGCTGGCATTGGCGGCCGCTGGCGCTCATGTCGTGGCCCTGGCGCGCACGCAGGGCGCTCTCGAGGAGCTCGACGACGCGATCAAGGCGGTCGGGTCGTCGGCGACGCTGGTGCCCTGCGACATCACCGATTTTCCCGCGCTCGACCGGCTCGGCCAGGCGCTCGCCGCGCGCTGGCATCGGCTCGACGCTTTCGTCGGCAACGCCGGCATGCTCGGGCCGCTGACGCCGCTTGCGCAGCTCGATCCCAAGCAGTGGGACAAGATCGTGGCGGCCAACGTCACCGCCAATCTCAGGCTGATTCGCGCGCTCGACCCGCTTCTGCGCGCCGCCGACGCCGGCCGCGTGGTGCTGCTATCGTCGGGGGCCGCCCACCGTGCCGACCTCAAGGCCTATTGGGGCCCTTATGCGATCACCAAGGGCGCGGTCGACACGATCGTGCGCACCTATGCCGCCGAGACGGTCAACGTGTCGGCGATCCGGGTTATGGCGGTGAACCCGGGCCCGCTGCGCACCCGCATGCGCGCCCAGGCCATGCCCGGCGAGGACCCAGCCACGCTGCGCACGCCTGAGGAGCTGGCGCCGAAGATCGTCGAGCTCTGCCTGACCGGCTGGACCGAAACAGGCAAGCTCTACGACTTTCCGACCGACCGCGTGCTGAGCTTCCGCGCGCCAGCGTAGAGCGGTGTGATGACTTTCATAGGTCGATCAGATGCCGTCCATCGTTTTAGCCGGTCCTCACACACGCTTCGAGTCGAGCGCCGTTCTTGGAGCGGAAATGCTTCATTTGCGCCGGTCATGTTGGCCGGCCAACCAGAAGTGCGCGAAGGCTTATAGCCCCGTCTCAAAACGGTCCGAAAGCCCGTTTCTACTCAAACAGTGCGAATCTCCGGCGCGAGATTGCGCCGACATGGATGGATCTATGCTGAAGACATTGGCCGTACCATTCGCATTGATGCTCGCCTCGGCTGCCGCGGCGCAGGAGGCGAAGCCCGCTTCGCCCATCGTCGTGGCGCAACCCTGGGTCCGGGCGACGCCAAAAGGCGCACCTGTCGTCGGCGGCTACGCCACGCTCACCAACAAGGGGCCGAACCCGGACCACCTTGTCGCCGCTAGCCTCGAGGGTACCGCGCAGGGTGAGATCCACACCATGAGCATGGAGAATGGCGTTATGCACATGCAGCGCCTCGCCGACGGACTTGCACTCGCGCCGGGGGCGACGGTGACGCTGGTGCCGGGGGGCAATCATCTGATGTTCATGCAGCCGACGGCGCAGCTGAAGGAGGGCGCGACGGTCAAGGGCTCGCTTACCTTCGCCAACGCCGGGACGATCCCCGTCACGTTCGCCGTGGGCGGCATCGCCGCGAAGGCAGCGCCGGGGGCGATGGCAATGCACGACATGCCGGGCAACGACACGCCGAGCATGAACAGAGGCGGGAAGCGATAGCCGCGCCCGACGCAGGCTAGCGCGTCACGGCTCAGGTGGGATTGTGCGAGTCGTCCTTCGGTGTCTGAGCCACCGCTTCCGTCTGGGCGGCGGCATCGGCCATGCCAGTAGTCGCCGTGTCGTCCGCCTTGCCCGTGCGACCAGCCGCGCTGAACGCCTGCTCGACCTCGTCCTCGCCGATGCGAGCATCCGGATTGCCCTTCTGCCCGAGGTTCTGCTCCTCGGTGCCGTCGCCCATCATGCCGGGATGTCCGGTCTGGTCCTTTTCCATGCGAGTCCTTTCGCGGTCGGCATCTGTGGCCGGCCTGGACGGGTAAGGCAGTCCGACCGGCGGAGTTCCGGGCAGCCTTCGCTCGCATTCAGATACCGCTCTTGAGCCGCTTCGCCACCTTCAACGCGTAATAGGTCAGCACGCCATTGCAGCCGGCGCGCTTGAAGGCGACGAGGCTCTCCATCATGGCGCGCTCGCCGTCGATCCAGCCGTTGCACGCGGCGGCCTCGATCATCGCGTACTCGCCCGACACCTGGTAGGCGAAGGTCGGCACCTGGAAGGTGTCGCGGACGCGGCGGATGATGTCGAGGTAGGGCAAGCCCGGCTTCACCATCACCATGTCGGCACCTTCCTCGATGTCGGCTGCGACCTCGCGCAACGCCTCGTCGGAATTGGCCGGGTCCATCTGATAGGTACGCTTGTCGCCGACGAGGGCCGCCTTGGTGCCGATAGCATCACGGAACGGGCCGTAGAACGCCGAAGCGTATTTCGCGGCATAGGACATGATCTGGACGTGATCGTAACCTTCGCCGTCGAGGGCTGCGCGGATCGCGCCGACGCGACCGTCCATCATGTCGGAGGGCGCGATGATGTCGGCCCCGGCGCGCGCCTGGTTCAGCGACTGCTCGCACAGGATGTGCACCGTCTCGTCGTTGACGATCTCCTCGCCGCGCATCACGCCGTCGTGGCCGTGCGAGGTGTATGGGTCAAGCGCGGCATCCGTCATCAGCCCGATCTGCGGCACCTCCGCCTTGATGGCACGCAATGCTCGGCACACGAGATTGCCGGCGTTGATCGCCTCCGAGCCGCGCGGGTCCTTGATCGCCGGATCCGTCATCGGAAAGAAGCAGAGCGCCGGAATGCCGGCCGCCGCCGCCTCCAACGCTGCGCGCACCGCCTCGTCAACCGAAAGCCTATCGACGCCAGGCATGGACGGCACGGGCTGGCGCTGGCGCTGGCCTTCGACCAGGAACAGCGGCCAGATCAGATCATCCGCAGTGACGACATGTTCGCGCACCATGCGCCGCGCCCAATCGGTGCGCCGGTTGCGACGCGGACGGTGCACCAGGCCGAGGGTTGTTTGGTGCGTCAGGCCCGAAGTCATGGCCGCTCCCTTGCGACGATTGATGTGATGTCCTCGCGCCGAACCCTCCCGCTTGCAAGCCCGGCGACGGGGGCGCTACATCGCACCTCGGTCATCAGGAGAACGGCATGGGTGTCCTTGTCGAAGGCGTGTGGCACGACAAGGGCTATGACCAGGAGAAGAACCAAGGGCGGTTCGAACGCGATGCGTCGACATTCCGCAACTGGGTCACGCCCGATGGATCGCCGGGGCCGAGCGGCGAAGGCGGGTTCCGGGCGGAAGCTGGCCGCTATCACCTGTACGCATCCTACTTTTGCCCTTGGGCCACCCGCTGCCTGATTATGCGCAAGCTGAAAGGGCTTGAGCGCGCGATCAGTCTGTCAATCACCGACTGGCTCATGCTGGAAAACGGCATCACCTTCCATCAGCGCGATGGCGTCGTTCCCGATCCGATCAACAACGCGGCCTATCTGCACCAAGTCTACACTGCGGCCAAGCCAGACTATTCCGGTCGCGTCACCGTCCCTGTGTTGTGGGACAAGCGCAAACAGACCATCGTTTCGAACGAATCCGCCGACATCATCCGCATGATGAACGCGGCTTTCGACGGCGTCGGCGCGAGTGGCCCCGACACTTATCCCACCGACCTCCGCCACGAAATCGATGTCGTCAACGACCTCGTCTATGACAAGGTCAACAACGGCGTCTACAAGGCCGGGTTCGCGACGACGCAGGCCGCCTACGAGGCGGCGATGATCCCGCTGTTCGAAACGCTCGATTTGCTCGACCATCGCCTCGCGGCGCAGCGGTTCCTTACCGGCGATGCCATGACGGAAGCCGATATCCGCCTCGTGACGACACTGCTGCGCTTCGACATCGTCTATGTCGGGCACTTCAAGTGCAATATCCGCAGGATTGCCGATTATCCCGCGCTGTCGGCCTATCTCGCGGACATGCTTGCCGTCGACGCCGTCGCGGAAACGTATCGGCCCGACCACATCAAAAATCACTACTACCGCTCGCATCCCTGGATCAATCCGACAGGCATCGTCCCCGTCGGCCCCGCAGTCGACATGACGGAAAGCGTCAACGTCGCCGACACCGCCGCGGCATGATCGTCACGCCAACCGGCCGTGAGCCCGTCCCTTTCAGCAGCGATGCCGCGATCCGCATCGGCCTTACGGCGCGGGAGCAGGCCGAAACCCGTTGGGGATTGATCTTAGTCATCTACATGCGCCTTCTCGCTGCGCTGTGGATCATCCAGGGGCTGCTGCAATGGGCCGCCTTCATGCTGCCGCGCGACGCTTTGTTCGATCACCTCAGGATGAGCCAGAGCGCCGCGATCATGTTCTTTGCCGTAATCGACTTCGTGGCTGCCGTCGGCCTCTGGCTGGCTACGCCCTGGGGCGGGGTGCTTTGGCTCTTTGCGGCCGTTGCGCAGATCTTCGTCGCGCTGAGCATCACCAACGTCATCGCCCCGGGCTGGGTGACGTCCGACGTCGCGCTCATCATCCTCTATTTCGCCTTGACGTGGCAGGCTGGTCGCGTCAACCGCAATGTTCGCCCATAGAAGCGGTCGAGCATGCTTCTGTAGTCGGATGATGTACCAAGTATTACTCGATCGTCAATTCTTCAGAGTAAATGATTTCTGCTTCAGATTTCATTTACGGCGATTCGTAAACTCGGGATTCAGTTTGTTGCTTAAAGTCGTTTTCATTCGTGCAGGTTACAACGTTGTTCATGAGATGCCGATGGGCAGCTGACGGGACCGGGGAACATCACCATGAACACGGCGCTGAAAACCGACATGAGCCGCATGCGCAACGAAGCCGAAGTCGAAGTGCGGCCGGTCTACCTCGAAGCCCTCACGCTGGTGGAGCGGCTGCACCGTCGCCTTCTCGACGTCATCAAGGACGAATTCGACCGCCGCGGCCGTTCGGACGTCAACGCCGTTCAGGCGCTGCTGCTCTATAACATCGGCGACAAGGAATTGACCGCCGGCGAGCTACGCACCCGCGGCTACTATCTCGGGTCGAACGTCTCCTACAACGTCAAGAAGCTCGTCGAAGTCGGCTTCCTCCACCATGCCCGCTCGCGTCTCGATCGCCGGTCCGTGAGGATCAGCCTGACGCCGGAAGGCAAGGAAGTGCACAAGATCGTCTCAGGCCTCTACGAAAAACATGTCGCGACGGTGGAGCAGATCGGCGGGATCTCGTCCGGCGAGTTCGCCCAGCTCAACCGGTCGCTGGCCCGTCTCGAGCGGTTCTGGACCGACCAAATCCGCTTCCGCCTCTGACCGTCCGTCGTTCCCTGCGAGCCCGGCCAGCCGACAGCTGTGCCGGGCTTTCGCGTTCTGCCGATCGCAGGCTGTGCCTTCGAGGCCACAAGGCCGGTAAAGCCGACACGACGACCCGCGGACTCCATTGCCGCCACAAAAGGGCCGCCCGTTTGCACCTTTTTAACGCCATGCCTTGTACCCTAACAGAGGCTTAAGGGCTGGCCGTCATGGCGGCGCCCAACCCGGCCCTACCGGGCTTTTGGAGTCTAGAGTGGCAGCACATCACGATATCCTGCGCACGTCATTGCGCGCTCTCTCGGTGGCCGGCGCTTTGGCGGCGTTGTCTTTGTCCGGTTTCGCGGCTCGAGCGGACGATTCCGGCTTTAGCGATCAGGCCGAGTGGGCGCAGGGCTACGACGCCGACGCCCGCCTTGCTGTGACCCGATCCACCACGCCCGTCCTCTCGCAGGCAACCTTCGATGCGACCGAGCACGCGATCGAGGAGTATCGCCGCATCGTTGAGCACGGCGGCTGGGCGCGCGTGCCTTCCTCGCAGACGCTGAGGCTCGGATCGAACGGCTCGGCCGTGGTCGCCTTGCGCAAGCGCCTCATCGTTTCGGGAGACCTCGACCCGTCCTCGGGCAGTTCGCCCGTGTTCGACTCCTACGTCGATGCCGGCGTCAAGCATTTCCAGGCCCGGCACGGCCTGATCGAGAACGGCGTGGTCAGCTCGGTCGTGTTCGCCGCCATGAACATTCCAGCCGACACGCGCATGCATCAGCTCGAGATCAACCTTGTGCGCCTGAAGGCTTTTTCGGGCAACCTCGGCGAGCGCTACGTGATGGCGAACATCCCTGCCGAGGCCGTCGAGACCGTCGAGAACGGCATCGTCGCGACGCATCACCGCGCCGGCGTCGGCCGTATCGACCGCCAGTCACCCGTCATGCAGACCCGCGCGACCGACATCAATTTCAACCCGTACTGGCACGTGCCGCCGTCCCTCATCAAAAAGGACATGATCCCCAAGATGCTGGCGGATCCCAATTACTTGAACGAGCACCACATCCACGTCATCAACAAGAATGGCCAGGAGATACCGCCGAGCTCGGTCAACTGGCATTCGAACGAGGCGACGAACTACAGCTACAAGGAAGATCCGGGCACCGATAATTCGCTCGGCGTCGTGCGCATCAATATCGGAAACCCCTACGGCGTGTACATGCACGATACGTCGGACAAGGGGGTTTTCGGCGATGACAATCGCTTCATCTCGTCGGGCTGCATTCGCGTGCAGAACGTGCGTGACTACGTGCAGTGGCTGCTGAAGGACACGCCCGGTTGGGGCCGCCCGCAAATCGACGAGGCCATTCGCTCCGGTCAGCAGATCACCGCCAAACTGTCCCAGCCCGTGCCCGTCTATTGGGTTTACATCACGGCCTGGGCGTATGGGAACGGCGTCGTCGAGTTCCGTGACGATATCTACCAGCGCGACGGCTTCAGCAATGTGGCGACGGGTTCGATCGGGCGTCCCGAGCCGCAACCGCAACAGACGGCTGCGCGCGGTGGCCGGGGCGGCGACGACCTGCTCGACGCGGCGCCCGACGAACAATAGGCCGCACCACCCGATACGATCAGAGTGAAAGCGAGGCTTCGGCCTCGCTTTTGCATTCGCGACCGGGGCTTCTCTCTAGCGCCATGCCGCCGGCGTCCCGCTTCGGACAATTTAATTGCGATTGAGGCGAACAAAATTCTGCCTAGCGCCTGCTATGCCGGCGTTCTCGCAGCATGCTAAGGTTGTGTGAACAAATGGGGAGCGGGACGGAAACGCTCTTCCAAGGAGGTCACCATGACGAAGTCCGACGCTGCCGGCTGGCGCGAATCGACCCCGTTCTTCAGCGCCGACCTCCATGCCGTTGACCCCGAAATGGCCAAGGCGATCGACCAGGAGCTCGGACGGCAGCGCGACGAGATCGAGCTGATCGCTTCGGAGAACATCGTGTCGAAGGCGGTGATGGAAGCGCAGGGCTCCGTCCTGACCAACAAATACGCCGAAGGCTACCCCGGCCGACGCTACTACGGCGGTTGTCAGTACGTCGATATCGCCGAGAGGCTTGCCATCGAGCGCGCGACGCAGCTGTTCGGGGTCGGGTTCGCCAACGTGCAGCCAAACTCGGGCAGCCAGGCCAACCAGGGCGTCTTTCTGGCGCTGCTGCAGCCCGGCGACACGTTCATGGGGCTCGACCTCGCGGCGGGCGGCCACCTCACCCATGGCTCGCCGGTCAACGTGTCGGGCAAGTGGTTCAAGCCGGTACCTTATGGCGTCTCCACGGACGATTACCGCATCGACATGGATGCCGTCGAAAAGATCGCCCAGGAGCACAAGCCCAAGCTGATCATCGCCGGCGGCTCGGCCTATCCGCGGCATTGGGACTTCAAGCGCTTCCGCGAGATCGCCGACTCCGTCGGCGCCTACTTCATGGTCGACATGGCGCATTTCGCGGGCCTCGTCGCCGCCGGCCTGCATCCCTCGCCGTTCCCGCATGCTCATGTCGCGACCACGACCACGCACAAGACCCTGCGCGGACCCCGCGGCGGCATGATCCTGACAAACGAAGCCGACCTCGCCAAGAAGTTCAACTCGGCGATCTTCCCCGGCATGCAGGGTGGTCCGCTGATGCATGTCATCGCCGCCAAGGGCGTCGCCTTCGGCGAAGCGCTGCAGCCGGCCTTCAAGTCCTACATCCAGCAGGTGATCGATAACGCGCACGCTCTGGCCGGATCGCTGCAGGCCAAGGGCTACCAGATCACGACGGGCGGCACGGACAACCATCTCATGCTCGTTGATCTGCGCGACAAGGGGATCACCGGAAAGGCGGCAGAGCAGTCGCTCGGCCGCGCCCACATCACCTGCAACAAGAACGGTGTTCCCTTCGACACCGCGAGCCCGATGGTGACCTCGGGCATCCGGCTCGGGTCGCCGGCCGCGACGTCCCGCGGGTTCGGCACCACCGAGTTCGAGGTTGTCGGCGACCTGATCGCGATATGCCTCGACGGCCTCGCCGCGACCGGTGAGGAGGGCAACAAGAAGGTCGAGACGGAGGTCCGCGGACAAGTTGCCGAATTGACCGGACGCTTCCCGATCTACTGATAGGCCGCCTCGTGCGCTGTCCCTACTGCGGCAGCCTTGAAACGCAGGTCAAGGACTCGCGCCCAACGGACGATGCCGCATCGATCCGCCGGCGACGCGTTTGCCCCGACTGTGCCGGTCGGTTCACGACGTTCGAACGCGTCCAGCTCCGTGAGCTGATCGTCGCGAAGAAATCCGGCCGACGCGTGCCGTTCGATCGGGACAAGCTGATGCGTTCCCTCGAAATCGCCTTGCGCAAGCGCCCGGTCGAGGAGGAGCGCGTCGAGCGCATGGTCAACGGCATCGTCCGTCAACTCGAAAGCCAGGGTGACAGCGAGATTGCCTCAGACCGCATTGGCGAGCTCGTCATGGAGGGGCTGAGGAGCCTCGACGGCGTCGCCTACGTGCGGTTCGCCTCTGTCTACCGCAATTTCAGGGAAACGCGCGATTTCAACACGCTGATTGATGAACTCGCCGGATCGTCCGAGGGAGACGGCGCGCGTTCCAATCCTGCGCCGAGCCGCGTGTGACGTCCGCCTCCTTCGAAGAGCGCGCCGCAACAGCGTCTGTGGACGACGAGCGCTTCATGGCGGCAGCGCTCGCGCTGGGTCGTCGCGGTCTGGGTCGGACGGCTCCGAACCCGAGTGTCGGCGCGCTCGTCGTTAAAGATGGGATCATCGTCGGACGGGGCTGGACGGCGGACGGCGGCCGTCCGCACGGCGAGCGGATCGCCTTGGCGGAGGCCGGCGCCGCCGCGCGGGGCGCAACGCTGTACGTGACGCTCGAACCCTGTAGCCACCATGGCCGGACGTCACCCTGCTGCGAAGCCGTTGTGGCTGCTGGGATCGCGCGCGTCGTCTACGCGATCGACGACGCCAATCCGCTTGTGGCCGGCAAAGGCGCCGCCTACTGCCGGGCGCAAGGTCTCGACGTCGTGAGCGGGGTCGGGGCCTTAGCCGCACGCCGCGACCACAGCGGCCACATCTCGTGCATGACGAAGCGCCGCCCCCACGTCACCCTCAAGCTCGCCGAAACGGCCGATGGATTCGCGGCTGGCGGTGCTCATGACCCCCGCCTCGCCATCACGGGTGTGGCCGCGAACGGCGTTGTCCACGTCATGCGGGCGATGCACGATGCGATCATGGTTGGCATCGGGACCGTGCGCGCCGATGATCCGCTGATGACCGTCCGCCTTCCTGGCCTGACGGCAAAGCCGTTGCGAATCGTTCTCGATGCGGAGTTGAGCATCGCGCCGAGCACGCGCGTCCTGCAGACAGCGAAGCTTGCGCCCGTGCTCGTTCTGGCCGGCGAACAACAGGTCCGCGATAAGGCCCTGGCCTATGCGGATCTCCCCGGGGTCGAGATCGCCGCCGTCGCCCTCAACCCGGACGGGCGCATCGATCTCGCGGCGGCGCTCGGCCTGCTGGCGAAACGTGGCCTGACCCGTATCTTCAGCGAAGGGGGCCCCGTGATCGCCGCGTCTCTGATCGAAAGCGGCTTGGCCGACGACGTGCTGATCTTCACGGCCCAACGCCCATTCGGAGGAGATGGCGTCCAGGCGTTGACCGCGACTGCCCGTGCCGCCCTTGCGACGTCTTACCGTCTCGTCGAGGACCGCGAGGTCGGGCCTGATCGTCTTCGGGTCTGGCAAGGACCGGGCTGATGTTCACGGGTCTCGTCAGCGATGTCGGCACAGTCGAGCGCATCGACAGGCGTGACGGCATTATGCGGATGACGATTGCCAGCCGGTATGCGGCCGAGTCGATCGCGATCGGCGCGTCGATCGCCTGCAATGGGCCCTGTCTGACCGTCGTCGCCGTTCGGGGAACTCGGGAAGGCTGCTCGTTCGATGTCGATGTCGGCGCTGAAACTTTGGCACGTACGACCGCAGAACGGTTGAGCGAAGGCACCAGGCTCAATCTCGAGCGGTCTCTGCGGCTCGGCGACGAACTCGGTGGCCATATCGTGACGGGGCACATCGATGGCGTGGCGGAGATCCTCGGGGTCGAGTCAGATAACGGCATGAGCCGCTTTCAGATTCGCGCCCCGAGGGAAGTCTCCCGGTTCATCGCGGAGAAGGGATCGATCGCTCTCGACGGCACGTCCCTAACCGTCAACGCCGTCGACGAAGATGTCTTCTCGGTGCTTCTAATCCCGCACACCTTGGCAGTAACGAACTGGGGCGACAGAAAGCCCGGCGATGGCCTCAATCTCGAAGTCGATCTGATGGCACGTTACGCGGGGCGTTTGGCCGAGCGGCGATAGCGGTATCCAGCTGCTGCAAAGAGGCTGATCCACGAAGCCCCAAATGTGTTTAGAATCTTGCAAAAATGTGTTCGGTTCTGACTTGGCTTGCTATAATGAATAGAGCAGCCGCTTAGGGCTGTACTGATGCTTTTGAAGAGCATCATAATTGGGGTGCTCTCATGAGGTATCTACTCAAGGCTATTTTCCTGGCCGGTCTTGCCGCGTCGGCCGCCTCAACGCTCGTGGTCACGAACGCCTCTGCCGCGCCAGCTGCGGCGGTTTACACGACGTTGAGCGGACAGCCGGCAGCGGTCGTACCCGTGTACTACAAGTGCACGAAGAAGGGTTGCGGTTACTTCTTCTACCGGAAGTATGGAACACCAGTAACTTATCCTTATCCCGTCATTCCTTCTCCGCTGCCGATCCTCGGATCCATTCTGTCCGTTCCCTCCACGCTGCTTTCCGTTCCCGCAACGACTGCGACCTCCATCCTCCCTGCGCTCAGCCTCGGATTCCTCTAGCCTGTCAGGCTACTCCGCGCTCTAAGAGGCTTGCCGGCGGGACGACCTAATGTCCCGCCGACAACGGATTGGATTCCGGTTCGGCAACGGACTGCGGGTCGATCCAACCAAATCTTTCGAAAAGGCTAATACCGCAGTACTACTGTTTTCTGCTTGCCGCCATCAAGATCAATCGCTTCCTGACCTTCAGCCTTACGGTCGCGCACCGTCGAGTCGTCGACGACTTCGATCTCCTTGATATTCATCGCGGCAGCTTCATCCACTTCGGCGATGGCGAGGATGACGTTGTCACCGAGGTCTTTCGTCTGCTTGCGAAAATCGCCAAGTTTCATCGGCTCACTCCATGACGTCCGTCGTCGCAACTGGGTTCTGGCCGGCGGGTTCGCCGACACAGACGTCGCAGGTGGCCCTTCTCGCGTGCAGTTTAGACCGTCTCTAACCTATTGCATTTGGAACGAATCTAAATTAGAAGACTTCCAGTGTTCAAGGCCGCAAGGCGGCATCGGAAGGAGACGGACATGACGAGCCATTGCGATAGCTGCGCCTATTTCGACGACCATCACGGCAATGCCGGTAAGCCGATGGGCGACGAAGGCCTGTGCCGCTTTAACCCGCCTATTTCGCAGCCGGCGCCCGATGCGCATGGTCTCTGGCCCGTGGTAGGAAAAGAAGATTGGTGCGGCCACTATTCCAGCGAGAGCCACACGAGCGCTCACGCGGCCTGAGCATTCCATCTGTCTCAAAAGCCCGGCCACTTGGCCGGGCTTTTTCTTTGGCCACGTTCGGCACGATAATCGACTCGGTGGCATCCCGCTTCGGCCCAGACGTGGCCTGCTGACGGCGAATGTCCCGCTTGCCCTTTTGCGGCACGCTTGTTAGCCAAGCGCCTCCAACGCCCAAATTCGGAAGTCTGCGCAAAATGGCCGAGCCGCGCCGTTCTGTCCTGCCGTCCGTGGACGCGGCTGGCGCCCGTTTCCTGATCGTCGAAGCCCTGTTCTACGACGAGGTCGGCGCCAAGCTGCGTGACGGGGCAACTCGCGCCTTCACGCACGCGGGCGCTGCGGTCGATATCGTCAGCGTGCCGGGCGCCCTCGAAATCGCGGTCGCCTTGGCAACGGCGCTCGAGCGAGGTGACTACGCCGGCGCGGTCGCGCTTGGCTGCGTCATCCGTGGTGAGACCTACCATTTCGAGATCGTCTGCAACGAAAGCGCGCGGGCTTTGACCGATCTGGCCGTTTCTCGACTCCTGCCGTTCGGCAACGGCATTCTCACTGTCGAAAACGAGGAGCAGGCGCTCGTGCGGGCCGATCCAGGGCAGGGCGACAAGGGCGGAGATGCGGCTCGCGCCGCTCTGGCGCTGTGGCGCCTGAAAATGAAGAGCGCTCGCTGATGGCGGCAGGTGTCGAACGATCCGCAGCGCGGCTCGCCGCGGTCCAGGCGCTTTATCAAATGGACGTGACCGGCAAGCCCTTGCCGGACATCTTGGCCGAATTCGAATCGCATTGGATCGGCGGCGAGATCGAAGGAGAGCGCTATAATCCGGCCGAGCTTGCTTTCTTCCGCGACATCCTCAAAGGCGTGCTGGCCGACCAGCTGGTGCTCGACCGCGCCATCGACAAATGCCTCGTCTCGGGGTGGCCGCTCGCGCGCATCGACAGCGTCATGCGCGCGACGATGCGAGGCGGTGCCTATGAACTCAAGAAACGCCGCGACATCCCGGCCAGGGTCGTGATCAAGGAGTATGTCGACGTCGGCGGCGCCTTTTTCGGTCGAGAGGAAAGCGGCATGATCAATGCCGTGCTCGACGGGCTCGCGCGCCAGTTCCGTGCCGCGGAGTTCGACACGGCGGGTGCCTGAGGCCGGTCACCGGCTGAAACGCCTTGCATCCTCTGCCGCGCGGAACAGCGCGCGCGCTTTGTTGCTGCATTCTTGGAGCTCGCTCGCCGGGTCCGAGTCGTAGACGATGCCGGCGCCGGCCTGCACGTGCATGGTGCCGTCCTTCACCACGGCGGTACGCAGCACGATGCACGTGTCCATCTCGCCGAAAGCGCCGAAGTAGCCGATGCATCCGGCGTAGATGCCGCGCTTGTCGATCTCGAGCTCGTCGACGATCTCCATCGCACGCACTTTCGGCGCGCCCGAGACCGTGCCGGCGGGAAACCCGGCCGCGAGAGCGTCGATCGTGTCGTGGGCAGGGTCGAGCCGGCCCTCGACGTTCGAGACGATGTGCATCACGTGGCTATATCGTTCGATGGCGAACTGCTCGGTGACCTTCACCGTCCCGATCGCCGCGACGCGGCCGACGTCGTTGCGGCCGAGGTCGAGCAGCATGAGGTGTTCGGCGCATTCCTTCTCGTCGGCGAGGAGGTCGGCGGCAAGCGCTTCGTCCTCGGCGCGCGTCCCGCCACGCGGGCGCGTCCCGGCGATCGGCCGGATCGTGACCGCGCCGTCGCGCACGCGCACCAGGATCTCCGGTGAGGAGCACACAATCTGGAACGCGCCGAAATCGAGGAAACACAGGAACGGCGCCGGGTTGACCCGCCGGAGCGAGCGGTACAGTGCGAAGGCCGGCAGCGCGAACGGCGCCGAGAAGCGTTGGGACAAGACGACCTGGAAGATATCGCCGGCGCGGATATACTCCTTGGCCTCATCGACCATCGCGACGAAGCGCTCGGGCGAGGTGTTCGAGGTCGGCTCGATCGGGCCGGCAGCACTCGGCGCAGCGCCTGGATGAGCGAGTGCTCCTTCCAGCGTTGCGACGATCCCGGCCAATCGTCCTTCTGCTTTGGCGTAAGCCGCCGCGGCACCCTCGCCGCCGACGGGCCGCACCGGCGTCACGACCGCGATCTCATCGCGGATGGTATCGAAAACAACCATCACGGTCGGCCGCATGAGCAGAGCGTCGGGAACCCCAATGGGGTCGTGCTTGGCCGGAGCCAGGCGCTCCATCTCGCGGACCATGTCGTAGCCGAGGTAGCCGAAGACACCGGCCGCCATCGGCGGCAGATCGGCCTCGGCGGCCGAGATCCGGGATGTCGCGATCAGGCTGCGGAGCGCTTGCAGGGGTGGTTCTTCGCACGGCACGTAGTGGGTCGTGGCGCCGGCGACGTTTCGGGCGATCTCCGCTTTGCCGGCCACAACGCGAAAGAGGACGTCGGGATCGACGCCGATCATCGAGTAGCGCCCGCGCGCGGCGCCACCCTCGACCGACTCGAGCAGGAAGCTTCGCCCCTGGCGCCTGGCCGACAGCTTCAGGAAGGCGGACACCGGCGTCTCGAGATCACCGATGAGACGCTGCGTGACGAGGCAAGCCGCTCCCGAATCGTAGCGCCTCGAGAAGTCGGCGAAGGACGGCTCCGCCATCAACTGCCGCCGCTGTCACCGAGCGCCGTCTGCAGCGCCTGCTGGTTGATGCTGACGCCGACATCGCCCTGCACCTTGGCGAGGTACTGGGCAAGCGTATCGTCCTCGAAGCCGGTTCTGACCTGATCCAGCAGCTTGGCGAAGTCCGGCTTCTTAGGGTCGAGCGGAGGCACGTGCGCGGCCTCGATCTTGAAAATGATGCGCCCTTCCGCCCCGTCTGTGACAGAGCCCGCCCTGCCGACGACCGTATCGAAGAACGCCGCCGCGACGAGCTGTGGCAATTGCGGGCCGCCGCCTCGGCCGATGGCAACGGCTTTCTGAACGGCGAGTTTGCCGTTCTCGGCTGCGACGGCGCTCAGCGCCTTGCCGTCGTCGATCTCCTTGACCAGCTTGTCGCCTGCGGCGGCCAGGCGTCGCCCGATCTCGTCGTTGCGCCAGCCTGCCTCGACGCGAGGCTTGACCTCGGCCAACGCAAGCTGATGCGACGGATCGATCCCGGCGACCTCGAACCACGCGTTGCCGCCGTCCCCTATCGAGATCATCTCCGTATCCGCTCCGATGTCCGTGGCGAAAGCCGTCCTGAGCAGCTGCGGACCGGCGGCGAGACCTTCCACCGGCTTGCGCGCCTTATCGCGGCCCTGGGCATCGATAGCCTCGATCGTGCGCGGCTTCAGCCCGACGCTTGCCGCCGCTTCGGTCAGCGTCTTGCCGGCCGTACGCTGGTCCTCGACCGCGTCGCGCATCTTCGCCGCTTGCTGCTTCGCCTTGCCGATGGCGAGCTCGTCCTTCAGTTCGGCACGGACCTCCTGGAGCGGTTGCTGACGACCCGAGACGATCTTCGTCACGTGGACGAGTACCGTCCCGAACTGCCCTTTCACCGGGCCGCTGGTGCCGTTCTCCGGCAGCGCGAAGGCGGCCTCGCCCACCGCGGGATCGGCGAGGTCGCTCTTTGCGACCGTGCCCAGATCGATGTCGGCGGGACTCTTGTGCTCGTCGGTGACGAGCTTGGCGAAAGTGGCGCCGCCTTTCAGCTTTTCCATCGCTGCCTCGGCCGCTTTGGCGTCGGCGAATACGAGCTGCTCGACGGTCCGCTTGTCCGGCTGGGTGAAGCGGGTCGCCTTAGTGTCCTCGTATCGCCTTTCGATGTCGGCGTCGGAGACGGCATCGGGCTTGACGAGATCGACCGGGACGACCGACAGGACGACGAGCTTGCGATACTCGGGCGCGACGTAGGCGCCGGCGTGTTCGTCGTAGTAGCTCTTCAAGGCGGCGTCGCTGGGCGGCGAGATCTGGCCGGCGGCGCTCGGCGGCAGGACGAAAAAGTCGAAGTCGCGAACTTCCGTCTGAAAGCGGTGGATCGCCTCCGTCATCGCGCCGGGCAGGTCGAGTTGGCCGATCACCGCGCTTGAGATGTCCTGACGGAGCAGCTGGCTCCGCTGCGTCTTGGCGTAGCTCGCTTCCGTGTAGCCGTTCTCGCGCAGCAGACGGTCGAAGACACCCTGGTCGAACTTCTCGTTCGGCCCCTTGAAGGTCGGGTCCTTCATGATGCTCTGGACGATTTCGGCATCGCCGACGGCAAGGCCGAGCTTGGCCGCTTGCTGGTCGAGGATCGTGTCGGTCAATAATCGTGACAGGACCTGCCGGTCGATGCCGAGACGCTTGGCTTCGTCGTTGGTGATGGCGCGTTTCTGTCTTTGCTGCAGCCGCTGCAGGTCCGTCTGGTAGGCGGTGCGGTACTGGTCGACGGTGATCCGCGTCGACCCCACCCTGGCGAGCTCGCCGGCATTGAAATTGGTGAAGCGGTCGCCGATCCCCCAGACCGCGAAACTGAGGATGATGAGGCCGAGCACCAGACCCATGATCGCGCGCCCGAACCAGTTCTGCGAAAGCGCGCGCATCTCCGTGAGCATATCGAAATCCGCCGGGTCCTGACGTCGTTGACGTGTTGGAAGGCGGTGTGGTGCATGAACGGCCGGTTGTTTGCAACCTTTGCTGAACAGGGCGGCCGGTGCTATCGGACCGCCGTCATCGGATCGCTCTGATCCGGACACCCGCGCTTTGGAGACCTGCCGAGAATGGCGCGACATCCGCAACCGCTCGTCGCCGGCAACTGGAAGATGAACGGGCTGGAGGCGGACCTCGGCGAAATCGAGCAGATTCGCGATGCGGTGTCGCGGGGCGACGCGGGTGACGCGGAAGTACTGGTGTGCCCGCCGGCCACGCTGATCAGGGAAGCGGCGCGGATCGCGGCAGGAACGCCGCTGAAGATCGGCGGCCAGAACTGCCACAAGGCGGAGCAGGGCGCCCACACGGGCGATATCTCTCCGCTCATGCTTCGCGATGCCGGCGCGAGCTACGTCATCGTCGGCCATTCCGAGCGACGGGCCGACCACAATGAAACCAACGTGGCCGTTCGCAGCAAAGCGAGGGCGGCCTTGGCGGCAGGCCTGGACGCGATCATCTGCGTCGGCGAAACCAAAGCCGATCGCGATGTCGGCCGCGCGCTGAACGTGGTGCAGCGCCAGCTCGCCGGGTCGGTCCCGACCGAAGGCGATGCCTCCCGGCTGGTGCTGGCCTACGAGCCGATCTGGGCGATCGGGACCGGCGTGACGCCGACCTCCGATGACATTGCTGAGATGCACGCGTTCATGCGGCGCGAAGTCATGCACTTACTGCCGGCGGGCGGAGCGACCATCCGTCTCCTTTACGGCGGCTCGGTCAAGCCGACCAACGCCAGCGAGCTTCTGGCGATCCCGGAGGTCAACGGCGCCCTCGTCGGCGGTGCCAGTCTGAAGGCCCAAGATTTCATGGGGATCGCCGCCGCCTATTGCATGCCCGTCGCGGCCGACGGCTGAGCGACTCCGACGCCGAGGCCTTCATCGCGCGGTGAGAGACCGGTTTGTCGCGCCATGTCGTCGATGAAAGCGGCCGACCGCTGTGGCGACGAGATCGGAGTCATATGGCCGCCGTTTTCGACGGTGTCGAGGTGAAGATGGGCGATCTGCCGCGCCAAGGCTTCGCCGTGCAGCGCGTAGTCGAGGATGCGGTCGCCACGGCCGAACAGGACGCCGACGGGCATCGTGAGCGAGCCGTAGCGCTTGGCATAGGCCGCGAACTCGCCGCCCGCCTCGACGAGGTCGCGCGCGGCGTTTCGGTAGGTTGCGGGCCTTGCTGTCAGGATGGCGCCGGCGCGGACGGCGAAATCGGGCGGCACGGCATCGGGAGCGAATAAAGCCGCCAGGATCTGGTCGCGGTGACGCATGGAGAGCGGCGCGGCGATCGTCCAGCCGGTAAGCCACCGCACGAGGTCCGACCGGATGGCGAGACCCCGCAACGCTGCTGGCGGCTCGCCCTGCGGCTGCGTCGCCGGCGCGAGTAGGGCGAGGCCGGCGACTCGTTCCGGGTGGTCGAGCGCGAGGGCGAGCGCAAGCGCGCCGCCCAGCGAGTGGCCGACGACGAGGGCTCGCTCGACGCCGCGCGCCGCGAGGAACGCGCTGAACAGCGCCGCCTGCGCGCCCAGCGTGGCGGAGCCGGCTGCCGCCGAATAGCCGGAGCCGGGGCGGTCGAGAGCGATCAGCCGATAGCGATCCCTGAGAAGCGGGATGAGCGCGTAGGTGAAGGTCTGTAACTGCGAGGCAAGGCCGTGCAGCATGAACACGACGGGTCCGGCGCCTTCGTCGACGTAGTGCAATCGCACGCCGTCAACGGTGATGAAGCGCCCGATCGGCGGGACCAGTCTCTCCGCTCGTCGCGCGAGCAGGGCATTGAAGATCACGAGCCCCAGCAGAAGCGCGGCGGGCACGGCGAAGAGAGCCGTCGAGACGATCGCGACGGCGATGATCATGCAGCTACCCGGTCTTTGCGAGCGCTTTGGTGAGTTCCGGCACAACCGTGAAGAGGTCGCCGACCAGGCCGTAATCCGCGACCTGGAAAATCGCGGCCTCCTCGTCCTTGTTGATGGCGACGATGACTTTGCTGTCCTTCATACCCGCGAGGTGCTGGATGGCGCCGGAAATCCCGACCGCCACGTAGAGCTCCGGCGCGACGATCTTGCCTGTCTGCCCGACCTGCCAATCGTTGGGAGCATAGCCGGCGTCGACGGCGGCGCGCGACGCGCCGACCGCCGCATGGAGCGCATCCGCGAGCGGGATGATGAGTTGCTGGAAATTCTCCGCCGTGCCCACGGCGCGGCCGCCCGAAACCACCACTTTGGCGGCGGTGAGTTCCGGCCGTTCCGAGCGGGCGAGCTCGTCCCCATCGAAGCGCGACACGCCGGGATCGCTCGCCGCCGCAGCGACCGGCTCGACCGGCGCGGCCCCAGCCGACCCGGTCGCGGCGAAGGAAGAGGTGCGCACCGTGATGACCTTCTTGGCGTCGGTCGACTGGACCACCTGGATCGCGTTCCCGGCGTAGATCGGCCGCTCGAACGTGTCCGGCCCGACGACCTTGCTGATGTCCGAGACCTGCATCACGTCGAGCAGCGCGGCGACACGGGGCATGACGTTCTTGGCCGACGCCGTCGCGGCCGCGACGACCGCATCGTAGCCGGCCATGACCTCGACGATCAGCGCCGCGAGCGGTTCGGCCAGCCCGTGCGCGTAGACCGCGGCGTCGGCGACCAGCACCTTGTCGACGCCGTCGAGTTCCGCGGCACGGTTGGCCGCTGCCGCGACGCTTTCGCCGGCAACGAGCACGTGGACGGGGGCGCCGAGCGCGCGCGCCGCGGTGAGTGCCTTGGCAGTAATGTCGCCCAGCATCACATCGGGTGCCGAACCTACGACGTCGGCGACAAGAAGCGTCGTCACGATATCGCTCCCAAGTCGGTGAGCTTCGTCACGAGTTCCGGAATGCCCGTGACCTTGACGCCGGCCTGCCGCGTCGCCGGCTCGGTCGTCTTGAGGACCATCAACCGCGGGGCGACATCGACGCCATGGTCGGCGGCGCTCGTCTCGGCGATCGGCTTCTTCTTCGCTTTCATGATGTTGGGCAGGGAGGCATATCGCGGTTCGTTCAGGCGCAGGTCGGTGGTGATGACGGCGGGTAGCGTCAGCGTCAGCGTCTGCGCGCCACCGTCGACCTCGCGCGTCACCGTGACGCTGTCGCCGTCGACCGCCAGCTTGGAGGCGAACGTGCCTTGCCCCCAGCCGAGCAGAGCGGCGAGCATCTGGCCGGTCTGGTTGCAGTCGTCGTCGATGGCCTGCTTGCCGAGGATCACCAGCTGCGGCTGTTCCTGCGCCACGATGCTTTTCAAGATCTTAGCGACCGCGAGTGGCTCGACGGGACCGTCGACCTTGACGAGGATGCCGCGATCCGCCCCCATGGCGAGAGCGTTCCGGATGGTGTCCGTCGCGGCCTGCGGGCCGATCGAAACGACGACGATTTCCGTCGCCACGCCTTTCTCCTTGAGGCGCAGGGCCTCCTCGACGGCGATCTCGTCGAATGGGTTCATGCTCATCTTGACGCCGCCGAGGTCGATCCCCGACCCGTCCGGCTTGACCCGTATCTTGACGTTGTAATCAACCACCCGTTTGACCGGGATCAAAATCTTCATGACGTATCCCTGCGAGGGAGCGGCAGACTGCTAGCAGCCCGAGCGATGCTGTCAACGCAACGAATTGCCCCTCGAAGCAGCCGGGCGTCGTCGCGATCCGGGTTGCCGAAATGTGCCGGAAGGCCTTACCCACTGCCAAGAGGCTGCCTTGTCGAGGCCACCGTTTGGGGGTGTTCTGTCGTCAGGGAGCCCACGCGTCCGAGGCCATGTCAGACACGCTTGAGCGAGTTGGGCCGAAAGCCCGGCCGGAAGTGGAGCCGCACGAAGAGGGCCCGCGTCGCCTCGTGGCGGTGCACCATTTGATTAACGAGGCAGCAGCGGCCTTTCCGCAAAGAACCGCCGTGGACTTCTTCGGCCGCACCTGGACCTATGCCGAGATCGCCGCCAGCGTCGACCGTGCCGCCGCCGGACTGCAGGCGCTCGGGATCGCGAAAGGCGACCGCGTCGGGCTCTGTCTCCCGAACACGCCTTACAGCGTCATCGCCTACTATGCCGTGCTGGCCATCGGCGCCGTGGTCGTCAACTTCAATCCGCTTAGCGCCGTGCGCGAGATCGAGCATCAGATCCGCGACTCCGGGACGAGCGCGATGGTCGTCATCGATGTCGTCCCCGTGTTCGCCAAGGTCGCCGAGGCGGTGAGGCGGACGGGGGTGACCCGGATCGTCCTCTGCCCGCTGTCCGCCGTTCTGCCACTCGGGAAGGCCGCCCTGTTCCGCGTGTTCAAGCATAAGCACCGGGCCCGGCTTCCGGCCGGGGACCCATGGATTTCCTGGGCGCGGCTTCTGGGCGGCACGCGTGCGGTCCGTCCGGTACCGATCGTCGCGGACGACCTCGCGGTGCTGCAATACACCGGCGGCACGACCGGGACTCCCAAGGGCGCCATGCTGACCCACGCCAACGTCCTGGCCAACACGTGGCAGGTCGTCGCCTACGATCCGACCCGCATGCGGGGACAGGAGCGGGTGCTCGGCGTGCTGCCGCTCTTTCATGTCTTCGCGATGACGGTCGTGATGAACTACGCCGTGGCGATGGCGGCGGCCATGGTGCTGCTCCCGCGCTACGATCTCAAGGCGACGCTGAAAGCGCTGCTGCGCTGCAAGCCGACGGTGTTTCCCGCCGTCCCGACGATCTACGGCGCCATCGCCCGGCTAGCCGAAGCCAAGCGGCGCGACCTGTCCTATGTTCGGCTGTGCATTTCCGGCGGTGCCCCCTTGCCCCAGGAGATCGGCGAGCGTTTCCAGCGCGTGACGGGCACCCGGCTCGTCGAAGGCTACGGCCTGACCGAGGCCTCGCCCGTCGTCGCCTGCAATCCGAGCGACGGCAGCGGCAAGCCTGGCTCGATCGGCCTCCCGCTCGTCGGCACGACGGTCGAGATCCGCGACCCAGTCACCCGCGAGCGGGTGCCGACCGGCGCAAAGGGAGAGCTCGTGATCCGCGGTCCCCAGGTCATGCGCGGCTACTGGAACCAGCCGGCGGAAACGGCTGTCGCGCTCGACGGGTTCGGGCTGCGGACGGGGGACATCGGCACGGTGGACGAGGATGGCTACATCTTCATCGTCGATCGGATCAAAGACATCATCCTGTGCGGCGGCTACAACGTATATCCCAGGGTAATCGAAGACGCTCTCTACCAGCACCCCGACGTGTGCGAGGCGGTCGCGATCGGCATTCCCGATCCCTACCGCGGCCAATCGGCGAAGGCCTTCGTTGTGCTTCGCGTCGGGAGCGCGGTTCATTCCGAGGACCTGACACGCTTCCTCGGCGACTACCTCTCGAAGATCGAGCAGCCCAAACTGATCGAAATCCGCGAAAGCCTGCCGAAAACGGCGGTCGGCAAGCTGTCCCGCAAGGAGTTAGTCGAGGAGGAAAGGTGCTCTCGCGAGCAGGCAGCCTAGATGCCGTTCGAGGCCTTAGCGGAACGCGGGCGGCTGCCGCCTGCACCGATCGGCGCAAAAGAGATATGATCGTCGTCGGCTTCAATCTGGAGCGCTGCGGCGCGAGCGCAGGACCCATTTGCCCATGAAACACATCGTCATCGCCGGCTACGCCCGCTCGCCGTTCACGCTGGCGAGGAAAGGCGCGCTCACCCGCGTCAGGCCGGACGATCTCGTCGCCGACGTCGTGCGGGCCCTTGTCCAGCGTACCGGCATCGATCCCGCCGCCATCGAGGACCTCATCCTCGGCTGCGCCTTTCCGGAAGGCGAGCAGGGCCTCAACATGGCGCGGCTCGTGGCGCTCCAGGCCGACCTTCCGCTCTCGGTAGGGGGCGCCACGGTCAACCGCTTCTGCGGATCGTCCATGCATGCGATCCACATCGCGGCCGGCCAGATAGGGCTCGGCGCGGGCGATGCCTTCATCTGCGCGGGGGTCGAGAGCATGACCCGCGTGCCGCAAGGCGGGTTCAACCCGATGCCGAACCCGGCGCTTAACGCCAAGCGGCCCGGCATCTTTACCAGCATGGGCAACACGGCCGAGAACGTGGCGCGTCGCTGGCAGATCACCCGTGCGGCGCAGGAAGAGCTGGCGCTGCGCAGCCATCGTCGTGCCGCCGCCGCGCAGGCCGCCGGCCAGCTGCGCGACGAACTCGTGCCGATCCACACCAAGGGCGCGGTCGTCGAAGCCGACGGCTGCGTTCGCACGGACACGAGCCTCGAGGCGCTCGCCGGGCTGAAGCCGGCGTTCGACGCGGAAGGATCTGTGACGGCCGGCACCTCGTCGCCGCTGACGGACGGCGCCGCCGCGGTCCTCGTGTGCAGCGAAGAGTTCGCGACCCGGCACAATCTCGAGCCGCTGGCCCGCCTCGCCAGCGTCGCCGTTTCCGGCTGCGAGCCCGACATCATGGGGATCGGACCGGTCCAGGCGACTCAGAAGGCGCTTAAGCGGGCCAACATCGAGATGGCGCAGATCGACGTGGTCGAGCTCAACGAGGCATTCGCGGCGCAGGCGCTCGCCTGCATGCGCGAACTCGGGATCCGCGACGAGACGCTGAACCTCGACGGCGGGGCCATCGCGCTCGGCCACCCACTCGGCGCCACCGGCGCGCGGATCACCGGCAAGGCGGCCAGCCTCCTGAAACGCGAGGGCGGTCGCTACGCGCTCGCGACCCAATGCATCGGGGGCGGGCAGGGGATCGCCACCATCATGGAGCGACTTTGATGTCCGCCGGGGAGATCGGGCGCGTCGCGGTGATCGGCTCCGGCGTCATGGGCTCCGGGATCGCAGCGCAGATCGCCAACGCCGGCGTGCCCGTCCTGCTGCTCGACATCGTCGGCAAGGATGCGGCGGACCGGTCATCGGTGGCGCGGGCTGCGGTCGAGCGCATGCTGAAGACCGATCCGGCGCCGCTGATGTCGCCGCGCAACGCGGCGCTGATCACGCCCGGCAATCTCGCGGACGACCTCGCGAAGATCGCGGATTGCGATTGGGTGGTGGAGGTCGTGCTCGAGCGACTCGACGTGAAGCGGGACCTCTACCGCAAGCTCGACGCGGTACGTCGGGCGGGAACGCCGGTCTCGTCCAACACCTCGACGATCCCGCTCGCCTCCCTGATCGAGGGCATGCCGGACGCCTTCGCCCGCGACTTCCTCATCACCCATTTCTTCAATCCCCCGCGCTACATGCGGCTGCTCGAAGTCGTCACCGGGCCGGCGACAGATCCCGAAACGGTGGCGCGCCTCTCCGCCTTCGCGGACGTCAAACTCGGCAAGGGCATCGTCGCGTGCCACGACAGCCCCGGCTTCATCGCCAACCGCCTCGGCGTGTACTGGCTGCAGCGCGGCGTGATCGACGCCATCGACGGCGGCCTCACGATCGAGGAGGCCGACGCCGTCATGGGCAAGCCGTTCGGCATCCCGAAGACCGGCGTGTTCGGCCTTCTCGACCTCGTCGGGCTCGACCTCATGCCGCACGTCAACGCCAGCCTCGGCGGCCTGCTCCCGCCGAGCGACGCTTTCCACGACACCCTGCGTGACCTCCCCTTGCTGAACAGGATGATCGCCGACGGTTACACCGGCCGCAAAGGCAAGGGCGGCTTCTACCGCATGGGCAAGGCGAACGGGCGGAAGCTGAAGGAGGCGGTCGACCTCGCCTCCGGCGAGTACGCGGCGGCCGGTACCTTCGATCCTGCTGCACTGAAGGGCGCGGAAAAGGATCTGCGCGCGCTGATGTCGTCCGACACCAAGCTCGGCCGCTATGCTTGGCGGGTGATGGGGCGCACGCTCGCCTATGCGGCCGGTCTCGTGCCGGAAGCCGTCGGCGCCATCACCGGGATCGATGAGGCGATGCGCCTCGGCTACAACTGGAAGGAAGGCCCTTTCGAGCTCATCGACAAAATCGGCGCGGCCTGGCTCGTCGAGCGGCTCAGGGCGGAGGACGTCGCGGTTCCGCCGTTGTTGGAGCAGGTCGGAACGCAAACCTTCTACCGCGTCGCGGATGGCCGACGGCAGTTCTTTGGTCTCGACGGCGCCTACCACGACGTCGTGCGTCCCGACGGGGTCCTACTGCTCGACGATATCAAGCTGATGTCGAAGCCTCTGCTCAAGAACGGCTCCGCCGCGCTGTGGGACATCGGCGACGGCGTTGTCTGCTTCGAGTTCACGAGCAAGATGAACGCGCTCGACGAGCCCATCATGGACCTGCTCGGCAAAAGCATCCGCGTCGTCAAGGAGAGCTACAAGGCGCTGGTAATCTACAGCGAGGGCGCGAATTTCTCGGTCGGCGCGAACCTCGGCATGGCGCTCTTCGCCGCCAACATCGCCGCCTGGCCCGAGATCGAGAAGCTCGCCCTGGCCGGGCAGGGCGCGTTCCAGCAGCTCAAGTACGCGCCGTTCCCGGTCGTCGCGGCGGCGGCGGGCCTCGCGCTCGGCGGCGGCTGCGAGGTGCTGTTGCACAGCGATGCCGTCCAGGCCCATGCGGAACTCTACGCCGGCCTCGTCGAATGCGGCGTCGGCCTCGTCCCGGGCTGGGGCGGCTGCAAGGAGATGCTGATGCGCTGGTCGTCAGATCCGGCGATGCCCAAAGGACCAATGCCGGCGCCGGCCAAGGTGTTCGAGATGGTGTCGAAGGCGACGACGGCGAAATCCGCCGCGGAGGCGCGCGACATGAAGATCTTGCGCGAGGGCGACACGATCACGATGAACCGCTCCCGCCTTCTCGCCGATGCCAAGGCCAAGGCGCTCGCGCTCGTCGAGGGTTACAAGCCGCCCGAGCCGCAGACGATCAGGCTTCCGGGCGCGTCCGGTCGGTTGGCGATGGAGCTGGCCGTCGCCGATTTCCACACGCGGGGGCTGGCGACGAACCACGACGTCACCGTCGCGGCCGGTCTCGCCGAGGTGCTGAGCGGCGGCCCGAGCGACCCGACCGACGATCTCACCGAAGCCGATCTCCTCGCCCTCGAGCGCCATGTCTTCATGCGCCTGATCAAGACGCCGGGAACGCTGGCACGGATCGAACACACCCTGAGCACGGGCAAGCCGCTGCGGAACTGAAAGCCCGAGGCGTCTCGGGCTCGAATCGGCTGCGGCAAAGCGGAGCGACACCATGCAAGTCTACAAGGCGCCGATCCGCGATATGCGGTTCGTGCTGAGCGAAATGGGCGCGATGAGCGACTTCGTTGGGCTCGGCTTCGCCGACATGAGCGACGATCTCGCTGAGACGATTCTCGAAGAATCGGCGCGGTTCTGCGAGGACGTGCTGCTGCCGCTGAACGCATCCGGCGACATCGAGGGCTGCCGACTCGAGAACGGCGTCGTGCGCACGCCGAAGGGGTTTCGCGAGGCTTACGCGCGCTATCGCGACGCCGGCTGGGCGGCGCTGAACGCCGATCCGGCCTATGGCGGCCAAGGGCTGCCCGAAAGCCTCGCCAAGCTCGTCGAGGAGATGACCTGCTCGGCCAACATGTCCTTCGGCCTCTACCCCGGCCTGACACGCGGCGCCTACGTGGCGCTGAAGGCCTACGCGTCCGACGAGCTGAAGCAGCGCTTCCTGCCCAAGATGGTCGACGGCAGCTGGTGCGGGACGATGTGCCTGACCGAGGCGCATTGCGGGACCGATCTCGGCCTGATGCGGACCAAGGCGGTGCCGCAAAGCGACGGCAGTTACGCCGTGACCGGCTCCAAGATCTTTATCTCGTCGGGCGAGCACGATCTGACCGACAATATCGTGCATCTCGTCCTCGCCAGGCTGCCGGATGCACCCAAGGGCATCAAGGGGATCAGCCTCTTTCTCGTGCCGAAACTGCTTTCCTCCGACGATGGTCGCGCCGGCGCGCGCAACGGCGTCACCTGCATCGCGCTCGAGCACAAGATGGGGATGAAGGCCTCGGCGACCTGTCAGATGAACTTCGAGGGATCGACGGGCTGGATCGTCGGGCAGCCGCACAAGGGCATGCAGGCGATGTTCGCGATGATGAATTCGGAGCGCCTCAGTGTCGGCATCCAGGGCCTCGGCGTCGCCGAGATCGCCTACCAGAGCGCCGCCGCCTACGCCAAGGAGCGACTGCAAGGGCGCTCCCTCGCCGGCGCCAAGCATCCCGACAAGCCCGCCGATCCGATCATCGTGCACCCCGACGTGCGCAAGCACCTCATGCGCATGCGCGCCGAGACCGAAGGCTGCCGCGCGCTCGGCGGCTGGGTGGCGCGCGCCCTGGACCGCGCCGAAAAGAGCAACGATCCCGCGGTGCGGCAGGAGGCCGAAGACTTCTGCGCGCTCATGACCCCGGTGGTGAAGGCGCTCTTCACCGACCTCGCTTTCGAGAACGCCAGCCGCGGCATGCAGGTCTACGGCGGCCACGGCTTCATCCGCGATCACGGGGTCGAGCAGTTCGTGCGCGATTCGCGCATCGCGATGATCTACGAGGGCACGAACGGCATCCAGGCGCTCGACCTCGTCGGCCGCAAGCTGCCGGCGCACACCGGGCGCTATCTCCGCAGCTTCTTCCACCCCGTATCGGCCTTCATCGAGGCCAACAGCGCCGATGCCGCCGTGGGCGAGCAGGTGAAGAGCCTCGCCAAGGCCTTCGGCGCGCTGCAGCTCGCGACGGCCACGATCGCCCAGAGAGCCCTGCGCGATCCGGAAGAGGCGGGAGCGGCGGCGACCGACTACCTCCGCCTCTTCGGGTATGTCGCGCTCGGTTTCATGTGGGCCAAAGCCGCCCAGATCGCCTCGGCCAAGATCGCGTCGGGCGCGGACGGCGACGCCTCGTTCTACAAAGCCAAGCTCGTCACCGCGCGGTTCTTCTTCGATCGAATCCTGCCGGAAACGGCAGGGCTGTTCGCCGCGATCAAGGCCGGCAAGGCCTCCACGATGGCGCTCGAGGACGGACTGTTCTAGGACGCGCTCCACCACCGGGGCTTTGCGATGCGTCCGCTTCAGATCCTGCCGTCGATCCTGTCCGCCGATTTCTCGAAGCTCGGCGAGGAAGTGCGCGCGATCGCGGCCGCCGGGGCCGACGTGCTCCACCTCGACGTGATGGACGGGCATTTCGTCCCCAACATCACCTTCGGCCCGGGCGTGGTGGCGGCGATGCGGCCCCACACCGACAAGCCGTTCGACGTGCACCTGATGATCGCACCTGCCGACCCCTACCTCGAGGCGTTCGCCAAGGCGGGCGCGACCTCGATCATCGTGCACGCCGAGGCCGGGCCGCACCTCCATCGATCGCTGCAGACGATCAGGACGCTGGGCGTCGCGGCCGGCGTGGCGCTCAACCCGGCGACGCCCGTCGAGGCGATCGAGTGCGTGCTCGATGCCGTCGACCTCGTCCTCGTCATGAGCGTCAATCCGGGTTTCGGCGGCCAGTCGTTCCTGCCCTCCGCGATCGAGAAGATCCGCAAGGTCTTAGCCCTGACACGGGGCCGCGAGATCGATATCGAGGTCGATGGCGGTGTCGATGCGCAGACGGCCGGAGCGGTGGCCGCAGCGGGTGCCAACCGCCTCGTCGCCGGCAGCGCCGTGTTCCGTGACGGGCCGGGCGGCTACCGGGCCAATATCGACGCGATCCGCCGCGCCGCGCTCATCGCCCGCGGCGAGATGGTGTAGGCAAATCCGGATCGCTCGTCAGTGCGAGCCGAAAGCGAAGCAAACCAGGGTCACGGCCTCCATCGCATCGACGGTGTTGGCGGCCTTGGGCTGCTTCGCTGCGCTCGCAGTGACATCCGAAGCGGGCAGGCGATATCATGCCCCCATTAGCGTTTCGACATGCGCGCCGACCGATTTCGAGAGCCCTTCGAGGTCGTAGCCGCCCTCGAGGATCGACACGAGCTTGCCGCCGGCGTGCTTGCGGGCGAGCTCCATCAGCTTGTCCGTGACCCAGGCGTAGTCGTCCTCAACGAGCTTGATGCTGCCGAGCGGGTCGCGCCAATGCGCGTCGAACCCGGCCGAGACAATCACGAGGTCAGGCGCGAATTTGTCGACCCGTGCCAGGATTTTTCCCATGGCTTCGCGAAAGACATCGCCGCCGTCGCCGGCGCGCAGAGGGGCATTGACGATCTGGTCGTAGTTGCCGCGCTCGTCGAGCGCGCCGGATCCCGGGAACAGCGGCATCTGGTGGGTCGAGCCGTACATCACGCTCGGGTCGGACCAGAAAATCGCCTGCGTGCCATTGCCGTGGTGGACGTCGAAATCGACGATGGCGACGCGGCCAGCGCTGTGGATCGACTGGGCGTGGCGCGCGGCGATGGCGGCGAAGTTGAAGAAGCAGAAGCCCATCGGCGTCTGCTGTTCGGCATGGTGGCCGGGCGGCCGCACCGAAAGGAACGCATTGTCGACCTGCCGGCTCATCACCGCGTCGACCGCGCACGTCGCTCCGCCGACGGCGTGCATGACCGTTGCCCATGTGCCGGGGCTCATCACGGTGTCGCCGCCGTCGAGGGCGAGCTTGCCTTCCTTCGGCGCGGCTTCCTCGACGGCGTCGACGAAAGCGCGGGGATGGACGCGGATGATGTCCTTCTTCGATCCGAAGGGCGCCTCCTCGCGGATCAGTCTGTCGAAGCGCGGATCGGCGAGCTCCTTGTCGATCGCGCGGATGCGATCCGGCCGCTCGGGGTGCGAAGGGCCGGTGTCGTGGTCGAGGCTGGAGCTGTGGCGAAGAAGCAGCGTGCTCAAGAATTTGACCTCACGACACGCTTTTCATCCGTTTCGAACGATTTCGGTTCCCGATCTGGTTCGGCGAAGCCGCATGGGTGCGGGCCTCGGGCGTGCAGCCTGACTATACCTTCATCGGACCGCTTGTCGCAGCAGATTCGTTCAGGGAGCCGGCTGCTGCGTCAGCCGGTCTCAGGCACGTGGAAGTCGGCGTCAGGCGGCTTGTGGCGTCGCGTGCTGCTCGGGCGCGCGCGGCGCAGCGGCGACATCGGAGATGCCGAGAGCAGCTGCGACGGCAGCGACGCCGACCTCGCGATAGAGGCGCGCCTGCAGCTCGTGCGGGACGTTGCGTTGCGTCGCCGGGGCGACAGTCGGCGTGAACTCCATGAAACTCTCCTCAACAACCGCGACGCCACAACGGCCGGCGTTCGTCGGGCTTGAGAATCGGCGGGTGCGGTTAATCGCGGGCTTAAGGCGATTTTCGGCTCCCGTCCGGAGCGTGCTCTTTTGGGACATTTCGGCCCCGCCGCACGAAGGTCGGGTCGTCCGCCAGCGGCCCAGGTGGTAGACGAGGTCTACCTTAGGCCACGGAGGCCCGCGATGCTCGGCCTGATGCAGGACTGGCCCCTGCTGCTCCACCGCATCATCGATCACGCCGCTATCCAGCATGGCGACCGGCCGGTGGTGTCGCGTTCCGTCGAGGGTCCGCTTCATCGCACCGACTATAGGACCGTCCGCATGCGGGCCTTGCGTGTCGCCAAGCGGCTCGAGGTCGACGGGATCGGGCCGGGGGACCGCGTCGCCACGCTCGCCTGGAACACCTGGCGGCACGTCGAAGCCTGGTACGGCATTACCGGGATCGGTGCGGTCTGCCATACGGTGAATCCGCGGCTGTTCAGCGAGCAGATCGCCTGGATCGTCAACCACGCCGAAGACCGCGTGGTGATGCTCGACCTCACATTTGTGCCCCTGCTCGAGCGTCTTGCTGACCGGTTGCCGAGCATCGAGCGCTATGTTGTCCTAACCGATGCGGCGCACCTGCCGGCGACGCGCCTGCGCAATGCCGTCGCCTACGAGAGCTGGCTTGCGGAAGCCGACGACGATTTCCGCTGGCGGTCGCTCGACGAGAACGCCGCCGCCGGGCTGTGCTACACGTCGGGTACGACCGGTGCGCCGAAAGGCGTCCTGTACTCGCATCGGTCCAACGTCCTGCATGCGATGGGAGCCTGCGCCGGCGGGGCGATCGGCCCCACCGCTGCCGACAGCTTCCTCGTGGTCGTGCCGATGTTCCACGCCAACGCGTGGGCGATGATCTACGCGCTGCCGATGGCCGGCGCGGCCATGATCCTTCCCGGCCCCAAGCTCGACGGCGCCGCCCTGTTCGACCTGATGGAGGCCGAAGGCGTGACGATCAGTGCCGGCGTGCCGACGGTCTGGACGATGTTCCTCGCCCGCATGCGCGAGATCGGCCGCAAACCCTGTGTGCTGCGACGCGTGGCGGTCGGCGGCTCGGCCTGTCCACGCTCAATGATCGAGGTCTTCGAGCGCGAGTTCGGCATCGACGTGTACCATGCCTGGGGCATGACGGAGACGAGCCCGCTCGGAACCGTTGGCGCACTGAAGACGGCCGGCCTCGCTTTGTCGGACGAGGCGGTTTGCGACCTGAAAGCCAAGCAGGGCAGCGCGCCGTTCGGCGTCGACATGATCATCACGGACGACGGCGGTCATCGCCTCGATTGGGACGGCGTGACGTTCGGCCGGCTGAAGGTGAGAGGCCCGGCCGTCGCCAAGGCTTATTACCGCGAAGACGCGAGCGAACTGGACGCCGACGGCTATTTCGACACGGGCGATGTCGCCACGATGGATCCGGACGGGACGATGCATGTCGTCGATCGCGCAAAAGACCTCATCAAGTCCGGTGGAGAGTGGATCTCCTCGATCGAGATCGAGAATTGCGCCGTGGCGCATCCGGACGTGTTCGAGGCGGCGGTGATCGGGGTGGCGCACCCGATCTGGGCGGAGCGGCCCCTGCTGATCGTCGTCGCCACGCCGGATTGCTCGCCGAGCAAGTCCGACATCCTTGCTTTCCTGCAGGACAGGATTGCCAGATGGTGGATGCCGGACGACGTGCAGTTCGTCGCCGAGCTGCCACATACTGCGGCGGGCAAACTGAACAAGCTTGGCTTGCGCGCGCTCTTCAGGGATTATGAGTGGCCGGCCAAGACCGCCGGCTGATCAGACGAAGCGCCAGGACGTCATGCGCCGCATCATCATGGAGGATCCTCTCGCCCGGTCCGCGATGTGGAGCCGCAACACGGCAATTTTCGCCCTCGCGGTGGCCATGATCGGCATCGCCCTGTCGCGCAAGGGACTGGACGCGAAGGCGGCGCTCGCCATCGAAAGCGGCGCGCTGGCTCTCGCCGGCTTGGCGGTACTGTTCGCGCTCCTCGCCATGGCGGTCATCTGGCGCACCGGTTTCCGCGGCGTGGGTCTGGCCCTCGCGGGCTTGGTCCTCGCGCTGATCCTCTTCGCCTATCCCGCCTACGTCACCGTCGAGGCTCGGACCGTCCCCACCCTGGTCGACGTCTCGACCAACACGGACGATCCGCCGACTTTCCTGACGACGACCGTCGCGCTCGCGGCACGTCACGGCAGCACACCGAGCAGGGCCATGGTGAAGGCCGACATCGGCTTGCAGAAACGGCTGTATCCCGATCTGCAGACGCTCACCGTTGAGGCGGAGGTCGCAGATGCGGAGGAGGCCGTCCACAAGGTCATCAAGCGGCGGCGCTGGCAGATCGTCGACGAGGTGGCGCCCAAGAACTTCGCCACCGGCCACATCGATATCCTGTTGAAACCGGCGTTGATGGGGTTTCCGGCCGACCTGACGATCCGGTTGAGAGGGCTCGGAAATCGGACAGAAATCGATGTCCGCTCCGTGTCTCGGTCGCCGTGGCAGGAGCAACCCGGCGCGAATGCAGCTCGTGTCGAAGCTCTGATTGCCGACATTGAGGACGCCGTCGACCAGAGCTGACGCACCGCGAACGTCAGGCTAGAACGAAAGAAGCCTCGCCATTTCGGTCCTCCAAAACGACGACGCCTCGAGCGCACAAGTCTTCCAGATGCGCCAGCACGGAAAGCGAGGCCGCGCGCTGGAGGCGATGATCGAGGTTCTCGTAGGTCGCCGCCACGATCTCTGCGATCGTGCGATCGCCGGCCAAGAGCCGGGCGAGGATCGTCTGTTCGCGCTGGCGGCGATGATGCAGCAGGGCACGGACGAAGCGCTGCGGATCGCGCACCGGACCACCATGCCCCGGCCAGTAGATCGCTTCGTCGCGGCGCCGCAGCTTCTCGAGCGATGACATGAACGCGCCCATGGAGCCGGTGGGCGGCGCGACGACGGTCGTCGACCAAGCCATGACGTGGTCGCCGGAGAAAAGCGCGTTCTCCTGCGGCAGCGCGAAGGCGAGATGGTTCATTGTGTGGCCTGGCGTCGCCACCGCACGCAAGGTGAAGCCGGCGCCTTCCAGCTCATCGCCGTCACCCAGAACCAAATCGGGCGTGTAACCGAGATCGTTAGACGCGGCTACGGCGGCCGCCTCCGACGGGCTCGGCGGGCGGGCCGGCGCGTAAGGGGCGCAACCGATGATCGCGGCGTTCGTGCGCGATTTGAGGTGGCGGGCGCCGGGCGAATGGTCGCGATGAGTGTGCGTCACCAAGATGTGGGCGACGCGTTCGTCGGCGAGCGCCACGAGGAGGGTGTCGACATGCTCAGGCAGATCCGGACCGGGGTCGATGACCGCGACCTCGCCCCGGCCGACGACGTAGGTGCAGGTCCCGCGAAACGTCATCGGTCCGGGGTTGGGGGCGACGATGCGGCGGACGAGCGGCGTCAGCTGTACGAGCGCGCCGGTCGGCGCATCGAAGTCTTGATCGAGCGGCAGGTCGCTCATGTCGGCTCTGCGGCCGTGCCGTCAGCGCGGGCGACCTCCTTAGGCATGAAGGCGTACGACAGGGTGTGATAGAGACCGTCCTTGCAGACGAGGCGGGAGACACCGTCGGCCACCAGCGCCGCCACCATGAGCGGAATGACCATCGCGTGGTCCTGCGTCATCTCCGAGACGATGACGAAGGAGGTGATCGGCGTCTGCAC